>DHGV01000082.1:0-4856 GCA_002402945.1 Pelotomaculum sp. UBA4789
CGCACTCTTCTTTTAGGTTTGTTATCTCCATTCATATTATTGAAGACCTCTCTTCAAGCTACCATGTCCGGTATCTCAATCTTGCTTCTTTATTATTGGTATAAATTCCTGCCGCCCGGATGTTGTGGTTCAGGCCCAGGGTATCTTATCCATATAATCTCCCCTTAAAATAGGGAGGATCTTATTCTTAAGATGCTCCGGCAGATCTCTAACCTTCACTTCTTCTATTCTTAAAATGTCAATTGGATCAACCTTCAATTGTTGTGCCAGTTCCCTGGCCGTCAGGCCCTGGTTTTTGCGCAGCTCTTTGACGGTCTTGTTTTTAATACCGAAACCAAATATGTGAATCCCTCCCGCATAAGTCTTGTAAAATATGCGATATCTTTATTCTTCGATTTCACAAGGCTGTTTCCCTGCTCGTTCGGCAGCAACGCCTTCTGGCGACAATAATTTATCACCACCAGCGTGACACGGGGACGGTTCTGTCACGCTTTAGAAGGGTATACGGCAATATATATTGAATAACAAATAAAATCTAAATTATTAGCTACAGGAGGCGATTTTATGCCCGAAAAATTTCCAGACAGCGTGGTCAAGGAGGCTTTTATCCGCTCCGATGGTGAGTGTGAGTGCATGGATGACAGGCATAATCATTCCGGCAGGTGCAACAGCCTGATCACATATCGCATGAGAGGCATGGAATTTCCCGGCGGCTGGGAGGCCTGTCAATTTGCTGCTGAAAAACCGCTTGATGCCGGCAACTGCAGGATAGTGTGTATTGATTGTTATAAAGCAGGCAAAATATTACCATTAATATCATATAATGGAAGGGATGATATGGTATGATGTCGTATTATTAACGTGTACAGCTGTTTTACAGGAGGAGCTAATGATCGCCATAGTGAAAAGCACCGCCCTCAATGGCCTGGAGGGCCAGGTTGTGGAAGTTGAGGTAGATGTGTCCAACGGCCTGCCCTCGTTTGATATTGTTGGCCTGCCAGACACCTCGGTCAGGGAATCGAAAGACCGTGTCCGCGCGGCAATAAAAAACTCCGGTCTCGAATTCCCGGTCAGGAGGATAACGGTCAACCTGGCGCCTGCCGACTTAAGAAAAGAAGGGCCTATCTACGATCTGCCAATTGCAGTTGGAATCCTGGCTGCTACCGCACAATTAGCCCCTGATCATTATGAACGCTTTACATACCTGGGTGAACTGTCCTTGAACGGCTCACTGCGCAGCGTCGCCGGTACGCTGCCTAATGTCATGGCCGCCATGGGCGCGTCGCTGAGAGAAATAATTGTACCAATGGAAAATGCCGCTGAAGCGGCGCTTGTCGAAGGCGCAAATATTTTCCCGGCCGGCAGCCTTGCGGAGCTTACGAGTTTTCTGCGCGGCGAGACAAACATATCACCATATGTTTTGGACTTAAATGATTATTTGGAGACCCGGGTCGACGACGTGCTTGATTTTTCAGATGTGAAAGGCCAGCATGCCGCCAGGCGTTCACTTGAAGTTGCTGCCGCCGGCTCACATAACCTGATCATGGTTGGCAGCCCCGGTTCCGGCAAGACCATGCTGGCCCACCGTCTGCCCGGTATCCTGCCGGACATGACCTTCCGTGAATCCATTGAAACAACCAAAATATACAGCCTTGCCGGCCTGCTTACACCAGACACACCTCTGGTTACCCGCAGACCATTCAGGTCGCCTCACCATACCGCGTCAACTGTCGGCCTGATTGGCGGCGGCAGGAACCCCCGGCCGGGAGAAATCAGCCTTGCCCACCATGGCGTGTTGTTCTTAGATGAGATGCCCGAATTTCAGAAGGACGCGCTGGAGGCTCTCCGCCAACCCCTTGAGGATGGCGTGGTGTCAATCTCAAGAGCGAGCGCGTCGCTGACATATCCAGCCAGGCTGATGCTGGTAGGAGCGCTCAATCCCTGCCCCTGCGGCTATTCAGGAGACTATTTGCACGGGTGTACATGCACGCCGCACCAGGTGCAGCGGTATATTTCCCGCCTGTCCGGACCGCTATTGGACCGGATCGACATCTGCATCGAGGTGCCCCGCCTTCCATACGAAGACATATCATCAAGTGAAAAACCGGAGAGCTCAGCTTCTATTAAAAAAAGAGTGGAAGCGGCAAGGGAATGCCAGCGGGAAAGGTTTAGATCCGACACAAAGACAAGCGCCCGCTCCCAGACACCTGACTGCAATGCCCGAATGGGCTCAAAGGAAGTTCGCCGGTACTGTAAAATGTCAAAAGCTGCTCGGGAATTGCTGAAAGAGGCTTTTAAGAGGTTTTCCCTGAGCGCCCGTTCTTATGATAAGATTTTAAAGGTTTCGCGGACAATTGCTGACCTGGACGGCTCTGAACTGATAGGAGAATCGCACCTGGCGGAGGCTGTACAGTACCGCTCCCTGGACAGGCTTACCGCCAATTATTAACAAATACAACAACTCTGTATTGCATGTTACCTGCTATCCCGGGCTCATCCTCAAAAAACCGTGACAGAAGAACCGTCCCCTTGTCACGATTTTCGTTTAGAAAGCGTTTATTATGTGGTCCAACTTTATTAATGTGCCCTCCCCGTCAAATAAAACAGCAATTACGTCAAACCGGCAGCAGCACTCGGTCTTTCTTTCAACCTGAAGATAATACCAGGCCAGCTGTCTTAGCTTGTGCTGCTTGCGCCTGGTAATGCTTTCCTGGGCAAGCCCGTACCCGGCGCCGCTGCGTGAGCGCACCTCGACAAAAACAAGAGCTTCCTGATCCAGCGCTACCAGGTCAATTTCACCAATCTTGCAGGTAAAATTTCTGCAAAGCAGGGCGTAACCTTTATTTTTCAAATATTGCGCCGCTGCCTCTTCACCCTTCCGCCCCAGCTGTATTCTCTGAAAGGTCATGAGCGCAGGCAGTCCTGAACCGGCCGGTAACCGGCCCGGTGAATCGGACAGGGGCCGTAAGCAGACAGGGCCTCCAGGTGCTCTTGTGTGCCGTAGCCCTTGTGACGGTCAAAACCGTATTGAGGGTAAAGCTTGTGGTATGAATCCATCAGGTGATCCCTGGTCACTTTGGCCAGAATGGAAGCAGCAGCAATGGAGGCGCTGATAGCATCTCCCCCAATAATAGAAGTTTGCGGGAATTCCAAACGGTCAATAATAAACCCATCCACGAGCACGTAAGCCGGCTTCACGGTAAGCCCGGATACAGCCCTGCGCATGGCTTTCAGACCTGCCTGGCGTATGTTGTCAAGAAATATCTCCTCAGTAGATGAGCTGCCTACGGACCAGGCAACGGCAGCTTCTTTGATCTGCTTCGCCAGTATCTCCCGCCTGGCGGCAGTTAATTTTTTAGAGTCGTTTAAGCCTGGAAGGTTTGTCCTGACAGTTAAAATTACCGCAGCCGCTACGACCGGGCCAGCCAGCGGCCCCATACCCGCTTCGTCAACCCCTGCGACAAGGTGATATCCCCTGGCTTTCAGATCCTCTTCATATAAGAACATTTTACCCAGGCGTTTTAATTCGAGCGCAAATCTGTTTTCAGCCCGCAGTAATTTATCCAAGAGCTCACGAACCCCCGCCCTGCCGTCTTCAGACAAGGCCTGTCTGAATTCGCGGCTGGCGCCTGCGGGGCTGGCGGCTGTCACTTTAATTTGCTCAATGGTCATTCTTGATATGTCCAAATCTATAGGCCCCCAACTATATTATGAAATATTCTTTAGATAAACCTGCCAGATATCAATATGATGGAATTCATCCGACATGTCCTTTTCGACCACTGCCAAGGCATCCTTATCCCAATGGACGCTTTTAATTAATTTTTCATAATGCCCGACAGCCCTTGTTTCAGTCCAAATTCCTGCCCTCACAATGGATTTTTCGCCGCCCAGTGATGACGCCAAGCCAATAAAAAAACCAACCATACCCATAATCCATCTCATCGGTGAGGGCTTGCTGCCGTATTCATAGAGTTTGATCTGAAAATCCTGGACGTGTGTCATTTCGTTGCCCATTGCTTTGATCAGCTTACAGTTAAGATCGCTGGTGTTTTTGCTGATCTGCATCCTGTAGATATTTACAGCCATGACTTCAAAAGCATGCAGTGTGCGCAGCCCTCTCTGTATTTCTGCCAGCCTGCCGGGATCCAAACCAGGCGCACGCATTTTAATATCTACGGTTTTCATTTCTCCGCGTATCAGGTAGCGGTATTCCGCTGTATTTTCTGATGATCGCTGCTGGTCCATCAAACAAATCCTCCTGCACTCCAGAATCCTATAATATCATCTTTTCGCCAAAAATGAATAATTTCCTTGATACAAACCATAATATAAATAAATACTGGTAAATAATTCAATTGACATCTATATATCCGCTTGTTATGCTCATTCCATGCTTTAAAAATATCACAATCGTGATCATGAAATATTGAGACACAACACAGAGAAAGTAGGCGAAATTTGATAATGCAGACTTTATCATTAAATGAAATATTGGTGAACTTTCAAAAGGAATTTTTAAAGATCACAGTAAAGGAAGACGCCGTAACATTCAATGTTCCGGAAGAAGCAACCTTGCGGCAGGAGCGGGGAAAGGGTACTCCACTGATTATGATATGCCCCCCGCGGGTTAAGGCCGAAGACTTCTTTGCCACTATGAAGCAGGTTGCCGGAATTATTAAATCTTTTATGCCCGAACTGGCCGCGGATACAGAGCAGATCGAGTCCGCCCTTCCTGTTGATCCTGCTGCACAGGAAGAATTCACTACTATGGCGTTTACTCCGGGCGCAGACTTGATATCGTATTTAAAGACAGACCTTCCCCCTGAAACATTCGGCTTTTTATTGAATCATAC
>DHGV01000082.1:4891-6519 GCA_002402945.1 Pelotomaculum sp. UBA4789
TGGCGCTGCTGGAAAAAGAATACGGCGGTCGCTACCTTTACTGCGGTCTTTGCGAAACAAAGTGGCGCTTCCATCGCCTTGGCTGTCCCTACTGCATAGACGACGAATCACACTTTTTCACAGTTGAGGGTATGGAAAAATACAGGGTATATTATTGTGAAAAGTGCCATGGGTATATTAAAACTATAGATGAGAAAAAAATAAGCGGTGATGTTATAGACCTGTTTTGGGAAGATATAAACACAGTGCAGCTGGATATCCTGGCCATGCGTGAAGGTTATATCAATCAACAGGCAGCCCTTCAGGAACCAGAAGAATAATTTAGACGGCAGGAATAAAAAAACAAAAGCGTCGTAAAATAAGTTATATCTATTGAAAGAGGTGCATATTTAATGCCGCATATCGGAGCAACTGAGTTGGTTTTGGTTTTAGCGCTGGCTTTAATCGTTTTTGGACCCGGAAAACTGCCGGATCTTGGGAAGGCAGTAGGTAAGACGATAAGAGAATTCCGCCGTTCTTCAGCGGAAATGATGGATGAGGCGGAGGCTGACGCAGCCAGGGGAAAAGCAGAGGAAGCTCAAATAACTGAGACGGCGAAAGCAGGTTCCTAATATAGAACCCATAAATTGTACATGTCACAAACACTGCACATTGAGAGGGTAAAAGATGGCTAAAAAGACCGACGAAATGCCGATTATGCAACACATGGAGGAACTGCGTCGGGTTTTAATCGTATCAGCTGTTGCCACATTAATATTGGCTGTAGCCGCTTATTTTTTCAGCGACTGGATTTTGGTTGCTTTAATGGAGCCGCTGACTAATATCGGCCAAAAAGTGTTTTTTACCGGTGTGACCGAGGCTATATTCGTTAAGCTCAAGATATCATTTATTGCTGGTTTTTTAGCTGCCCTGCCGATAATCCTGTGGCAGATCTGGAGCTTTGTCATACCAGCTCTCAAAAAAAATGAAAGAGTGTCTTTTACCCTTTTTGTGATGATATCTTTTCTTTGTTTTATTGGCGGGGTGGCTTTTGGATTTTTTGGCGTTTACCGTTACGGCATTACTTTTTTACTCCAGTTTGCCGGTCCTACCCTGTTCCCGATGCTGACCATTGACAAGTACATTTCATTTACCATCTCCTTTCTGCTGCCCTTTGGCATAGTCTTTGAATTGCCTTTAGTCAGCTATTTTCTGGCCAGGCTTGGCTTTGTCAGCTATGCTTTTTTAGCTAAGAACAGGCGCTACGCAGTATTGGCAGCTGTGGTTACAGCTGCAGTGATCACACCCACCCCTGACATAATCACCTGTTTAATAGTCAGCGGTCCCATGTACCTGCTTTTTGAGTTCAGCGTACTCGTTGTACGAATCACTGAGCGCAGAATGGCCCGCAGGAAAAAACGGGAGCAGCTGGAAGAAATGCGGGATGCGCAGCCACTGTAGCATTAGCTCTTGCTAATTCATAAGATAAAATATTTCTTGATAAACAATGATATTTTTGTTTTTTTTGCAGGTAAAAACATGTGTATACAGAATTAAATAAATTTAATAACCTTTAGGCTTATCATATAATATATTAATGGCTTAATAATTCTACATCTTAAACAATTGATATAGTCTAAGGATTAAAG
>DHGV01000117.1 GCA_002402945.1 Pelotomaculum sp. UBA4789
GAGGTCAGCTCCACGGCCAATATCTTACCCGAATGGACGTCATCTCCATATGAGAAGCCGCCCGGAAGGGAGAGGATCTGGTAAGCTGAAAGTTTTTCCTCACCGTTTCTGAGCTGGTTGACATGGACTATGCGGCACTCTGCGCCTGCCTCAGCAAAAGCGTGGAATGTCTCCTCATCACAGTTGATGCCATCTGTTTTAATTACGCAAACGCGAGGTATTTTCATCAGCGGAAAACCTCCCTCATTGGCTGCTGCCAGGCTGCCTTTAAATCTTCAAGCCCCAGGCTGAATAATGCTTTTCCGGAATGTTCTACAGATATGCGGTGTTCCTGGGCCGTATAACCAATTATATTATGTGGTATGTCTCCAAATATTTCATCTGGTTTCAGGCCGGCAGGCATCTCTGCCAGGAAGCAGCCTGCGGTTTCGCTGAACAAGAAATTTACGGCATTCTCGCTGCCTGGTATCTGAATGTTTGCTCCTGTACCGCCGCCAAAACACATTTCCGCCAGCGCTGCGGCAAGGCCACCCTCGCTGATATCGTGGCAGGCCAAGAGCCTGCCCGAGCTGATCGCGCTGTATAATGTTTCCAGCACCTTCATTAATTCGCCAGGTTTTATTCTGGGCAGGTTGTTTCCCATGCTGCCCTTAATCTGGCAGTACACTGATCCTGCCATTTCTGTGCTGTCACGGGTACCCAGAAGGACTATTTGGCTTCCTTTTTTCTTAAAATCTGCGGATACTGTTTTTGCAGTGTCAGGGATGCGGCCAAAGGCGGAAACACAAAGGACAGGCGGGATCTTGATCACCGTGCCGTCCTTGCCGCGGTATGTGCTGGAAAGGCTGTCTTTGCCTGAAATAAATGGCATGCCGGTAGCGCTGACAAAATCGATACAGGCGTCAACTGCCATGTCCAGTGCGCCGAGCAGTTCCTCATCCGGGAATGGCCAGATAAAATTGTCTATTAAAACCATTTCAAGCGGGTTGGCGCCGGAGGCCACGGCATTGGATACTGCTTCTGCGGCAGCCCAAATACTGCCGTAGTATGGGTCGATCTGGTTTAAGACCGGATTGAGGCCGTGGGAAATCACCATGCCGTATGGTTTGCCAAGAATAGGTGTCAGGATGACCGCGTCGTTTGGCCCGTCTCCGTTAACGCCGGCGAACGGCGGCAGGGCGTTTGTGCCCTGTACTCCATGGTCGTAAAGCCTCACGATGGGTTCCTTGGAGCATACATTTAAATGTCCCATCACTTTTTTGTAAAGGCCAACCCAGTCAGCGGGCGTCTCAATTGCAGGTTCGTTGAAGACAGGCCTTTTCCAGCAGGCTTTCATGATCCGCTGCGGCAGGCCGTCATGCAGGAAATTCATATCCAGGTTCATCACTTCGCGCCCCTCGTATGTGGCGGAGAAGTGGTTGTCTCCTGTGAACTCACCCAGGACAATGGATTCGACGTTGTAACCGCGGCAGATTTCGAAAAAGCGTTCAACATGCTCAGGCGCCACTGCCAGGACCATCCTTTCCTGGCTTTCAGAAAGAAGTATTTCCCAGGGGGATAGCCCCGAGTATTTTAGAGGGGCAAGATCCAGTGCTATGCGCGCTCCGATTTCTGAACCCATTTCACCAACCGCTGAAGCAAAACCACCAGCGCCGCAATCGGTAATGGCCCGGATCAAGCCTTCATCCCTGGCAATCAGAATTGCATCAAACATGCGTTTTTCTTCGATCGGGTGGCCTATCTGCACTGCGCTGGCATTAACCTCAATAGTCCGGTCAGTCATCTCCCCGCTGGAAAAAGTGGCGCCGTGAATGCCGTCCCTTCCTGTCCTGCCGCCCATGGCGATAACCAGGTCACCCTCTTCCGGTATCCCTTTCCGGGCAAAATCCGCCGGCAGGATGCCGTATGCGCCGACGATAACCGTCGGCTTGGCGCGGAAATCGCTGTGAAAATGCAGGGAGCCGTTATTGGTCGGGATGCCCATGCGGTTGCCGTAATCCCTAACACCGGCCACCACACGTCTCAGAAGGTAGTGAGGGTGGAGGCAGCCAGGGGGAATGTCTTCTTCAGACAAATCTGGCGGAGCGAAACAAAACATATCCGTAGATGCAATCACCTTGGCGCCCAGACCTGTGCCGGCGATATCCCGGAATACGCCGCCGCTGCCGGTCATAGCGCCGCCATATGGTTCGATCGCTGATGGGGAGTTGTGTGTTTCCACCTTTCCACAGATGGCCATGCCTTCATAAAACTCTATCGCTCCTGAATTGTCAACGAAGGCAGACAGCACCAGCGGGTGTTTGCTTTCCTCCGTGGCATCACGTAATCTCTTCAGGAGTGGTTTTTTCTCTGTTCCATCTACCAGCAGCCTGGCTCCGAAGGTCTTATGACCGCAATGTTCCGACCAGGTCTGGGCAATAATCTCGATTTCACAGTCAGTTGGATCCCTGTCTATCGAATAAAAGTAATGCTGGATGATCTTCATCTCTTCCAGGTTTAAAAATAACTTGTCCCTGCTGAGCTCTATCAGCTGGCTGTCACTCATAAAGCGAACCGGCACAACATCTGTGCTCCCGGGGCTTCCCTGGATAGCCAGCGTTTTTGGACTCTCCTGGACAACATATTCTACAGTGGCGTTAACCAGCAGGCTGCTGACTATGCGCCTTATATCAGCTTCACTGATCTGCCGGCCGTAAAATCCATACTGCCAGGCGGAATCAGCTGCGATTAAACCTTTCACACCCAGGTCAGAGGCTGATTTCATCAGGGATGCCGCTTCGGGATTCATAACCCCGGGCCTGTAAGCCACTTCGATCACAAAAGCCGCGTCATTAATTATGGTTTCGTTTACCCGGAAAGCCTGATATATTTCTTCAGCCAGCAGCTTTTCGGCGAGAAAGCGTGCAGTATCATCGCTGATGCCTTCAAAACGAAAAACACGCGCTGTCCTGACTTTCTCCACGTTTTTTATGCCCAGGGCATGCTGGATTTCATATAGGACTTCTTCTCCCCTGGTGTCAGAGATCCCGTCTCTGGCAATGACCCGTACTTCTTGAATCATGTTTAACCTCCTTTCCATATATTACAGAAATATTATAACACATCGGTCTTTGCATGGGAGCGCTCAAATTCCTCAGATACTTGCTTTTGACAGTTTACTGCCATATAATTTAAAAAAGTCAGAGGAAAATATAAATTACATATATGGAGGCTGTATGAGCAGTAAAATCAATGGAAGTATACTCAGGCTGCTGCCTTCGGTTGACGAGGTGTTGAGAGATGGCAGGATTTCAGAAATGCTGGAGATCCATCCCCGCAGCGTTGTCCTCGAAGCAGTGCGAACTGTAGTTGACGCTGAGAGGCAGGATATATTGGCGGCAGGTGCGGCTGCGCGCCAGGAATTATTGAAAGAAGAATACCTGGACAGAATCATTGAAAATACCACTGCTGAGGTGCAGCATTTAGTCAGGCCTAAACTGCGCCGGGTGATTAACGCCACCGGTGTTGTGCTGCATACCAACTTAGGGCGCGCGCTTCTAAGCGAGCGGGCCAGGGATGCTGTCAATACAGTGGCTGCGAATTATTCCAACCTTGAGCTCGACCTTGAAACCGGCCGCCGGGGATCCAGGTATGCCGCGCTGGAACACCTGCTCACTTCACTGACCGGAGCGGAGGAGGCCCTGGTGGTAAACAACAATGCGGCTGCGGTCCTGCTGACTCTCAGCACGATAGCCAGGGGGCGGGAAGTTATTGTTTCGCGCGGGCAGCTGGTGGAAATCGGCGGTTCTTTCCGTATCCCCGAGGTCATGGCCCAGAGCGGCGCCAGGCTGGTTGAGGTGGGCGCGACAAATAAAACCCACCCGGATGATTACAGAAAGGCCGTCAATGAAGAAACAGCGATGCTGCTCCACGTGCATACCAGCAATTACCGCATTATCGGTTTTACCAGGGAAACCACAGTGAATGAGCTGGTTGAAATTGGCCGCGAGCACAAACTACCGGTCATGTCAGACCTGGGCAGCGGTTTTTTGCTGGATTTGTGCCGCTTCGGCCTTCCCCAGGAGCCTACCGTGCAGGAAGTGCTGTGCGCCGGGCCGGACGTGGTTACCTTCAGCGGGGACAAGCTTTTGGGCGGACCTCAGGCAGGCATTATTGTAGGCAGGCGCGCGTATATTGAAAAGATGAAAAAGAACCCCCTGACAAGGGCCATCAGAATCGACAAGATGACTGTAGCCGCTCTTGAGGCCACACTGAGGGAATACCAGGATGAAGAAAAGGCGATCAAGGAGATCCCAACCCTGAGGATGCTTACAGTGAGCAGCGAGGTTCTGGAAAGCAGGGCTCGTGCTCTTGCCGAATTATTAGAAAGTGTTATTGATGATAACAGAGCTTTATTTACAGTGGAAAAGGGGATATCGGCAGTAGGCGGCGGAGCAATGCCGGCTGCTGAATTGCTCACGTTTGTGGTATCCGTAAGCCCAGCTAACATGCGCCCTGGTGAACTTCAGGCTGCACTGCGGCACGGGCAGCCCGCTGTCATGAGCAGGGTGCAGGATGACAGGCTGATCATGGATCTCAGGACTATTAATGACGAAGAATTTCAGCTGTTAGCCATTGCTTTATCGAGCGTGTTAAAGTAAAGAACGGAAGTGCATGATTTGAAACACCTGATAATCGGGACAGCGGGGCATGTTGATCACGGTAAGACCGCTTTGGTCAGGACAATGACCGGGGTTGACACAGACCGCCTTAAGGAAGAAAAAGAACGGGGCATTTCTATTGAACTTGGCTTTGCCTACCTCAATCTGCCGGGAGGCCGCAGGGCAGGAATTGTTGATGTGCCCGGCCACGAAAGATTTATAAAAAACATGCTTGCCGGCGCAGGCGGGTTTGACCTGGTACTGCTGGTCATTGCGGCAGATGAGGGTGTCATGCCTCAGACCAGGGAGCACATGGACATCATTCAGCTGCTCAATGTAGATAAAGGCATTGTTGTACTGACCAAGTGCGACCTGGTGGACCAGGACTGGCTGGAGATGGTGCAGGAGGACGTAAAAGAGTACCTGAAGGGAACAGTCCTTGAGGATGCGCCTATTGCCACGGTTTCTGCTGTGACAAGAAAAGGCATTCCCGAGCTGCTTGAACTGATTGCCAAGTCGCTGGAAGAAATCCACCCCAGATCTGCCACCGGCCAGCCAAGGCTGCCTGTGGACAGGGTTTTTACAATAACAGGTTTTGGCACTGTGGTCACAGGGACATTGCTTTCAGGCGCCATAAAAGTTGGGGATACGGTTGAGGTCCAACCCGAAGGTTTGTCCGCCAGGGTCCGTTCCGTACAGGTCCATGGTGAAAAGGTCGAAGCCGCGGAAGCGGGGCAGAGAGCGGCGGTAAACCTGGCAGGCCTTGACGTTGAGCAAATACAGCGCGGCAGTGTTGTGGCCGGCCCTAAAATGATCAAACCTTCAAAGCGGCTTGATGTGCGCCTGCTCCTGCTGAAAAGCGCAGCCAAGCCCTTAAAAAACAGGGCGCGGGTGCGATTTTACCTCGGCACAAGAGAGACCCTGGGAAGGGTGGTACTGCTGGACAGAGAGGAGCTTGAGCCCGGTTCGGTGGTTTACGCCCAGATTGTTTTGGAGGAGCAGGCGGTACCGGTCAAAGGCGACCGTTTTGTCATCAGATCATACTCGCCGATGCGGACAATTGGCGGCGGCGTAGTCATAGATCCATTGCCCAAACGCAAATACAAGCGCTTTCGCGATGAGGTGATCAGCGCGCTTGCTACCAGGGAAAGGGGTACCCCTGCTGAAATAGTGCTGCAATACCTGGAAGGGAACGCCAGCCTCTTATTGCCGTCCGATGTGGCAGCGGCAACAGGACTGCAGGAAAAAGAGGTGCTGGAAGCAGCAGGTGCGCTGGCAAAAGAAAATATCATTAAGTTAATCAGTGGTGAAGGAAAGTCATATCTTATATCTATCAATGTATACAACCTATGGCAGGAAAACATAAAGAAGCTGGTGTCTGCCTATCACCGTGATTTCCCGCTCAGGGAGGGATACCCCAAGGAAGAACTGCGTTCCAGAAAATTCCCGTCAATCAGCAATAGAATATTTCAGCTCCTCCTGCTGGAGATGGAAAAGGAAGGTGCGCTCAAGATCCTGGCACAGGCTGTGACGTTAAGAGATTTTGAACCAGGTCCCGACACTGAACAAAAAAAACAGATCCAGCAAATCAGGCAGATCATGGCAGAGTCTGCCTATCTTCCTCCTTCCTGGCCTGACCTGTCGAAGACAATGGGGTTTGATGAAACAAGGAGAACTGAGTTCCTGCAGTACCTGTTGAGGATAGGTGAACTGGTTAAGGTTGCCGAAGACCTGTACTTCCAAAAAGATATATTGAAGGAAATAATAGCAAAGGTGGCCGTATATATCAGGGAAACCGGAGAAATTACAGTTGGCGAACTGCGCGATCTGCTCAAGACATCGCGTAAATATGCCCTGCCGCTGTTGGAGTACTTTGACCGTGAAAAGCTGACCAGGAGAGTCGGTGACAAGCGCCTGCCCGGCAGAGCGCTGGAACTTTAGCAAACGGGGACAAACTGTTTGAGACGTGGGGCTTGTAGGTGCGGCTTCAGCCGCACATGGTCGGATAAATCCGACTCTACAAAAACAAACGTTCTGACTAAAAGGAATGCAGGAAAACAGACGTCCGACATCTGACGACCGACGACTGAATTTTTGCGGCTTCAGCCGCACATGGTCGGATAAATCCGACCCTACAAAAACAAACGTTCTGACCTAAAAGGCCTAGCGCTAAGAATTGCGAAAGTTGCTGTCATTTAACAACGATCTGCGAATGATAAGATAAATTAACACAAAAGGGGGGAGATTTAGTATGCCCGATATAAAGGCTCTTACGGCGCCACAGGAAATGTTAATTTTGAGCGCGGCGGTAGAGACCGGCATTATTGAAAAACTCAGAGATACGCCGATGTCCTCGGGTGAGCTGGCCGGACTTATGGGCGCGGATACCAGGGCGGTGTGGGTCGTCACTGAAGCCCTGGAAGCGTTGGGATACCTGGTAAAAGAGAAAGATAAACTCGCGCTCAGCCAGGAAGCCCAAGATATGCTCTATAACAGCAAATCAGAATCTTTCACTGGTTTTTCCTTCATGCACCGCTATAATGTAATCAGATCATGGATGGGTCTGCCTGAATCAATATTTACCGGTCAGCCTTACCCAAGAGAGAAAAGACGTGAAAACACAAAATATTTTATGTCTGCGATGGGCCTCAGCGCCAGGCAGAGTTCACACGAGATTGCTAAGTTTTGTCTTGACGGGAAAAACAAAGGCGCCAATGTGCTCGATATCGGCGGAGGTCCTCTCACTTATGCAAGAGCTTTTGCATCACTGGGGGCGAGTGTTACAGTACTTGACCTTCCTGAAGTTGTACAACATATGTCTTCAGAACTCACAGAAAAAGAAAATATTAAAATGGTACCTGGTGATTTCAACATTGGGTTGCCCGCGGGACCCTTCACCCTGGCGTTTTTAGGTAATATATGCCATATATTTGGCGAGCATGAAAACAGGGAGCTGTTTAAAAAAGCAGAGAAAGCCCTGCAGCCCGGCGGGACAATAGCCATAGTGGATTTTATCAGGGGCGCCAGCCAGATGGCGGCATTATTCGGTGTGAACATGCTTGTAAATACAGTAAACGGCGGTACCTGGACGCTTGAAGAATATTCAGAGTGGCTTGGCGAAGCCGGTTTTTATGGTGTAAATCTACAGGCATCAGGCGGCAGGCAGCTGCTTTTAGCTAAAAAGCGCTGAGTTTAAATTCATTTATCCAAGTGAATTGAGGTGTGGCATCATGCCTGTTATTGGCATGATATTGGCGGTCATATTGTTTGTTGCCGGCATCGCCGGTACTATACTGCCGGCGCTGCCGGGAGCGCCCCTGATCGTGCTGGGCATGTTTATATACGGGCTTACGGTGGATTTTAACAACCTTCCATTAACATTCTTTCTTGGCCAATGCCTGACGGTAGCGCTGATATTTTTTGTTGATTATTTTGCCGGGGCCTGGGGGGTAAGCCGCTATGGCGGCTCGAAGGCCGCAGTATGGGGCAGTATTATTGGCGGAGTGCTGGGATTGATATTTATGGGCCCGTTCGGCCTGATATTCGGGCCGTTTATCGGCGCTGTAGCCGGTGAACTCTACCTGAAAAATTCACTTGAAAAGGCCATCAAGGTTGGCGTCGGTACCATTGTTGGCTTTCTGGGCGGGTTCTTATTAAAGCTGGCGATAGAGATCGTGATGATCGTCTGGTTCTTTATCGCTGTATTTTAGATTCATCGAACTGCTAAGCTGTCAAAGGTATTTATATCAAGATAGAATATAGATAAACTTGTGCGGCTTCAGCCGCACAAAAATGGCCGGATAAATCCGGCCCTACAATTGTTGATAATGTCATCATGAGCAGTAGCGAAGCCCCAGGTCCAGCCTGGGTTTTCGTTTTTACTGCGCTTATTTCTTGGTCATGCCAAGTTCAGCAGCCAGTGCCTTAAAGGCAGGCAGAGAGTTAAGGATAATCTGTTTGTCCATGCAGTACGCAATGCGGAAATGACCAGGCGCTCCGAAGCCGCTGCCGGGGACGAGAAGGATATTATATTTTTGGGCAGCCATAACGAATTTAACGTCATCGGGCAGTGGGGACTTCGGGAAAAGATAGAACGCGCCCTGCGGCTTTACCATCTCAAAACCGAGTGTTGTCAAATTATCATAAAGGATATCCCTTTTTTCCTGATATCCGTATATATCCATGCTTTCGTGCTGCAGGCCGGTCACGAGGCGCTGCATCAGGGCCGGCGCATTAACAAAACCAAGGGTGCGGTTGCAGAAGATCAATGCCTCAATCAGCAGGGCACTGTTATCAATCTGCGGTGATACAGCAGCATAGCCTATTCGCTCTCCCGGCAGGGCGAGGTCTTTGCTGTGCGAGGTAACAACAATGCTGTTTTTGACGCATTTGAAGATGCTGGGCAGGGTCAGGCCGTCATATATGATTTTTGCGTATGGTTCATCGGATATCACATATACCTGGTTTCCAGATTTACTCTCCATATCTTCAAGCAGCTTGCCGAGTTTCCGAAGAGAGACATCGTCATAAACAACACCTGTCGGGTTGTTGGGAGAATTGACAATGATCGCTTTTGTGCGGGGGGTCAAGGCACTGCCGATAGCCTCCATGTCGAGCATGAATTCGGGTGTCGTGGGTACCGCTTTTGCGATCCCGCCATGATTGTCAATATAAAATTTATATTCCACAAAATAAGGTGATAAAATGATCACCTCATCGTCCTGATCAAGAATTGATTTTAATACTACATTCATCGCCGCGCCGGCGCCGCAGGTCATTACAATATGGTTTTGATCGAAGGGCAGGCCGGTCTGATCTGCCAGAACTTCCGCAACCGCCAGGCGTGTTTCTTCATAACCGGCATTGCTCATATAGCGGTGCATCCCAGGTATGGGATTCAGAGCCAGATATTTCAAAGCTTCTTTAAAAGCCGCCGGTGGTTCAATATCAGGGTTTCCAAGTGTAAAGTCATAAACTTTTTCACTGCCGTATATTTTTCTCAGTTTTTCGCCTTCCTCAAACATCCTGCGGATCCAGGATGCGCTGGAAATATACTTTTCAATTTTCCTGGATATGGCCATTGGGGTCCCCCCTTTGCAATAATAAGACTCACTTGTTGGTATCTTACACCATCTAAAAAAATTTTTAAAGTCATTTATTTCATGTATTTTTGTGGTGCGGCAGAGAACGACATGATATGACAATAAAACCCCCTGGATATAATTAATTAGTTATTTTATAATAAAAAAACCTATAGTAATCAAAACAAAAAATAAGAGGAGTGACAGATGACTATGTTATCCTACTTAACTCCCGACGGCCAGGTTACGATACCGCGATCAATACTGAAATCCCTTAACATAACTGGTGGGAGCGATGTTTTAATTGAAGTGATAAGGGGACAGTTGATCATAAGAAAAATTGAAGTTATTGAGGCGGAATCCGATGATCCCTGCGCCATTGCCGGTCTTGACACCGGAATTTACTGAAGGTATACTTTTACAATATACGTATTTCCTGTAGCAACAGAGGAGGAAAAGAAACTTGAAATTGAGGCTGGGCTTACCAAAAGGGAGCCTTCAGGAGGCTACCTTTAATCTTTTTAAACAAGCCGGTTTTGAAATAAACGTGCGTTCGCGCTCCTATTTCCCGGTGGTAAACGATCCGGAACTGGAGATTATACTGATGAGAGCGCAGGAAATTCCCCGCTATGTTGACGAGGGTGTCCTTGACGCCGGCATCAGCGGCCTTGACTGGATCCTTGAAAACGAGGCAAATGTCGTTGAGGTGGCTGACCTGATCTATGCCAAAAGCACTTCAAACCCGATCAGGCTTGTTCTCGCTGTGGCCAAAGACAGTGACATTATGGATGTATCCGGCTTAAACGGCAAAAGAATTGCGACAGAACTGGTCAAAGTCACCCAGAAATATCTGAAAGAAAATGCTGTTGAAGCCACAGTGGAATATTCTTACGGTGCAACAGAGGTAAAAGTGCCGGACCTGGTAGATGCGATCGCTGATATCACTGAAACCGGTAGTTCCATTAAAGCCAACAACCTGCGCATCATAGCAACGATCCTGGAATCTACGACAAAATTACACGCGAACACAAAAGCGTGGAACGATCCCTGGAAGAAAGAAAAACTGCAAAACCTGGCTGTTTTACTCCAGGGAGCTCTGCGGGCCAGGTCAAAAGTTGGTCTGAAGATGAATGTGCCTGGTGATAAACTGGACACAATCCTGGATGTGCTGCCGTCAATGAAGCATCCCACTATTTCACAGCTGGTTCATAGTGACTGGGTTGCAGTAGAGGTGATCCTAGAGGAAAAGCAGGTGAGGGATTTGATCCCGGCCTTGAAAAGGGCTGGAGCCCAGGATATTATCGAATATCCTCTGACAAAAGTGATACCTTAGAGAAAAGCGCTGTAGACAATACAGCGCTTTAAATAAATATTAAACGAGGATTGTTGTGCCCAGGGTCAAATACTATATTTAAAAAGGGGGACTGTACATGAAAGATCGGGACATTAACAAGTTCGTGCCGATAGAATATAATGAGAATGCACTTTCATTAATGGTACAGAGCCCAACTGTCCTGTATGCATACTGGGAATTATCCCACGGTTTAAAAAACACGCTGAGCGGGAAAAAGAAGGTCCAAATAAGACTTAATATTGAAGGTGACGGCGTCAGACAAACTTACGAGATCGACCTTTCAGAAAAAAGTTATTATTTTAATGACGTGCAGCCAGGACTCTCGTACAACTGCGAAATAGGCACTGTAGACGATTATAATATGTTTTTGCCGCTGCTGCGTTCAAATACTGTTAACACACCTCGTGTCACACCTTTGCATGGCAGCGTTTTACCTGGGGAAGCTGCGCCAACATCATTCAGCTCCAGAGCGTTTCACCGTAAAAAAGATTAATTGAACATGTGCGCCTCAGTATTATCTGACTATCAGAACAGGGCAGCTGGCGTTTCTTGCAACCCTGCTGCTCACACTACCCATCAGGACACCCTTAATTCCGCCTAAACCCCTGCTGCCCATGACCACCAGTTCATATTTTTGTTTCTTAGCCTTTTTAATAATTTCGTCAGCAGGACTGCCGACGGCAATCAAGGTTTGGATGTTCAGCCCGTATGCCGCCAGGCTGTCTTTGGCTTTATCTAAAATTGTTTTCCCCTGCTTCATATATTCATCCATAATTGACTGCTGAATGCTGCTCAGTCGTTCCGGCGCAGCATCAAGGTAAGGGGGAAGTGAAGGGACCACGTGAAAAAGGAATAGTTCTGAGGCCAATTTTGAAGCCAATTCTGCTGCGTGCTGCGCTGCTAACGCGGAGCTTTCAGACCCGTCAACCGGCACTAAAATACTTTTGTACATTAAAATGCCTCCTTAAAATAAAATTGCTTGGTATATTTTAATTTTTAATCATTCCGGCTTTAAACTTAAAATAAAAATATACAGAAACTGCAATCAACACAAGGCTGATCAACTGTGCTAACTTGAAAGGGCCCAGCATCAAGCTGTCCATACGCAGGCTTTCGATGAAAAACCTGCCTGTTGAATATAATATCAGATAAAGCAGCATTATTTGACCGTCAAAATGTTTCCTTCTGAAAACGATGATAAGGATTAGAAACACCAAGAAGTCCCATAGGGATTCGTATAAAAATGCCGGGTGGTAATATTGATTTCCTATATACATCTGCTTCTGAATAAATTCCGGAAAGCGGCTGATGTAATCAATGCTGACCGGAGAACCAAACGCCTCCTGGTTTATAAAGTTGCCCCACCGGCCGATGCACTGACCCATAATAATACTGGGAGCGACAACGTCGGCAAACTTCCAGAAGTCCAGTTTGTGCTTCCTGATATATAAATAACCGGCAATGACGCCACCGAGCAATCCGCCATGTATGGCCAGGCCGCCGTGCCAGATCGCCAGAGCCTCCAGAGGGTTGCTGGCATAACTGCTCCAGTTGAAGATGACATAATATAACCTTGCCCCAATCATAGCTGATGGTATAATTAATATAATCATATTCAAAAGGTGATCCGTGTTCAATCGTGATTTCCTGGCGTGGCAATAAGCCAGCACTGACCCAAGGATAAATGCAGTATCGATTATAATACCATACCAGCGTATGGAAAAGGGCCCGATTTGAAAGGCCACCGGATTCAGCACAGATTATTCCTCCGCAAGATTAGTGTTCTCTGTCAATCATAGTAGAATAAAGCAGGCTTTTCAACCGTCTTTGCTAAAATGAGATTAAGATATTCCTGATAATAATATAAGGCAGGTGAATATCATGGAAGATTTTGAATCTGTTAATGATAATAACGACAGGCTTCCGGAGCGTGAAACCATGGTGGAAGAACAGCTTGTTTTGAGAGGGATCAGAAATAAAGAGCTTTTAAAAAGTATGGTTGATGTGCCACGGCACCTTTTCATTCCCGAAGGTTTGCGTGATTACGCCTACTACGACGGTCCCCTGTCCATAGGTGAAGGGCAGACAATAAGCCAGCCATATATTGTTGCTTACATGATTCAAGCCTTGAATCCGGACAAGGACGACAAAGTGTTGGAAATTGGCACCGGATCAGGATATGCGGCGGCGGTCCTTTCCAGGCTGGTATCCATGGTATATACAATTGAACGGTTGGATTCCCTGGCGAAAGAAGCCGAAGCACTTTTAAAAAAACTTAAATATGATAACATCAAAGTATATACAGGGGACGGGACTAAGGGATTGCCTGCTGAAGCTCCGTTTGACGCGATTATAGTATCGGCTGCCGCCCCGGAAATACCGAAATCATTGCTGGACCAGCTGGATATTGGCGGACGCCTGGTTATACCGCTGGGAGACAGGAATACACAAGAATTAATATTGATAAATAAAGACATGGATAATATCATTGTACGGCGCAGTATAGGGTCAGTCCGTTTTGTCCCGCTGATTGGCGAAGAAGGCTGGGAAAAATAATTCAGTACGACATGTTCATGGCAAAAACAGTTTATCAAAAGATAGAAAAAAGGGTTTCCATTAACGGGAAACCCCTTGTTATTATTGGCGGGAGTGCGTGGGAATCGAACCCACCCAGGACAGGAGCACTGCCCCGCGACTGGTTTTGAAGACCAGGAGCACCACCAGGCACCATCCACCCCCATGTAAAAATATGCATAGATATTGAACGGGTTAATTTTATAAGAAACTGCTCTGAAAATCAAGTTGTCAATTAGTTTACATTCAGCAGCCTTTAGACTAAAATCTGAAAATATGTTAAATATTCATTCTGCAAACATACCATAATTATAGATATTGTGCCATCTTTGCCGCCTTGCTTTTTTGAAAATATATATTATACTTTAAAGGAATATCCCATCAACCAGCGAAATTATTAAATATTTTGCGGCAAAAGTATTATATAAAGAGTTATTCTAAATATGTTTTCCTTAATTTTGAGCAGGTGAATAAATGCTGGAGCTATTCGTTGACATAAAAGATGAACTGCAGGCTGTTGAGAATGAATTAAGTGAAGTGCTCAAGGCGGATTATCCTATATTGACTGAAACTTCAACACATCTTCTTAACGCCGGCGGCAAACGATTGCGTCCCGCACTGGTATTGTTCGGCGCGAAGTTTTATCAATTTAACTTGGAAAAGGTAATGCCGCTGGCTGCCACTCTGGAACTGATTCACATGGCTTCACTGGTTCACGATGATGTCGTGGACGCATCTTTGACCCGCCGGGGCATGCCCACGGTTAAAGCAATGTGGGGCAACCGCATAGCAACACATATTGGATCATATCTTTCTGCAAAATCACTGACCCTGATAGCCAAATATGAAGACCGGCCGCTGATTTCCGAGGTGCTGTCTGACACCAGTGTGCAGATGAGCCAGGGTGAAATCATTCAGATATCATCTTCTTTTGATGTTAACCAGAGTATTAGAGAATATTTTTACCGTATCAATTGCAAAACAGCTTTACTGATTGCCGCCAGCGCACAACTGGGAGCGGTAGCATGCGGCGCTCCCGGGAGTATATACCTGCCGCTCAGACGGTATGGACACAATGTGGGCATGGCATTCCAGATAACCGATGATATCCTTGATATGATCGCAGAGCAGGGTCAGTTGGGTAAGCCTGTTGGCGGAGACCTGCGCCAGGGCATCATAACCCTGCCGGTAATTTATGCCCTGGGCCGCTGCGAGGACAAGAAACGGCTTGCAGATCTTGCAGTAAAAGTCCATAAAAGCGATGATGAAGTTGATGAAGCTTTAGAAATTGTCAGGAACTGCGGTGCTATTGAGTATTCCTTTGATATAGCTAAGAAATATATCGCAAAAGCAAAAGCTGAATTGAGAAAGCTGCCTGATCTCCCTACACGTGTGACTATGAGCATGGCAGCTGATTTCGTGTGCGCCAGGAAGTTTTAAGGCGCCATTTATGAGCAGTTCAAGGAGATATGGCAGGTGGCGGAAATGTCCGGGCGATACCTTGTTTCATTGGATTTGAAAGATAAAAAGTGCCTGGTTGCCGGCGGAGGCAATGTTGCGGAGCGTAAGGTGACATCGCTGCTGGAGTGCGGCGCCCTGGTCCATGTAGTCAGTCCTGAGATATCAACATTACTGGCATCCATGGTAGAAAACAGATTGATTACATATAGGCAGGGAAAATATAAGAGTTCTGATCTTGAAGATATGTTTTTAGTTATTGGGGCCACTGGAAATGAAACAGTCAACAGGAAGATTGCAGACGATTGTGCGAAACGCGGGCTGATCGTCAATATTGTAGACGATCCCACAAAAGGCAACTTTTTTGTACCAGCTTCGGTGAAAAGAGGTTCTCTCACCATAGCAGTATCTACAGGCGGGAAAAGCCCATTGCTGGCGAGAAAGATAAAAGAGGAACTGGAGAACGCCTATGGGACGCATTATGAAGAATTTTTGGATCTGCTGGGATGTTTGAGAGAAGATGTGATTAAAAACGTATCCGATCCGGGCAAGAAAAAAGAGATACTTGAAAACCTTGTCAGCGATGATATCTTAAAACTGCTGAAAGCAGGCAGGATAGAATCGGCAAAGGAGATGTTACTAGGTGTTAATCGCGGTAGTGGGTCTTAACCACAGAACTGCTCCTGTTGAGGTTAGGGAAAAATTATCTTTCCCCAGCTATACTTTAAAAGGGGCTTTGAGAAGGTTGAAATCCTATCCCGTTATCGAGGGCTGTATTATTTTGTCTACCTGCAACAGGACAGAAATATATGCGGCAACACTGGAAATGGATGAAGGGATCAATGCTATCTGGGATTTCCTGTCTCGATGGTCTGGGGTAAACAAATCAGAAATCAAGAATTTCACATACTGCCATACCCTCTATGACATGATCCGCCACACTTTCCGCGTCGCATCGGGTTTGGACTCGATGATGCTGGGGGAAACCCAGATCCTGGGACAGCTTAGGTCTGCATACTTGGAAGCTGTCGAATATGAAGCGACAAACCGGGTGATCAACACGCTTTTTCAGCTGGCCCTTACTGTCGGCAAGCGGGTGCGTACGGAAACCGGCATTGACCGCAATGCGGTTTCTATCAGTTATGCTGCTGTTGAATTGGCCAAGCAGCACCTGGGAGATCTGAATGCACGCCAGGTGTTGATCATCGGCGCCGGTAAAATGAGTGAACTGACCGCCAGACATCTGGTTGATAATGGTATTTCAGGTGTTATTGTATCAAATCGTTCATTTGAAAGAGCGGAAGCGCTGGCTGCCCAATTTGGCGGCAGGGCTGTCAATTTTGACGAGCTATACAAATACATGGAATCAGCGGATATCGTAATCAGCTGCACTGCAGCTTCGCACAACGTAATCAAAGCCGAAGAAATGCAGCAGGTCATGGATAAAAGAAAAGGCCGAAAAATATTTATGATCGATATAGCGGTGCCGCGGGATATCGAAACAGAAGTGGGTGAACTGGGCGGGGTAACACTTTATGATATAGATGATCTGAAGTCCGTAGTTGATCACAACCTGACTGAACGCAGGCATGCCGCCAATAAGGCCGAGCTGATCATTGAAGAAGAGCTGGAGAAGTTCATGAAATGGCACGGTACCCAATTTGTCATCCCCACTGTGACCACCCTGAAAAACTGGGGAGAAGAAATAAAGCAAAAAGAACTGCAGCGGGCCCTCAACCGCCTTGGTGAATTATCAGAACATGATCAGAAAGTTGTCTCTTCACTGGCCAATTCAATCGTCAACCAGATACTGCATGTTCCTATAAACCAGCTGAAAAAATATGCGCTGACAGTAGAAGGTCACCTTTATACTGAGATCATGCAAAATTTATTTGACCTTGACGTACCGGGCCAGAAACCGAAGAAAGCGCTGGACACAATAATAACCGAAAAACATCATATGCTTTAGAAATTGCTCTAATCAGAACACAGCAGGTTGACAACCTCGAAAAAGCTTGTTAGGGGATTAATTTTGAAACAAGAAATTGTTGTAGGGACAAGAGAAAGCAGGCTTGCTATGTGGCAAGCCTGTTGGGTGGTACAACGTTTAAAAGCGGTAAACCCGGAGCGCAGTTACCGGATCAAAGGGATCTCTACCCGGGGAGATAAAGTCCTGGACGTCGCCTTGGCTAAAATAGGAGACAAGGGGCTTTTTACCAAGGAATTGGAACAGGCTTTGTTCCGCGGGGAAATCGATTTGGCGGTGCACAGCATGAAGGATCTGCCCACATCGCTGCCGGACGGGCTTGTCATTGGCGCTGTGTGCGAGAGGGAATTCCCTGGTGATGTCTTGATTTCGCGTGACCATAAAACACTGGACGAACTCCCGCCGGGCGCCGTTATCGGTACAAGCAGCCTCAGGCGGACAGCTCAGATCCTGCACTATCGCAGGGATTTAAAAACCGTTAATCTGCGCGGCAATGTCCAGACCAGGCTGAATAAACTGGATGTGAATAAATTTGACGCGACTATTTTAGCCTACGCCGGCGTTCACCGTATGGGCCTGGACTCAAGGATAACCCAGGTTATCCCCTATGAAATTTGCCTGCCCGCAGTCGGCCAGGGATCGATCGCCGTGGAAATCGCCTTGGACAATGAAGAGATAATAGCACTGGTTAAAAATATTGATCACAGTGATTCACGCTATGCCGTGAGCGCCGAAAGGTCTTTTTTGAAAAAGCTGGAAGGCGGCTGTCAGGTACCGATCGGAGCATACGCTGCTGTTGAAGGCGGATACTTGCGCTTGGAAGGTGCTGTAGTCAGCCTGGACGGCAGGGATATGGTCCGCTCATATCTGACCGGAGGCTTGCAAGAAGCAGAAGAGGTCGGCATTGACCTGGCAGAGAAGCTGATCAAGATGGGTGCGGGTGAAATATTGAGTAAAATGCGACAGGAGATTATGTGCGATGAGTAAAGGTGTCGTCTATCTTGTCGGCGCCGGGCCGGGAGACGCAAAGTTGATCACCGTGAAAGGGCTGGAATGTATTCAGAAATCCGATACGATTATTTATGACCGCCTGGTGAATATTAGGTTACTGGGTTTTGCGCCTGCCAAAGCTGAGATAATCTATGTCGGTAAATCGCCTGATCGTCACACCCTGGGACAATCAGAAATTAACCAGCTGCTGGTGGATAAGGCCTTAAGAGGAAAGACCGTTACCAGGCTCAAGGGAGGGGACCCTTTTGTATTCGGCCGGGGTGGTGAAGAAGCCGAGGTCCTGTCAGAAGCAGGTATAGCTTTTGAGATTGTGCCGGGTGTTACCTCCGCCATAGCAGCGGCGGCTTATGCCGGCATTCCGGTGACGCATCGTGATTTCACCTCTACACTTGCTATTATTACGGGTAATGAAGATCCGCTCAAAGAGGATTCAAACATAGATTGGGCAAAGATATCCACAGGAGCCGGCACCCTGGTGTTCCTGATGGGCATGGCCAACCTGCCTCAAATCACAAAACAATTAATGGACAATGGCAGATCTCCTGAAACTCCGGCCGCTTTGGTCAGGTGGGGTACCAGACCGCAGCAGCGCACCCTGGTGGGCACGCTGGCGGACATAAGCAGGAAAGCGGCCAGTGAAGGATTTAAAAATCCTGCAATTATTATTGTAGGAGAAGTCGTTTCGCTGCGGGAAAAACTGAATTGGTTTGAAAAGAAACCGCTATTCGGCAAAAGAATTTTAGTCACCCGTTCGCGCGAACAGGCCAGTGTGCTCTCGGAAGCGCTTGAAGTATTGGGCGCGGAGCCATTGGAATTTCCTGCGATCAGCGTGGCGGAGCCAGAAGATTATAGGCCGTTGGATCTGGCCATTAAAGATCTAACTAAATACAAATGGGTTATATTTACCAGCGTAAATGGAGTGGAACAATTTTTTAGAAGACTGCATTATAATAATAGGGATATCCGTGATTTATACGGCGCCAAACTATGCGCCATCGGCCCTAAAACCAGGGAGGCGCTGGAAAAATACGGCCTGATCGTTGATTATGTGCCCAATGAATTCCGCGCTGAGGAAATATTGAAAGAGCTGCAGGGAAAAGTGGCGGCGGGGGACAAGATTTTACTGCCGCGCGCGGACATTGCCAGAAAAGTGCTGCCGGAAGCATTAACCGGTATGGGAGCGCTGGTGGATGAAGTTACAGTCTACTGCACTTTAACGGGCGCCGGCCAGACTGGCCCGATCCTGGATATGCTTAAAACCGGCGAAATTAACGTAATAACCTTTACCAGTTCTTCTACTGTGCGTAATTTTGTCGATATGCTTGGCGCTGCCGATATCAGCAGTCTGCTTTCCGGTGTGACTGTGGCGTGCATCGGGCCTGTCACGGCAGCCACAGCCGGGGAATTGGGCGTCAGGGTGGATCTGGTGGCGGAAGAATATACAATCGAAGGCCTGGTCAGTGCAATACTGAAATATTTTAATAAATAGAAGAAAAATAAATATTCATGCAGAGGTGTGAGCTGGATTGATCAGTGTGACCAAGCTTTTATGTGATACCGAATATTTTGGTGATTCGCTTCGTTACAGCCCTGGATCAATGGGGCAGGTTAACGGTGCGACACAGGGCCAGGGTCCGGTTGTCGTCTGGAACACCACCCGCACCTGCAACCTCAAATGCATTCATTGTTATTCAAATTCGGAGTCAAAAAAATACGAAGGCGAGCTTGACACCGGGGAAGCGCTGCGTTTCATTGATCACCTGGCAGAATTCAAGGCGCCGGTAATTCTTTTTTCCGGCGGCGAACCACTGTTAAGAGAAGATTTAATAGAACTGGTGACCTACGCGAAAGGAAAGGGCATCAGGGCGACCATTTCAACAAACGGCACCTTGTTAAGCCGCGAAAAGACAGCGATATTGAAGAGCCTGGGGGTTGGTTATATCGGCGTCAGCCTGGACGGTATCGGTGAAAACAATGACCGTTTCCGCGGCCGCGAGGGAGCTTTTGCGGCAGCCCTTACAGGGATCAGGAACTGCATAGAAATCGGGCAGAGGACCGGACTGCGTTTTACTATAAACAAACATAATTACAGAGAATTAAACGCTATCTTCGACCTGATCGAGGCGGAGAATATTCCCAGGGTATGTTTTTATCACCTGGTTTATGCCGGCAGGGGCAGCAAGATGGTGGAAGAGGATATTACCAGGCAGGAAGCCCGCCTGGCTATGGATCTGATCATGGAGCGTACCCTGGATTTCCACAGACGCGGCCTGCAAAAAGAAATATTGACAGTTGATAATCATGCCGACGGCGTTTATCTTTATATGAAGCTGAAAGAAAAAGATCCGGCAAGGGCGCAGATAATTTTGGAACTCCTGCGGCTGAACGGCGGCAACCGGACCGGCATAGCCATCGGCGCGGTCGACTGGTATGGAAATGTACACCCTGACCAGTTCACCCAGAACCATACCTTCGGCAACGTCAGGGAAAGGAAATTCGGCGATATTTGGACAGATTTATCGCAGCCGGTACTGGCAGGTCTGAAGAACAGGAAACCTCTGCTGAAAGGCCGCTGTGCCGCGTGCCGGTGGCTGGATATCTGCAACGGCAATTTCAGGGCCAGAGCCGAGGCGGTCACAGGTGATTTCTGGGAGTCAGACCCGGCCTGCTACCTGACTGATGAGGAGATTGGCCTGAGCTAGAAAACAAATAAAAAAAGAAAACAAATTGACAGGATTTACAGGATATTTAAAAAGATTAACGATCAAGTCCAAAGTTATGTGT
>DHGV01000103.1 GCA_002402945.1 Pelotomaculum sp. UBA4789
ACCTCGATCAAGTCCTTCATACATATCTGCAATGCTGCAAATATTTCAACGAAAACAATTGACTGTTTGGATATTAAGAACATTTATGAACGGTTATGGCCGTGATTTGCTGTAATACAAATATTCTCCAATGCAAAAAGAGAATCCTTCCAATTAAGGAAGGTTATTTCCGAGTGAAGCGGGCATTGCTATATTAATAAAAGAGCTTAGTAAGTATTCAGTGAACCCGCCCACCCTTCTTTTTGTCAATAACTAAAACAAGACTAAAAAGTTTACCGAAGGGCTGGACACGGTCCTTTTTTTATTGCATAATCAAGACATGAACACTTCAGCCTGCCTTCAACAAAACTTGATTCAGCCTTACACCGCCACTCTTTGTTCTTTTCCTGATTGCACGGTTGTCAAGCAAAAAGATAGCATGATAAATTGTTGGCGCATCCTTCCATGGAGCGCCTTTATTTGTTATAGTGAAAGCGCGGTGGCTGCTGGTTTTACTCAACATTTACGAATGAATTTCGCAAGTCACCCGGAACTTACCGGATTGGAGATGCCGGACGATGGAACTGACTCGGGATGATGCGGCCTGGTTCGATGATGTTATCAACCGGATAGTCGCCGATAACCCGCTTTGCTTCGCTGAGCGGGAACTGTCACTGGTGGCGAGTTGGAACAAGAGAATCGCTGGTGATTTTCTGATCTACAAACACCTGAAAAAGTACACTGTTTTCATGGGTAACGGCGCGCTCTACGGCGTAGTCGGCATTGTCAGTCCCATTGAGAAACTGTTTCCCTCGTTTGCCTTGCCTCGATATTCGAGAGTGGTTCTTCTCCCTTTTGAAGGGAAAATCATTTATGACAGTTTGATAGGTACCTACAATATTACTTATGGCAGTGGCATACGAAAAAGATTTAACGAGGAGTATCTGGAGCTGAAAAACATAGCCGGTGTTATCACGTCTCTATAGATCCCACATCTGCTGCGTGGTTTACTGAATATTTATCATGTTTATATATATTATACCATATTTGGTTATATAAGGTGCTATAATGGGCCTTTTCGGACAGTCTGACCAAAAAAAACAAGGCTTCCAGCGGTTTGGAAGCCTTGTTCTTTTGAATGAGGTTAAAAGCGCATCTGTTGACTTGGCTGCAAAACCCGAATACAATATTGTTTATAAAATGAATTTTAGTTCATTATTATAATCACAAATTCAGAGGTGATCTCCCGTGGCATACCGGCAGACAAATAAAGTAAAAGAGAAAATGGATCTCAAAAAAAGGGAGATCCTTAAGGCCGCACGGGAAGTGTTCGCAGAAAACAGCTATCAGNNGAACATCGATAAAGTCTGTAGCCAGGAAAGCAAAAGTTGCTACAGGAACTCTTTATCTTTATTTTACGAACAAAGAATCACTGATCAATATGATTGTAGACGAAATGTTCAGCGAGCTTTTAAAATGCATCAAAGAAGAGCGTGCTAAATATACGGACGGCTTTGATAAACTGCAGGCATCCATGGAAGCTTGTGTTAAACTTTTCATTAAAGAAAAAAATATGGCAAAAATCCTTTTGATCCAGGTCCCCAGTGTTAACAACGCTTTTAACTCCCGTTTGATCGAGATAGAAAACGAGTTGGTCAAGCTGACTAAAGAAGATCTGGATGAGTTGAAAACACTGGGCAGGCTGAGCGGTGATGATACACTGGTCAGCGCCATGGCTTTTGTAGGGAGTTCCCGGCAGGTAATCATCAACTGGCTCAGGGAAGAAAAACCTGAAAATCTGGAAGAAGCTTGTGCCACACTCATGAGATATAATCTGAGGGGTTTGGGAAAAGCCTAAATATTTTTCGTGGCGGGAAATGATGAAGATGAACAATGATTACCTTTCAATTAAATCATTGAAGGTTGAGTACATGCAAAACGGACAGGCCTTTTCCGCGTTGGATTCTGTTGATTTATCCCTGCCCCAGGGTAAAACCGGGGTCATTATTGGCCCCTCCGGATGCGGTAAAAGCACTCTTTTAAATGTATTAGCCGGTCTGAATCCCCGTTATTCGGGCGAAGTGCTGATAGAAGGCCAGCCGCCCGCGGGCGGAGGAAAAACAGCGTTAATTTTACAGGATTACGGCTTGCTGCCCTGGAAAACTGTCTGGGATAATGTAATTCTGGGAATGCAATTAAGAAAAAAAACTCCCCGGGAAACCAAAACAGCGACAGAAGCAGTTTTGGACAAATTAGGCCTTTTGCCTATGGCCAGGAGGTATCCGACCCAACTGAGCGGCGGCCAAAGACAGCGTGTTGCCATTGCCCGGGCTTTAATCCTGGACCCCAAACTCCTTCTTATGGATGAGCCTTTCTCTTCCCTGGACGCCCTGACCCGGGAAGACATTCAGGATTTCCTCCTGGAAATATGGGAGGAAACCAAACTGACTATTTTGCTGATCACCCACAATATTGAGGAAGCCGTGTTCCTGGGACAAAAGATTTTTATCATGTCCCCCGGCCCGGGAAAAATAGAACAGGTGGTAGATAATAAAATGGCTGGGGATTACAATCTGCGGGGACGCGTCCAGTTTCTGGAGATGTGCAGTTTTCTGCGCTCATTTCTGCACAGGAGGGGAAATTATGAGCTGGGTGCTTAAGAAGGCTGGGAAAACCCTGCCTTTTCTATCATCTATGATCATTCTTATTGCTGCGTGGTGGCTTCTCTCTCTGGGACTAAAAAGCCCTGCGGTTCCACCACCTCCGGAAGCTTTAAACAGTTTGTGGCACAGTATGCAGGGAGATCTCCCCGCTCACCTGGCGGTCAGCCTCTACCGCATTCTTATAAGCTTGTTTTTAGCAACAGTTATGGCGGTGCCTTTAGGTCTTATTCTGGGGAATAATCCGAAAATGGATACCGGGGCGGCCCCCTTGATTTATCTGACCTATCCGATTCCCAAAGTGGTATTTATGCCTATTCTGCTGATTTTACTGGGAATTGGCGATGTCTCCAAAATTGTTTTAATTACTCTGGTTGCCTTTTATCAGATCCTGGTCACTACCCGTGATGCTGCTAAAAACCTGGATAAGGAATATGTGATTTCCGTGCGATCTCTGGGCGCCAGCTCCTGGGATCTATACCGCCATGTTTATCTACCCGGATGCTTGCCGTCAATCCTCACTTCCTTAAGACTGGGCTTGGGTATAGCAATGGCCGTCCTCTTTTTGGCTGAAACCTATGCCACCCAGAAGGGAATAGGTTTTTTTATCTTGAATTCGATGAGCCGGATGAATTATGAAGAGATGTTTGCCGGGATTATTGCTATGGGTCTGATGGGCTTTTTCCTATACTTGGTCCTGGATCTGGCGGAAAAGAAATTATGCGCCTGGATGCGCGTATAACCTCAATTTAAATGAAACAACTTATCCAAAAGGTAGCCCATGGAGAATAAGATGCTGAAAACAAGACCTAAACGGGCGGTTCCTGCCAGTGTGGCATTAAGGGGAACCCCCCTTTTTGTGCGGACGTCCCGAACCAGCTGGGGAATTAAAAGCACCGATAACCAGGAAACCAGAATCCAGGCTGAGGTTTGGCCGTACACGCACATCACCAGGGGCACGGCCATGGATACAGCCAGCAGTAGATAGTATTCCATTTGAGCGCCGAACAGTCCCAACCTGACAGCTACAGTCTTTTTGCCCGCTGTTCCGTCGGTTTCTATATCCCTGATATTATTAACAACCAGAAGAGCTGCTATCAAAAACCCCATTGGCAGTGACGCCCACCAGACCACCCTATTGAGTTCCAGGGCCTGGACATAGTATGTGCCGCATACCGCCGCCGGTCCAAAGAAAATAAAAACCAGAATTTCACCAAAACCGTGATAACCAAGAGGGTAGGGACCTCCGGTATAGGCAATCGCCGCAATAATAGCTAATATCCCGATCACAAATATCGGCCACCCGCCTACCCAGGTAAGATAAGTCCCCAACAAAAAGGCCAGGCTAAAAACCGTCCACATGCCGCCCTTGACTTGACGTGGTGTCAAGAGACCAGCCTGAGTTACTCTAACGGGACCGGTCCTCTCTTTGGTATCAGTGCCCTTGATGAAATCAAACACATCGTTGGCCAGGTTAGAGCCGATCTGCAAAAGCAGGGCGGCAGCCAGAGCCGCAGCCGCCGGGCCGAAATTAAACACACCGTCGCCAATAGCCAATGCCGTTCCCATGACCACAGAACCAACAGCGGCAGGCAGTGTTTTAGGACGAATGGCCAGCATCCATATTTTGATCCTGCTTAAGTTTTCACCAGATTGTGTCATAAGTTAATCTCCCGGCTCGCATTTCGTTTTATTATTCGTGTTTTCATATCATAATCCTGCCTTAAAAATTTGCCTATTGACTTTTAAATAGTGAGATTCTATGATAGCATTAATGAAATGAATATGAATTCATATCATTAAACATAAACCTGTTTAAGGGGGGAATTGCCAGTGGGTGTGGGGAAAAAGTTGCAATTAGTAATACTGCTGTTTATAGCTCTGGGTTTGCTTGCCGGGTGCGGGCCGAAAAATGAGACAGCGGGGAAAGCGGCGCCGGTACAGATGAAAATTGGAGTAATACCGATTGAGGATATTATGCCTTTGCTGGTAGCGGAAAAGAATGGCTACTTTACTCAGGAAAACCTGCAGGTGGACATTGTACGCATGCAGAGCGCTGTGGAGCAGATCAATGCCATGCAGTCCAGGCAGCTTGATGGGATGGTAACCGACATGATCGTAGCTGCCATGCTGAAAGATTCAGGGCAGGATATAAAGATCACTTCCATAACCCTTGGTGTGACTCCCAAGGAAGGAAGGTTTGCCATTGTAGCAGCCCCGGGGTCCGATATAAAAACCATAGCTGATTTAAAAGGTAAAACAGTTGGTATTGCCTACAATACAATTGTTGAATATATTCTCGATGGCTTACTGGCAGACGCGGGGATAAACCCGTCAGAAGTGGTTAAAACCTCTATCCCTAAAATTCCCCTGCGTATGGAAATGCTTTTTAGCAACCAGATTGATGCTATCGTGGTACCTGATCCCCTGGTGACATTTGCTGAGTTCAAAGGGGCCAAAATAGTCGCCCAGGACACTGAGCATAATCTTTCCCAGGCGGTTGTGCTCTTCGACAGCAAAATACTGGATGAGAAGAAAGGCTCCGCAGAGGCTTTCTACCGGGCTTATGAAAAGGCGGTTGAAGATCTGAACAACCATCCGGGAGATTATAAGCAAATGATGATTGATAATGTTAATATTCCGGAGCCCATTGCCAAAGACTATAGCCTTCAGCGTTACCCCAAGCCACAGCTGCCGGCTGAGGAAGACGTTAACAACATATTACAATGGATGAAGGCAAAAAATTTATTGAAAAATGACTTAAAATATAGTGACCTGGTCCTCAAAATATAAATAGCAGATGATACAGAAGAAGGGATAAAGGCATGAGATCTTAATCCCTTCTTTTTATTAGACTGCAAAAACATGATTGCCTATAGCCTTGATGACAGTTCGGGTATACACCCAGCCATCGGTTGCTGTATTCGGATTCCAGAAATAGATCGCGCCATTGGTCGGATCCCATCCATTCAAGGCTTCTCTCGCTGCTGCATAGCTGGCATCATCAGGCTGCAGATAGTACTGCCCGTCTCTCACAGCGCTAAAGGCGCCCATTTAAAAAAAGACCTCTTTGATATTATTCCCAAACTGTCCGGAGTCCGCACGGTTTAAGACTACTGCAGCCACTGCTACTTTGCCTTCAAAGGATTCCCCTCTGGCTTCACCGTAAATAGTATGGGCCAGGTAATCCAGGTCCTGGCTGGAACGGGATATATCTCCGCGTGACGGGATAGCGGCTGGAGCTTGGCTGACCTGATTTTGGATAACCCCGGCTGGCTGTTCACTGACCATACCATCTGCATTCAGGCTATCCCGGGTTTGAAGATGCTTCGCTACATTTAAAGCCTGAGCGGCAATTATACCGTTGATACTTCCCGCGTTAATTTTCAGGTTGAATAAATATTCCTGCAGCTGCTGCTCATCATAACTATGCGCAAGCTGCAGCAATTGCAGTAAAATAGAACAAGCCCGCCAGAAACTGGCGGGCTTGTTCTATTCATCTCATGACACTAACCGTATTTAAAAACCTTCCTGTTACTTAAAACTGCTCTGGATCTCCTCAATCCAAAATTCACGGTCCGGTTCATATTCCGGGCATTCTTTCCTGCCGCACTTCAGGCTCAAACCGCAAGAGAATTCAGAGGGGAGTGTTTCAATAGAACCAATTAACTTAACACAGGGGATATTATTTTGCAGGCAGGCACGTAATTCTTTTTTGTTTTTTACTAGCAAGATTAATCCCTCTCCTCGATCAAGCTTTACTTACTCACCTTCCACATCAAATATATCACTTTTGAATTGTTTTTTTAAGCGCCTTTTAAAATAAATCTGCGAGCGATTGCTTCAGCTTTTTGTAAGTTCCTTCAAGCGACTCGGATATCACCCTGACATCACCAAAGACCGGCATGAAATTGGTGTCCCCGATCCACCTGGGGACAATATGGATATGAAAGTGCCCCGGTATGCCTGCCCCGGCTGCACTGCCAATATTAATCCCAATATTAAACCCCTGGGGCTTAAAAAAGCCAAGTACCTTTACCATTTTCCTGGTCATTTTAAAGAGTTCCATCATTTCTTCTTCGTTCAGGTCCTCCATCTCCCCCACGTGCCGTTTTGGCACAACCAGCAGGTGACCGTTGTTATATGGATAGAGGTTCATTAAAACAAATGTTTTTTCTCCCCGCAGAAGCACCAGATTTTGCTCATCCTCGGCTGATGCCGCTTTATCACAAAAAACGCATCCATCACCCCGGTCACCGCCGATATAAGCCATGCGCCAGGGCGCCCAAATCTGTTCCATTTTATAGCCCCCCATATACTATAGAGTTTTCTTTAGTATCATCTTTCAATTTAGAAATTTCGACGTGCTAATATTTTATTCCTTCAGAAATATACTATTAGAAATTTCTGATAACTTATTGACATCACTATATTTATATTGTAAAATTTAAATACCCGGAAAATCAGTTGCGCTGAAAGTACCGGGATGAAAAACCCTGGGTTCGCCGGCAGGAAGCGGATTTTAACCCAAACTGTCAACGCTGTCTTAAGGAGTTCAAAGGATGACATCCGAAAGGAAGTTATTCAGGTTTCAAACAGTGTGAGCTGGAATTTACTGTGTTGGCATCACAGCCAACCAGGATAAGCTTGAGGAAACCAGGAGACTTGAGTTGGAGCTGACAGGAATAAGTTAAAAAAACTCCCAACGTGTTGATGAGGTATGATGCCAGTGCATCAGCAACTGAGATACGGAGCGAACTGTCGGGAATGGGCAGTCCAAGTGAAGGCCCTTACCTGCGGCGGGGTTATAAAGGGGGGACGTACTGGCTTGCAGTACACCTCGGGGATTGGGTGGTGAGATTCCGATTCGGAGTCAGAGCTGCCCCTTCCTATTTTCTGGAGTCTTATTCAATGCAACACCTGTCCTGGTTCTGCTATCACCTGTCTGCCCACCAGCCCCACAAACTCATTCACTAATACTGGATCAAATTGGGCGCCGGAACATCTTTTCAGCTCTTTTAAAGCATCACCGCTGGACATAGCCTCTCTATACGGGCGATCACTGGTCATGGCGTCATAAGCATCGGCAACAGCAAGGATCCTGCATTCCAGTGGTATCTGTTCTTCTCTCAGCCCAAGTGGATAACCCTCACCATTCCACCATTCATGATGTTTAAGTATAAAATCTGCGATGGGACCAAGATCAGGCGGGGACATTGCAATAATGTGCCCAATTTCACAGTGGCGCTTCATTTCTGTATATTCTTCGTCTGTAAGAGGCCCGGGCTTAAAAAGGATGCTGTCCGGTATGCCCACCTTGCCAATATCATGAAATTGCGCGAGCAGGCGCAGGTCGGCCAGTTTCCTTTCCGGCAGTTTGATGGTTTTGGCAAGATCTGTAACCAGATCCTGCATGCGTTCGGCGTGCCCTTCAGTGATAAAATCCCTGGCGCCAAGCGCTTTCTTCAGGGTTTGAACAATCGCGCTGCGCGCGCTCTGGCTGCGGTGCAGCTTCTCCCGGTACATGTTATTATCCGCTTCCTTGAAGAGATCGTTCACATCCAATCCATCATGACTTGTGGCGCGGCCCACAGATATGCTGATCGGCATCTTTGAATTCTCATTATTGTACGTTGTAATTGCAGCGAGTATTTTGTTGTTGGTGTTTTTAACAACAGTTTCATTGCTGTTGGGGATCAGCAATGCAAATTCATCTCCCCCGGTTCTGGCCACCACATCTCCTTCGCGGAAAGAATCCTTGATCACATTGGCCACCGTAACCAGGAGAGAATCTCCAACATCATGTCCCAGGGTGTCATTGATAAATTTCAGCCCGTCCACATCATAAACAAGTATAGTCACCGGACTGTAACGGGCCGCGGAAAACCGCTGCAGCTGCTCTTCAAAAAAAGCGCGGTTGTAAAGCCCGGTTAGCTTATCATGAAAGTTTAAATAATTCAGCCTTTCTTCCGTCCGGTTGCGGATGATAATTTCCTGTAAAAGCTCTCTGTTGATGGATTTTATCTCCTGGTTTTTCTTTTTTGAAGTTTGATTAAACCACAGAACAGACAAAGCGCTGACAACAGCAATCAGAAAAATGCCGGCAATATTGGTTTGTACCCTGGTGAGGTTTGGAAAGAAAGTATCTATAATAAACTCGCACAGCGCAAAAATGACAATTATACCTATAATGACAGGAAGGGCCCTGACAAAAGAGACATTTCCGGCTTCTGATACAGCTCCCGCTTCATTTTTCCGGCTGTCTTCAACCTGATCAGGCATTTTTGTCATTTTACCTTCTTACCCCCCCCGCAAAAGCTTGTAAGATCCCGCTGCCAAACTGGTATTGCTGATGCGGGAGTAAATGCTGGCAGGTATCACTGTCTGGATATGAAAGGATAACGAGTTCTTTGATCGCGCCGCGTTTTGTGGCAACTGAATTTATAGCCCTGGTGGCATTGATGGTTTTAGTGTTACAGCCACGGTAAAGATCCCTGACGAAATCTGTATTTGAATTGCTCATCATCACGTAACAACCCCTGGCCTGCAGTATCCCGAACACTTCCCGCAGCCGCCTGTGATCAGCAAAACCGAATGAGCCGGCTGTGTACCCTGTAAAATTAGATGTTGGCGATAAGGGAACATAAGGAGGATCCAAATATACGAAGTCTCCGGCTGCTGCATTTTCCAGAACAATCTCAAAATCACCGGCAGACAGCTCGGCCTGCTGAAAAGCAGAACTCGCACTGCGCAGTGATTCCTCGTTGACAATTACAGGATCGTTGTAATCCCCAAAAGACACGTTGAACTGGCCTTTGCTGTTAACCCTGTACAGTCCGTTAAAGCAGGTTTTATTCAAGTACAGGATGCGGGACGCCCTCTGCACATCACATAGTTCAGACGGCTTTTGAGATCTTATGTTATAGTAATATTTTTCATCATATACATGATTTTTTGCTGTTGTAATGAGCATTTCCACATCGTCTCTGATCACTCTGTACAGGTTGATTATTTCCTCTATAGAATCAGACAGGTAGGCTTTTGCTTTTCGATTATTAATTTCCGCAAACAAATAAAAAAATACCGCGCCGCCACCCATAAAAGGCTCGTGGTAGTTAAGATATTCACAAGGAAAGTATTTTGACAGCTGATCAAGCATTCTTGTCTTCCCGCCGGCCCATTTGATCACGGGTTTTGAAGGATATTTGCTCATTAATCAACACCCTATACTAATATATTATATATAGGTGTGGTTTTACAAACTTCAAAAAAGATCATACTCGATCATTTTTGATCAATATAACTTAAATACAAAGATCATCTCCTTCACTCTCGATCTAGATCAGCATTTTGATCATTATGTACATTTTAAATTTTAACAGCAGCAATATCACATAATTTCAACATTTTTTATTAATTCTGGACCATCGGTTTTTGAGAAATTTACAGCCTTCGACACGGGGCACACCGCCAAAACGCCGGCGTATGGCTGCAGCAGGTCTTTCAAAGCCGAAGTATCGCTTTGCTCCAGCCATGTCCGAAATTGCTGTTCCTGATCAAGGATTACCGGCATCCTGTCGTGTATTTTGCGAATACATTCATTTGAATCAGTTGTAATTATACTGCAGGAATTTATTGCGCTGCAATCAGGCGCTTCCCAGCGCGACCAGATACCGGCAAAAGCAAAAACCTGCCTGTCGGGCAGGCTGACATACACCAGCTGTTTACCGTTGGTTTTCATCCATTCATAAAAACCATCTGCCGGGATCAGGCAGCGGTTTTTTTTGAATGAGGTCCGAAAAGCAGGCTTGCAGTCCACGGTTTCCGCTCTGGCGTTGATCAGCCGGCTGCCGATTTTCGGATCTTTGGCCCAGTGGGGTATCAGCCCCCATTTCATATACGATATCACCCTGCCTTCCGGTTCCTGAGTGATAACCTGTATGTCCTGTCCCGGCGCGATGTTGTAGCGGGGCATGCAGTCAAAAATGCTGTTGGTCAAGTGGAAAACCGTGTTGAGCTTTTTACTGTCGACATATAAAGTGAAACGCCCGCACATGGCATTCACTCCTCCCTCACTGTTTCATATAATTTAAAATAATTATTTGCCTAATTCTTTTAAGACATAAAATATCCTCCTCAGATCAATTCCAGATCAGGCGATTATTCCCATTGCCATGATGTGCCCAGCTGTGATATATGTATTAAATATGGATCGTTGTGTACACAATATTGTTTTACAGAAAAGGACAGACACATGATCATTGACGCGCACACCCATATCTACCCCGACCACGTGGCGGAAAAAGCGGTGCGAACCATTGCAGACAATACAAAAGGCCTGGTTGAAGCCCATACAAACGGTACTTATGACAATTTGATCTCTTCTATGGAGACAGCGGGTGTAGACCTTTCCATCGTGCTGACAATCGCCACCTCGCCCGGGCAGGGTTGCGGCATTTTGAAGTGGCTGAAGCAGGTGATCGGCCGCACCTCGCGCATAATTTACTTTGGCTCGGTCCATCCCTATGATTCAAACAACACAGATATTATTCATGAAATGATAGAAATGGGCATTCAAGGCCTGAAATTCCACCCTGCCTACCAGGGCTTTCCGGTTGACTCCAAGGAAGCTTATAAAGTATTTGAAGCAGCGCTGCAAAATGATTTGCTCTTGTACTTCCACTCTGGTTTTGATATCAGCATGCCGGAATCGGACTACGCGTCAATCGAGCGCTTTGCCAAACTGCTGAAAGACTTTGACAACTCGAAAATCATACTGGCCCATGCAGGCGGAAACGGCGAATGGGATAAAATCCTTGATTTGCTGGGTGACAAGAAGTGTTATTACGACACATCGTTCGTGCTGGAAAGAATGATGCTCAATAAACAGGCGATGGAACTGTACAGGAGTAATGAAGATAATTTTATCTTCGGCACAGACAGCCCCTGGGGGGATCAGAAAAAATACGTTGACCTGATCAAAAATTCAGATTTTTTCAGCCGGGAGCAAAAGGAGAAGCTCTTTTATAAAAACATTATGAAACTAATCAAAATTTGAGGACAACCCGACTAATAGCTGAAAATAAAAATGGGACAGGCTTTTTGCCTGTCCTTAAATGTTTATTATTTTAGTAATTTATTACAACGGATCCGTAGATTTAACTATATTCACACCCGCTGCGCGAAACTCTTCCATGGTCTGATCGGCAATGGCCGGGAAATCCGCTCCGGGAACTGCAGGCACAGATGACATGCAGTCTTCCAAAATATACAATTTATTGATTATAGCCGGATCGGTTGCCTGGATATTCTGGAGCAGGTCTTTTATTGTCCACATCACGCAGTGGCTCTTAGCTTCTCCCCAGATATATAACCGGTCATTATTTGTCAGGGCTTCGAAGAACTGGGTGTTGAACTGCGCAACGGAGCGGCCTAAAATTTTCTTTACCTCCGGCGCCATGATACTGTAATTTTCAGTCAGGGGATGATACCCCTTGATTTCGAAGGTCGTCGGAACCTGGCGTACAACTGAATGGTACATAGCGACTTCGTACAGAGAGGGCATCAAGGCGTGATCTGTTGAACCTAACATTGTATGGAAAGGCCAGATAATTAAAGCGTACCTGCCCAGACTCTCAAGCTGCTCAACATAGTCACGAATTTCTTTTTCATAAGTTACCGGGCGCCACTTGCCAGAATCAATATCAGCCACTGAAATCATGGTGTATGGCTCCGGATGTTGTCCGGTATCATTGATAAACATTGTATTGAAAAATACTTGATATGTTCTGTGTGTGTCCAGGGTAAAGTACAAATTGGTTATAACGTCCATGTTGTCCAATAAAAAATTACAGGCACGTGTTACATCTCCAACAGCTCCCGGAACAAATAACGAAGCTTGCGGATAACAAAAACCGATCTGCGCATCAATCCCCAACACACCAACTTTGAAAGTATCAAGATCTGCAGGTTTCACGGCAACCTTAGATGCTGCCTGCATAACCATATCATAACGCGGCAGAAAGAACTCACCTGCTTGAGACTCAATATAAAATGCGGGTCTGGTCATCATCTACCTCCTTGAGTGAATAGCATATATTTACTTAAAATACTCTTTCCCATCCTCTTTTTTAGCCAGTTCAGCAAGAGCTTCCTGAAAATCCAACAATATAAGCTGCCTGTATTTTTTATTGTCAAAAGCATTAAATTTTATGCTCGGATCTTTCGGCCAGCCTTCACTGTTCCACAAAGTGTCTGACATATACTCGTATTTATAATACTTATATTTGGAAGTATATGGCGCCATGGGGCTGCTGTTGACGTCGCCCGCATTATTGATATAATTTTGTAACATCTTGGATGGTTCAACAAGGTAATAAAGATAATAGGAAATCAATCCCAATAAGTAACGATCCTCCAGAAGCGCATTCACTGCCAGCGTAATAGAATTCTTTTTATCTTTCGCAAGGCAATATTCCAGTGTTTTTATTGCTTCTTCTGATAATCCGGTCCGTTCATTGATCGATGCATGCACCTTTGTAGCGCCATCATCAAGACCAAGCAGGTAATCAATTGTGACGTTATAATGTTTGGCAATCTGGCAAAGGAGATCGTATTTGGGCTCCCGCCCAGCCTCATAGGCACAGTAGCTTTGTACGGAAACACCTAAAATATCAGCGATATCTGATTGTTTTTTATTATCTTTTAACCTTAATTTTTTTATCCTGTGCGAAAACTCAGACATAATAAATCCTCCTATTCCTCAATAACATTAATAACAATATCATGATATTAATATACTGTAAACAGGGGAATCATCAAGTATTTCTGTTTGGATTTTGGGCAAAAAAACACAAGCCCCGGAGGCGTTGATATCACTGGCATCCCAGGTAGGATTCGAACCTACGACTTACGGCTTGGAACGCTGACGCTCTATTTTGAGTTGCTTTCGCTCCCCTTTTTTCCTACTCTATCAGATGCAACGGACTGGCCTTTTTTATGTCCTGTTTTTGGCTGTATTTAGCAAAGAAAAAACCGGGAAATACCCGGTTATTCTGGTTTTACTTCAATCCTATCAATGTCCAGGACTTCATAAAGCCCTTCCCTAAGAACCTTTGAGTAATTAACATTCTTACTCTCTGCTATCTCTTTAAGCCAGGATGGTATAGTAACATTAACCCTAGTATATTCTGTCTTTTTGTTTCGATAAACAGACAAAATAACATCTACATATGCTACGATAACTCGACCTCCCTCCGGGAACTCATGATCGAATTTTAAAGACTCAATCGAAGTAGGTTCTGGAATAGATTCGTTATCCTCGATTATACCTTCTAAGTGTAACGCTAGACCTTCTCTGGCTGCGTCAAGGGCTTCCTCGAAGGTAGCGTCCGGACCTGGGCCAGCAAAACAGCCAGGAAGATCGGGGAATGTAACGTCGATCTGCTTATGATTATCTACATCTGACCAAATATGGAATACTCCAGGGTACGCATAATAATTTTTGTACTGCATAATCAATTCTCCTTTACTTAACTAATACTTAATTCTAAGCTGTTACTGCTAACACATAATGTCAA
>DHGV01000027.1 GCA_002402945.1 Pelotomaculum sp. UBA4789
TACCCACGGCTTGAAGTATCTGCTGAAGACCAGTGGCATTGAAGCCTTGCGCGTGAATAAGTTCAGCTCCTTTGCGGATGATCTCCTCACGTGTTTTGGTTTTTGTCATTACTAATTCTCCTTAAAGGCAGATGCGTCAACTTTGCATAATTTTTAGAAAAGCGTCAAGTCTTCCTTTTTCCTGGAGTACCTTGGCACCCATTTCCTTGATTGTCGCTGGAATAGAGGAAATCTGTTTCCTTTCCGTAAGCTCAATAGCTCCTGTCGGACATCCTGTCACACACAAGCCGCAGCCAATGCACCCTTCTACATTGACGACGGCAACATCATCCTTGATTTCAATAGCCTTCATCGGGCAGCACTCATCAATACAAATAGCACAGCCAGTGCATTCATCACTCGTGACGTGTGCTTCAAAACGGCTGGTTTCAAAAGCGTGAGGATGCTTTAACTGTGTTCTTCCCCGCAGAACCGTACAGCAGCAAGGACAACAGTTACAGATCAGGCCGGCGCGGTCAGCGCTGTTATTGCTGGTATGAACCAATCCCGCCTCCTCTGCCAGATCCAGCACCTTCATCCCTTCTTCTTTGCTGATCTGACGGGCAAAACCCCTCTCCACCAGAAACTCACCCGTTTCACCAAAGATGAGACATACTTCTTTAGGTTTGTCACATTTGGCCACGCTGACTCTGCAGGCGCATTTGGCCAGCGCGATGTAATTTGCATCGTTGATGAAATTCTTGACCTCTTCATAGGGATGAACACGGTCTTGTGTAGTAATCGATTTTTCCACGGCGACTACTCTCATCAGCGGTGTCGGCTGACCGGCAAAGGAGGCGCCAAGCGCTTCATGATGATACTCTTCCCAGAGCTGACCTAAGCGTTGGTGCATGGGTGTTCCGCCGCCCTTCATGAAGGGAAATTCAAAAACACCGGGAATCAGTGGAAGCAAACCATAAAATTTCTCTCCCTCTTTTTTTCGGGAATGAATAATTCCTTTGTTAGCCATTGATTCAAGATTTTGCGTTGCTTTGCTATCCGAAAGTCCAGCCGCTTTCGCTATGCTGGATACACTTTTTGTTTTATAACTCATATTGACGGCAAGAGCCGCTTCCTCCGGCGTGAAAAGTATGCGCAGTATCTCATCAATCGACTTTGTTTTCGGCGCCGTTGACGGATGTGAATCCAGGATTTCTCTTAATCGTTCGTAAATATCCATGAATTTTCTCCTTTGTTTTTGGCTTGCCGGATACTATAATAGACCGGTCGTCTATAAGTCAAGTAATATTTATACGGGAAGGGAATTAATATCTTGCAGGACTCGATAAAATTCTATTTTTATTTGCCTTTGACACGAAGGTCTTTATTTTCGATACTAGCTCGCACCATTAATTTTAAGGAGAACTCTAAAAGGACAGACATGAAACTTTGCCGGCAACTTGCGGAAGCGATCGGAGCGGGAGAATCTCCTTTGATCCCGAAGATATTTGAGGCGCTGATCAACGATGATGAGGCAAGGGTATTGCTTGCCGCTGCGCCTCCGGCGACAACCGAAGAACTCGCCAAAAAAACGAGACTATCCGCAGACACTATTAAAGCCATGACGAAATCACTATTTAACAAAGGGCTTATCTTCAAAGCGCAAAAAGGCGGGGAACTGAAGTTCTATCGTGTAAAGAACATTCCCCAAATGCACGATTCCACATCCCTTACCCCGGGAATATCGAGGGAAATATTGGATATCTGGAAAGAGTATATGAGTAAGGAATGGCCGGAATATGGGCGGATAGCCATGGAATTTATGCCCGGTTCCATCATGCGAGTGGTCCCCGTCAACGAAGGCATCAAACCGGAATCGCGGATTCTCGCCTATGATGATGTGGTGAAAATTATCGAGAATGCCAAAACTCTATCCGTCACAAAGTGTTCATGCCGTGTTATCGACGGAGCTTGCGGAAAACCTCTGGAAGTCTGCATGCAGGTGGATCGTGCCGCCGAATACAACATAGAGCGGGGGACGGAGAGGACTTTATCAAAGAGCGAAGCAATGGAAATAGTGAAAAAGTGCGAGGAAGAAGGCCTCGTTCACGTCGTTGACAATCGTCAGGTTGTAGGCCATGTCATTTGTAATTGCTGCAAGGACTGCTGTTTGAACTGGTCTATCATGAAAGGGCAAAAAAAATGGGTTGCTCCCAGCCGTTTTGAGGCCGTAGTTGATTCTGATTTGTGTGCAGGCTGTGAAGCCTGTCTGGAGCGATGCTTTTACGATGCCCTTGCCGTGAAAGATGATCTGGCCTCTGTCAACGCTGAAAAGTGTCTCGGCGGCGGCGTTTGCACTGTTTCCTGCCCCACGGAGGCTATAAAGCTCAAAGAGGTTAGAGCCGCGGATTTTGTCCCGATTTAATTTTACTTATTCTTACATTTTTCCGCGTTCTTTGGCGATATTCATGTAGGTTTCCACGATATTGGCCGGTGGTGTCCAGCGATCTTCCGGAGCTTTTTCCACAAGGTGCACGGCGTCAAAACTGCAGGAAGTTACACAAAGACCGCAGCCGATGCAGCGTTCTTTTTTTACCCGAGCAACGTCTTCGACCACAATGGCCTTCATCTGACAGCGTTCCAGGCAAATCTCACATCCAGTGCAATCGTCAGCAGATACTTCAGCGTAAAAATTGCTGTGCACCGCTTTGGCGGGTTCCGCGAGGTTGTTCAGGTTTTTCAGGATTTGACAGCAGCATCCGCAGCACAGGCAAATGTTGCCGGGCCTCTGGGAATTTCCGGGTTGAAGAACCAGACCTGCCTCCCTGCCCTTTGCCAGAATTTCGAGTGCTTCGGCCTTACTGATATCCCTTCCGATTCCGTTTTCTTCATAATAGTAAGCCCCACTGCCAAACGCCAGGCAGGCTTCAATCGGCCTATCACAGCCCTTGCCCGCCATTTTGTATTCGGTTCGGCAGATACAGGGGATGACCACAATTTTGGATTGTTTTTTGATAATTTGTTCGGCTTCGTCATAAGGCATGGTAGTAACATCAGCGGAAATGCTCTGCGAAATCGGAATTACCCGCAGCTGTTTGGTTTTTGTTTCTTGCCATGCCTTGTTCAGCAGGTAAGGGGAATATTCGTTGAAATCCTTGATCAGATCCAGATTCAATCTGTTAACCTGAAATTCCCAAATTCCCACCACGAACTGAGCAGCCATGTAAAGCTGCTGGCCGGGTTTGCCGGCTCTGTAAATCAGTCCCTTCAGGGACATATCTTTCAGAATCGGCTCAAGCTCTTTTTCCTCCATCTTCAACCGCTCGGCAATAGCCGCAGCCGCCTCCGGCATCATACCGAGACTCGTGGCAATCTCCGCTTCTTTGGGGGTAAACAACCGTTTGAGGATCCGGATTTCGACGCCGGTTTCTGTTGCCGGAAAGCCGGCCGGAAGGTTATCCAGATGCCGGGCAAGTTTTTGATAAACGTCGTTCATAAAAAATCTCCTTAAAATATCTGCAACTATAGAAGCAAGATTTGTGAACTGGAAGCATATGATGGGCGGCCTTATGTGTCAATGAAATACTAATACCAATTCGCCTTCTTTTGTTAACTTTGTTGGCATCGTCGATAGCTTCCTCAACGTATTATTAATACGCCTCCGGCACCTTTTCCTCGCAGCCTTGTTATATTTTACATGCGAATTGGTATTAATACTAAAGTTCTTCCCCTGCTCTGTGGCCTTCATGGATGGCCTCCAGAATGCGGCGGGGACTTTTAGCGTCACCAACTATTATATAGGGAATGACCAGCTCTTTGAGCACATCCTCCAGAGAATTCTCCGACTTGGCACCCATGGCAGTCACTATCATGGCCGCACTTTCCATACGTTCTGTATCTCCCTGACGATAGCGCACATCTCCGGCTTCAATGCCTGTTACCTGAGCACCAAAGAGCAGTCTGCCACCGGCGCTTTTGATGCGTTTGTGCAGCCAGTATCCATGTGCGGTTAACTTGCCGACCGGAGGAAACGCCTGCATCTCCAAAACCGTAACTGCTATACCTTTGGCCAGCAAATACTCAGCCGTTTCCATTCCCACATAACCAGCACCCAGAACAACAGCCGGACTTTTAAATTCAACTTTGCCTGTAAGCACGTCACGGGCATCAACCACCATTTCGGAGTCAAGACCAGGAATGGGGAGTGTAACCGGATATGCGCCGCAGGCAAGGATCACAGCCTCAGGCATATGTTGTTTTATTTCTTCTTTGCTGATGAGGTGTTGACAATGAACATGTATGGAACTTTTTTTAAGCTGACGCAGTGACCACACAACCCAGTCCATAAAGGCCTCTTTGTGAGGCGGTTGGCTGGCTGATAACAACTGTCCTCCTGGTTTTTCCTCTTTTTCAAATATTTCCACCTTATGCCCCCGTGCCAATGCGGCCATCGCAGCCGACAAACCAGCAGGTCCGGCACCGATGACCCACACGCGTTTGGGAGGATCGCCCTTGGAAGCGTGTCCTTTATATTCGTCGCTGCATTCGGGGTTAAAACTGCAGGTGGCAGATTTCATTTCAAAGCTCATTCGTTCAATACAACCCTGATTACAGGCCGTGCACCAGCGTATATCGTCAAGAGCACCATCGCTGGCTTTGTTGATAAAGTCGGGATCGGTCAGATGCTGACGTCCAAAACTTATAAGATCGGCATCGCCCCGCGCGATAGCCTGATCGGCCAGTTCGGGATTGTTGATACGACCTACGCCGATAACTGGCACATTTACAACATCCTTGAGCG
>DHGV01000030.1 GCA_002402945.1 Pelotomaculum sp. UBA4789
CCTGAGCCCTGGCGGGTGGGCTACGTAGAGCCGTCACGCCGGCCAACCGACGGCCGCTACGGCGAGAATCCCAACAGGCTGCAGCATTATTACCAGTACCAGGTAATACTAAAGCCTTCGCCCGACGATGTGCTGGATGTCTACCTGGAAAGCCTGAGGGCTATCGGCATCGACCCAGATGAACATGATATCCGTTTTGTCGNNACTGGGAATCCCCCACCCTGGGCGCTTGGGGCCTGGGCTGGGAAGTCTGGCTGGACGGCATGGAGATAACCCAGTTTACATATTTCCAGCAGTGCGGCGGCATTGACTGCCATCCTGTCTGCGCTGAAATAACCTATGGCCTGGAGCGGCTGGCCATGTACATCCAGGGCGTTGACGATGTTTATGATATCACCTGGGCGGACGGCATTACCTACGGCGATATCCACCACCGGGGCGAGGTGGAGCACTCCCACTATAATTTTGAACTGGCGGATACCGGCATGCTGTTCAAGCTGTTCGATATGTACGAGCAGGAGGCGCAGGCCGTGATCGGGAAAGGGTTTATCCTCCCGGCCTATGATTACGTGCTGAAGTGCTCGCACACCTTTAACCTGCTGGACGCGCGCAGCGCAATCAGCGTTACGGAGCGCACGGGTTTCATAGCCAGGGTGCGTAACCTGGCCAGGCTGTGCGCCCAGGCCTACGTGGAGCAGCGCGAAGCAATGGGCTACCCGCTCCTGAGAAAGAAGGAGGCTTAAACAGCATGGCTGACAGTAAGGATTTTTTACTGGAAATTGGTGTGGAAGAGATGCCGGCCCGGTTTCTCGATCCGGCGCTGGCCGAGCTCAAAGAGCTGGCGGCAGCGGCTTTGTCAGAGCAGCGCCTTGCTTTTAAGAGGCTGTTTGCCTGCGGCAGCCCGCGCCGCATCGCCATCATAGTGGAGGGNNCCCTGGAAATGGAAGTCAAGGGGCCGGCGGTTAAAGTTGCCTACAAGGACGGCATCCCGACCAGGGCGGCGGAAGGCTTTGCCGCGGGCCAGGGCGTGAAGGTTTCCGATTTGGCTAAAAAGCCTGTGGGCGGGGTGGACTATGTCTTTGCCCTGAGAAGAGAAGAGGGGCGGCCGGCGAGCGAGGTGCTTCCGGAAATTGTGCCGGGCCTGATCACCGGGCTGCATTTTCCCAAACCGATGCGCTGGCGCGACCTCGATTTTCGTTTTGCCAGGCCCATCCGCTGGATTGTTTCTCTTTTCGGCGCGGAAATTGTGGATTTTGAATTTGCCGGCCTGAAAACAGGCAGGATAACATACGGTCACCGTTTTTTGTGCAAAGAGCCAATTACTCTGGCCTCGCCTGCGGAATACGTAGAAAAGATGAGGCAGAACTACGTGCTGGTCGACGTCCTGGAGCGCAAGAATGAAATTTGGCGCCAGGTGCGGGAGTTGGCCGCCACCGTGGGCGGTTTTGTGGAAGAAAACGAGGATCTGTTGAACGAAGTGAACAACCTGGTCGAATACCCCACTGCTTTAATGGGTGAGTTCAGCTCAGATTACTTAAAACTGCCCAAAGAGGCGCTGGTTACCCCGATGCGTGAGCACCAGCGCTACTTCCCTGTGGTCGACGCCTCAGGCAGGCTGATGGCAAAATTTATCGCTGTGAAAAACGGCGCCGCGGACCACCTGGACATCGTCAGGGCAGGCAACGAGAAGGTGCTCAGAGCCCGTCTGGCTGATGCCGACTTCTTTTTCCGGGAAGATTTAAAGACCCCGCTGGCCGGGAAAGTGCCTGAGTTGAAGAAAATAGTTTTTCAGGAGAGCTTGGGCGCCGTCTACGACAAGGCTATGCGTGTGTGCGAAATGGCTGATTACCTGGCAGGAATATTTGAAGCCGGCGCGGAGGCAAAAAAGACCGCCCTGCGCGCGGCCCTGCTGGCCAAAGCGGACCTGGTCACCAACATGGTCTATGAATTCCCGGAACTGCAGGGCATCATGGGCCGGGAATACGCACAGCGCTCGGGAGAAGGGCAGGAGGTTGCGGACGCCATATTTGAACATTACCTGCCGCGTTTTGCCGGTGACGTACTGCCGGAGACCCTTCCGGGAAAAATTCTGAGCATAGCAGACAAGATAGATACCATCGTGGGCTGTTTTGCAATCGGCATCCAGCCGACAGGCTCCCAGGATCCCTACGCCCTGAGAAGGCAGGCGCTGGGTATCAGTAATATTATACTGGCAGCAAAGACATACGTCCCCCTGGAGAAACTGATTGGGACTTCCTACAACTGTTACGAGGGGAAAGTTCAGCTGAAGCTCACACTAAACGAAGTAAAAGAAGAAGTCGGCGAATTTTTCAGGCAGCGGATCAAAGGCATCCTGGATGACCGGGGCTTCTCCTATGATACCGTGGACGCGGTCCTCACAGCAGGGCATGACGATCTCTGCGATGTGCTCCTGCGGGCGACCGCTCTGGCCGACTTTCGCCGGGAGCCTGATTTTGCCGACCTGCTCACAGCCTTTGTTCGCGCCAACAACCTGTCCAAGAAAGCAGGCAGCCTGAGCATCGACCCGGCCCTATTGGAAGACCAGTCGGAGAAGGAGCTTTTCCGGCTGTTGTCAAAAGTCCAGGCGCAGACAGGGGGTTACCTGAAGCAGCAGGACTACCGCAGCCTTTTTGAGGCTATTGCCGCCTTCCTGGAACCGCTGGACAAGTTCTTCAACTCCGTGATGGTCATGGTGGATGACGTAAAACTGCGGGACAACCGCCTGGCCCTGCTGGCCGGCATCGCGGCCCTGGTGAAGCAGGCCGCCGACCTGAGCAAAATCGTATCTGGTGCCAATTGTTGAATTGTTGAATTAGAGCACTCTCACTGTTTTACCCTGCCAGCTAACGTGAATATGACATTGCAGAAAACGTATGCATGATCTATTGGTAATTTTTCTGTAGGGTCGGATTTATCCGACCATGTGCGGCTGAAGCCACACAATTTCGGTCGCTGGTCACCAGGAAGCAAAAAGAACGTCCCCGTGCTTCCCCGTGCTTCCGTGCTTCCCCGTGCTTCTAGTGCTTCTAATAAAGAAAGTAATAATTTTACTTTAAAGGGTGGAAATTATCTGGAGAATAATATATATTATATATGGATATAAACTAAATAGTATGTCATATATGCTCTATAAGGGGCGGTGAATTTGAAACTTACCAAGCGACAGGAAAGCATTTTAGAGATCGTCAGTAATAACAGCCCGATCACCGGTGAGCACATAGCTGAGAAGTTATCCCTGACCAGGGCTACACTCAGGCCTGATCTGGCCATACTGACAATGTCGGGCCTGCTTGAAGCGCGTCCGAAGGTTGGGTACTACCATAGCGGCAAGTCCCGCTACAGGGTTGTCGCAGAAAAACTTAACAGTGTCCTGGTGGACAGCGTCAAGTCAGTGCCGATTGTGATCAGCGAAAAGTGCTATGTGTATGATGCAGTGGTGAGTATGTTTATTGAGGATGTGGGCACTCTTTTTGTGGTTAAAGAGGGAGGCCTGCTTGAAGGGGTGGTATCACGCAAGGATCTCTTGAAAACCACTTTGGGCGGCCATGACATTCAAAAACTGCCTGTCAAGGTGGTAATGACCAGGATGCCAAACGTGGTCATCACCAACCCCGAAGAAACGGTCTGGGTAGCCGCGAAAAAAATAATGGCCCACGAAGTTGACGCCCTGCCCGTTGTGCGCAAGGTCAAATTTGCTGACGGCAGCGAGGGGCAGGAAGTAGTAGGCCGTTTAAGCAAAACCAATATCACTCGGCTTTTTGTTGAATTAGGAGAAGGGTATGAAGGGGGTGTCTGATATTCCTGATAAAACTGTTATTTACATCATATCTGATTCCGTTGGTGAAACCGCGGAACTGGTGGCAATGGCTGCAGCCAGCCAGTTTAACCACGGCGGCATAGATATCCGCAGGGTGCCTTATGTCAGTGATGTGCGTGAGATCCCGGAAATTGTGGAAGAAGCCAGCAATTTCAACAGCCTGATCGCTTATACGCTGGTGATCCCTAAAATGCGGGAGGCACTGACCCGTGAGGCGGCAAAATACAATATTCCCACGGTGGATATAATGACGCCGATGTTGGATGCCCTGGCGTCTTTAGTCCACCACAAGCCTAAACTGGAGGCCGGACTGATCAGGCGGATGGATGACGAATATTTTCGCAAGGTTGAAGCGATCGAGTTTGCTGTCAAGTATGACGATGGTAAAAATCCCAGGGGTGTTATCCGGGCCGATCTGGTGGTTATCGGCGTGTCCCGCACATCCAAAACGCCCCTGTGCATGTATTTAGCCCACCAGCGGATTAAAGTGGCCAACGTGCCGCTGGTGCCGGAAGTAGCGCCGCCGAAGGAAATATTTCAGCTGCAGCCCGGCAAGCTGATTGGTTTGACGATTAAAGCCAAGCAGCTGCATGATATCCGCCGGGAAAGGCTCAACACCCTTGGCCTGACTTCGAATGCGGACTACGCCAGCCTGGAGCGCATCCTGAAGGAGCTGGAATACTCTGAGGGCATCATGAAGAAAGCCGGCTGCCCGATTATTGATGTGACCAACAAGGCTGTTGAAGAAACTGCCACCAGGGTGATGGAGATCTATTACAGGGGGGAAAGGCATGTCAGGTAAATACGTTTACCTCTTTGAAGAAGGGGGAGCAGGCATGAAAAACCTGCTGGGGGGCAAAGGCGCCAACCTTTGCGAGATGACCAATATTGGCCTGCCTGTGCCACCCGGCTTTATTATTACCACCGAGGCCTGCAAGGACTTCACCCGGCTGGGGCAAAAGTTTCCCGAAGGCCTGGAGGGACAGATCAGGGAAAAAGTAATGATCCTGGAAAAACGCCTGGGTGAAAGCTTCGGAGACAAAACCAAACCTTTGCTGGTTTCCGTGCGTTCTGGGGCGCCCGTTTCCATGCCAGGCATGATGGATACGGTGTTAAACCTCGGCTTAAATGACGCCACAGTGGGCGCCCTGATCAGCAGCACCGGGAACGAACGCTTTGCGATGGATTGCTACCGCCGTTTCATCAGTATGTTCGGCGATGTGGTGATGGGCGTGGAGCATAATAAGTTTGAACGGATTCTGGACCGGCAGAAGAACAAGGCCCATGTCCATAATGACAATGAGCTTTCGGGCGAAGACTGGCGGGAAGCCATCGAAGAATACAAAAAGCTGATTAACCGGGAAACGGGAAAAGACTTTCCGCAGAACCCCATCGAACAGCTTTTCATGTCCATATTTGCCGTCTTTAATTCCTGGAACAACGACAGGGCTGTTGTTTACAGAAGAATAAACAGAATTTCGGATGAGCTGGGGACGGCCATCAACATCCAGGCGATGGTATTCGGAAATATGAGCGATGACAGCGGTACCGGGGTGGCCTTTACCCGCAATCCTTCCACCGGTGAAAAAAAGCTGTACGGTGAATACCTGATCAACGCGCAGGGCGAGGATGTGGTCGCCGGTATCCGGACTCCGAAGCCCATTGCCCACCTGGAGCGGGATATGCCGCTTATTTACAAGCAGTTTGAGGAAATATGCAGCCTGCTTGACAAACACTACCGCGATATGCAGGACATCGAGTTCACTGTTGAGCGGGGCAAGCTCTGGATCCTGCAGACCAGAAACGGAAAACGCACCGCCCAGGCGGCGATAAAAATTGCCGTGGACATGGTCTGCGAGGGTTTGATCAGCAGGGAAGAGGCTGTATTGAAGATCGAACCCGGGCAGCTCGAGCACCTGCTGCACCGCCGGATCGATCCGGAGGCAAAGCTGGACATCGTGGCCAAAGGCCTGCCGGCATCACCAGGCGCTGCTTCCGGCATGGTTGTGTTTGATGCGGACCTCGCCGAAAAGCTGGGGCAGGAAGGCAAAAAGCTGATCCTGGTCCGCACTGAAACCACTCCAGACGACATTCACGGGATATTGCATGCCCAGGGTATTCTTACCTCCAGGGGCGGCATGACCAGCCACGCCGCAGTGGTGGCGAGGGGCATGGGCAAGCCGTGTGTGAGCGGCTGTGAAGCCTTGCATATAGATTATGAGCACAGTGAATTTAAGGTTGGCGACCTGGTGGTTAAACAGGGCGACATCATATCCATAGATGGATCATTGGGTAATGTGATACTTGGCAACGTACCGATGATCGATCCGGGATTGTCCCCGGAATTCCAGGAACTCCTGAAGCTGGCGGATCAGATCCGCACTCTCGGGGTGAGGGCCAATGCGGATACCCCGGAAGACGCTGCTAAATCGAGGGGGTTTGGCGCTGCCGGCATCGGCCTGACCCGGACAGAGCATATGTTTATGGCCCAGGACAGGCTGCCGGTGGTGCAGGAGATGATCCTGGCGGGTGGGCTAAGAGAACGCGAAGCTGCGCTTAATAAGCTAATGCCCATGCAGCAGGAAGATTTTTATGGTATTTTAAAAGCAATGGACGGCTTCCCGGTGACGATCCGGCTGCTGGACCCGCCGTTGCACGAGTTTCTGCCTGACGCCGAGGAGCTGATGGTGGATATAACCAGGCTGCGCCTGACCGGCGGCAATAAAGATGAAATCAAGGAAAAAGAAGATATTTTACGCAAAGTCAGGGCCCTGTCAGAACACAACCCGATGCTGGGCCTCAGGGGCTGCCGGCTGGGGATTACCTACCCTGAGATATATGCGATGCAGGCGCGGGCTATTTTTCTGGCCACAGCCAGGCTGGTCAAAGAAGGCCTTCAGCCAATCCCGGAAGTCGAAATACCGCTTGTTATCGATGTGAATGAGCTGGCCTACCTGCGTGAACTGGTCGACAGTGTGGCTGCCGAGGTAAAGAAAGACACTGGTGTGGACTTTCATTATACTGTAGGCACCATGATTGAAATACCCAGGGCCGCCCTGCTCGCTGACGAAGTGGCGGCGGAGGCAGACTTCTTTTCTTTCGGTACCAATGACCTCACCCAGACGACACTAGGCTTTTCCAGGGATGATGCGGAGGGAAAATTTTTGCGCACTTACCTGGAGCAGAAAATCCTGACCGACAATCCTTTCATGGTCCTGGACCGCAAGGGCGTCGGCAAGCTGATGCAAATGACTGTTGAATTGGGCCGCAAAACCAAACCTGACCTGCTGATCGGGATCTGCGGGGAACACGGCGGGGAGCCCAGCTCCATTGAGTTCTGCCAGATGGCCGGCCTGGATTATGTCAGCTGTTCACCGTTCAGGGTGCCAATCGCCAGGCTGGCTGCAGCCCAGGCCTGGGTAAAAGTCAAAGGCACGGCTGATATCGGTTACGGCACATTATAAAGAGCAGGTAAACGGGAGGCCCGCGAAGGCCTCCCGTTTTTGTGAACCTTGTCAAGGATTGGCAGCTTTTTTTGAAAAACGGTCAGCTCGGGAGGAAGTAGCGGGGGGTGTTGGAGAAGTAATAACAGCCAGGGGGACGGTTCTTGTGGCGCACTTTTTATCGTTAATGGGGCCAGACAACCTGTCTTTGTTACTTCTGTCGTTGAACGATACCAGACAGAGTATAATGCTCATGATACCTCTGTCGTTGTGTGAAGCCAGACAGAGGAACGGGGACACATCCGAAACCAGGATATGTCCCCAAATGTGCGGCTTTAGCCGCACATGGTCGGCTGAAGCCGACCCTACAGCGTGATGGCGGCAAGATCTGCAAGTCGGGGAGCATCCCTAACTAATCATACGGAGTTGATTCTTTTGCGTCAGATGAGGCTTTTTGTGGCTGTTAATTTTCCAGCCAAATTAAAAAATGAAATCGGATCACTGATCGGTGATTTAAAGGGCATCCCCGCTGACCTGAAATGGGTTGAGGCACAAAACCTTCATCTCACTCTTCAATTCCTCGGCAATGTCAGCGAGGAGCAGATCACGGTTGTTGCGGAGGCTTTGAAAAAGTCCGCTGCGGGTGTCGGCCATTTTACGCTGAAGGTTAGGGGTGTGGGCGCTTTCCCTGCCAGAGAAAAGCCGCGTGTTTTCTGGGCCGGGATTACCGGTGAAACAGACGTCCTGTTGAATTTAAGCCGGCAGGTGCAGCGGGAAATGAAAGTACTCGGTTTTTCTCCGGGGAAAAACAGGTTTTCTCCGCATCTGACTTTAGCCAGGCTGCGTTCAGCTGCGGGTTTTCCAGAGCTTTTCGAAAGGGCAGAAGCGCTGGCAGAAAAAAATGGTTTTGGTTCGGCAAAAATCAAAACAATAGAACTCATGCTCAGTGAATTGAGCTCCAGGGGGCCAAAATACTTCGCGCTGGCCAGTATCCCCCTGACCGGCGCCAACTAAGGCAGGCCGGCTGAAAATAAGAAGATAAGCAACGGCATGCATAAACCCCGGCATAGCACACTACACAAGCCGGGGTTTTCCTCTCATTTTAAATACATATATTACCAGCAGGATTACAGTCATATCTGTAGAATGTATTTTAACCATTTCAAATCCGGACAGGATGGTGGCTACAATTGGATATTCGTCTGCATGCAGAAGAATTGGAACGCCAGGTTTTATCATCCCGCGCCTGTCTGAGCAGCAGCAGCCGCGGCAGGCTTAAAGCGGAAGAGGAATGCAGTGTGCGCACTGCTTTCCAGCGTGACCGGGACAGGATTATTCACTCCAAAAGCTACCGCCGCCTCAAACATAAGACACAGGTGTTTATTATCCCGGAGGGAGATCATTACCGCACCAGGCTCACTCACACTATGGAAGTCGCACAGATTGCCAGGACGGTAGCCAGGGCGCTGCGGCTTAATGAGGACCTTGCCGAAGCGATAGCCCTGGGCCATGACCTCGGCCACACACCATTTGGGCATGCCGGCGAAACAGCGCTGAACGAGGTTTTTAAGCCCGGATTTAAGCATAACGAACAGAGCCTCAGGGTGGTTGATCACCTGGAAGGGGGCAGAGGCCTTAACCTGACATGGGAAGTGCGGGACGGGATTTTGCACCACACCGGCCCGGTGCAACCTGCCACCCTGGAGGGACAGATCGTTAAAATAGCTGACAGGGTTGCCTATATCAATCACGATATAGACGATGCCATCCGGGGCGGGGTAATTACGGCAGAGCAAATCCCTGCCGATTGCATCGCAGTTCTCGGCAAAGAACACCGGGAAAGGATAAATGCGATGGTGATGGACCTGATCTACAACAACCGCAGCGAGGTCCCGGCCATAGGCATGAGCCCCGTCATTCAGGAGGCCACCGACAAACTGAGAAATTTTATGTTTGAAAATGTTTACATCGGCTCCGAGGCCAAAACTGAAGAGTCCAAAGCCTGTCATGTTGTCCAGCACCTGTACAAATACTTCGTCAAAAATCAGGACACCCTGCCGGCTGAATACCTCAGCCGTACCGGGCCGGAAAATACGGACAGGGTGGTTTGTGATTATATCGCCGGCATGACGGACAATTTTGCCATTCGCATCTACCAGCGGTACTTTTTACCGCTGCCGTGGACTGTCCGGCCCTGATTGGCTCCAAACATTTTGCAAAATAAAAAAATTTAATATTAAAGTGCAACCTCCTTTCACAGGCGGCAGTGTCTTTTTTAGCTCGATATTTAATGCCTGTTACGGAAGGACAATAATAATATTTGTTGAACTGTTTTACCAATAAAGTGCATTTGAAAGAAGAAGGGTGATCTTAGGTGGGCTTAGTCCCAGAAGAAACAATCGAAACAGTCCGCCTGCGCTCAGATATAGTCAATGTCATTTCCCGTTACGTCCAGCTCCAGAAAAAGGGTAAAAACTACTTAGGTTCCTGTCCGTTTCATGACGAACGCACACCCTCATTTACCGTTACGCCCGAAAAGCAGATTTTTCACTGTTTCGGATGTAATGTCGGCGGCGATGTTTTTAAATTCCTGATGTTAAAGGACAACCTGTCTTTTTTCGAGGCTTTGAAAGCATTGGCTGAACAAGCGGGTGTAGCGCTCCCTTCACTGGACAGCCCTGCTGCGCAGGAAAGGGATACTAGGCGTGACAAGCTAAGACAGGTCAATAACCTGGCAAAAGAATTTTTTCTGAACAACTTACAGCACCACGAGGCAGCCGCCGCAGCCAGGCAGTATTTGCATGGACGGGGGCTTACAGCGGAGGTGCTGGAACGTTTTCAAATCGGATTTGCCCTGCCGGGGTGGAATTCACTGCTGGAACACCTGGTTAAGAAAGGCTGCCAACAGCAGGAGATAGCCGACGCCGGTCTGATTATTCAGGCGGAAACCGGCAGGTACTATGACCGTTTCAGGAACCGGGTTATGTTTCCTATCTGGGATGCCGCCGGCCGGGTGGTTGGTTTTGGCGGCAGGGTTTTAGACGATACACTCCCCAAGTACCTGAACTCACCGGAAACTGCTTTTTTCAGCAAGGGGCGCACGCTTTACGGTTTGCACCAGGCCAGGCAGTCAATCAGGGAAAAAGGTTGCATTATAGTCGTCGAGGGGTATATGGACGTGATCACCTCCCACCAGTACGGGATAGCCAACACGGTGGCATCGCTCGGCACCGCTCTCACTGTGGAGCACGGCAGGGTCCTGATGAATTACAGCCGCAACGTGATCTTTGCTTATGACGCCGACGCGGCCGGTGTGGCGGCTACCATCCGGGGGCTGGATATCCTGCAGGAATTAGGCTGCGAGGTGAGCGTGGTAAGCATTCCTGACGGGAAGGATCCCGATGATTTTTTAAGAAAGCACGGCGCCGGGCCTTGGGAGGCGCTGATCGGGCAGGCTTCTACTTTAATCGAATACAAGCTGCAGCATGCTGTTAAATTAGGGAATGTTAAAACGGTGACAGAAAAACTGGAGGTTATGCGGCAGGTGTTTCCGAGCCTGGCGGCAAAAGGCGGGGTTGAGAGGGAAGTAAGCCTGAATAAAATTGCGCGGGCGCTGAGTTTAAGCTGGGAGACGGTTGCCGGTGAACTAAAGAAATACGAGAAAAGCCTGAACAAAAAGCGGCTGGCCCCGGATAAATCCACAGTCAACAAAAATCATGCCATTTTTAAAGAGGACAAATGTGATCCCAGAGAGAAATCTGAAGCAATGCTCCTGCGGCTGGTATTGGATGATCCGGCACTGGGGAAAACAATTTTGGCTGAAATGGGCGAAATTCCATTTAAAAACGATAATTATCAAAGGATTTTTGAGAAATGCCTTGAATTATACAATAAACCGGGTTACCGGCCTGAAGGGATGCTCAATATCCTTGACAATAATGATCAAAACTTGGTAAGCAGGCTATTAACACAGGATCTGCCCGGAAAAAACGCGGCTAAAATAATGAAAAGCTACATTGAATCTGTTCATCGCGGCATCCGCCAGGGGCGGAGGGATGAAATCCTGGAGGAAATAAGGGTATTGGAAAAAACGGGTGATCACCTGCATTATAATGAACTGCTGCGGGAACTTGCCATTTTAAAGAGTATTGATGCAGCAGAAAAAGCAGGCGATCGTGACCGCACCGCGGCTTTGCTGCATAAATACAGCGAGTACATTAATGCTGCTAATGTAGGGCAGCCAGGAGAGAGGAGGGATGACATATGAGCGACGAGTTCATGATTGAAAGCGTTAGAGAATTGATCGAGAAAGGCAAAAAGCGTGGCGTACTGACCTACAATGAGATTTTGGACAGCTTGCAGGGTACCGATCTTACACCTGAACAGATAGATGATATCTATGAAAAACTGGCCAGCCTCGGTGTTGAAGTTGTTGCTGAGATAGATGACTTCGAGCCTCATAATATTTCAATAGTGAAATCTACGGCTGAAGGAAACGAAACAGAAACGGAAGCAGAAGCAGAAGCAGAAGCAGAAGTGGAAGTGGACCTTTCGGTTCCAGAAGGTGTTGGTATAGATGATCCAGTGCGGATGTATTTAAAAGAAATCGGACGTGTGCCGCTGCTTACCTCGGAAGAGGAAGTGGCGCTGGCTCTGCGCATGGAGAACGACGACGAAGAGGCCAAAAGAACTCTGGCTGAGGCCAACCTCAGGTTGGTGGTCAGCATTGCCAAACGCTATGTCGGCAGGGGTATGCTGTTCCTTGATCTGATCCAGGAAGGAAATTTGGGCTTAATTAAAGCAGTTGAAAAATTTGATTACCGTAAAGGATTTAAATTCAGCACCTACGCAACCTGGTGGATCCGCCAGGCGATCACCAGGGCTATAGCAGACCAGGCCAGGACCATACGGATCCCGGTGCATATGGTGGAAACAATAAACAAATTGATCCGGGTCCAAAGGCAGCTGCTGCAGGAACTGGGACGCGAGCCCAGCCCGGAAGAGATCGCCAAAGAAATGAATATTTCCGAGGANNGTCAGGGAAATCCAGAAAATTGCCCAGGAACCGGTATCATTGGAAACGCCGATCGGTGAGGAAGAAGACTCTCACCTGGGTGATTTTATCGAGGACCACGATGCCAGGGCGCCCGCGGAAGAAGCGTCCTTTACCCTATTGCGCGAACAGCTGGACGAAGTTTTAAAAACCCTGACCGATCGTGAGCAAAGAGTGCTGCGCCTGCGCTTTGGTCTTGACGATGGCCGCGCCCGTACCCTGGAAGAAGTCGGGCAGAAGTTCGGCGTCACCCGGGAGCGGATCCGGCAGATTGAAGCCAAGACGCTGCGCAAGCTCAGACACCCCAGCCGCAGCAAAAAATTAAAGGATTACCTGGACTAAAATCTTGTTTACAGACTAATTGACTGAGGACATAAAGTATCGTATAATATACTCTGTGCCAATGTTCCTCGATAGCTCAATCGGTAGAGCAACCGGCTGTTAACCGGTAGGTTGTAGGTTCGAGTCCTACTCGGGGAGCCAAATTTTTTTGGGCCCATAGCTCAACGGCAGAGCATCCGGCTCATAACCGGCTGGTTCCAGGTTCGAATCCTGGTGGGCCCACCAGACCAGTCGTCGGTCGTCGGACGTCAGACGTCGGAATAGTAGGAATTCGCTGCGGCGAATTTCCCAAAAAGCGTTTCTGATAAACCTTCTGCCGAAGAGATGAATAAAAAATAGTTTTTTAAAAATGAAGGAATTGGCTAAGCCAATTCCAACAAGCAGTCCGACGACTGACGACTGACGACCGACATCTGAATTTGGCCCCCTGGTCAAGCGGTCTAAGACACCGCCCTTTCACGGCGGTAACACGGGTTCGAATCCCGTGGGGGTCACCATACATGGGAGTTTAGCTCAGCTGGGAGAGCGCTTGCCTTACAAGCAAGATGTCGGCGGTTCGATCCCGTCAACTCCCACCAAAAGAAAAAACAGCAGCGCTGGAGATAACCACCGGCGCTGCTGTTTTTTTATGTCATGTTGTTAATGTCATTGTTATGAATCCAACTAGT
>DHGV01000064.1 GCA_002402945.1 Pelotomaculum sp. UBA4789
TGGGCTTCGCCTAAGTTATCAATATGTCTATCGAGTTTTCCCAGTCTTTTGGTTATATAATCCTTCAGGGCATCGGATACTTCCATGTTTCTGCCGCGGATCTGTACTTTCATGTGAACACTCCTTCCATGATATCTATTCTACTCCCATAATTCCCGTTGACAACACAAAATCCTGCATAAACCATCTTAGATTTAAATACCCCAGGCTGTGCTGGGGTATTTCGAATTTATACTTTTGTCACGTTGGCCGCCTGCGGCCCCCGGGCGCCTTCGACGATATCGAATTCAACCCTCTGCCCCTCGGCCAGGGTCTTGAAGCCCTCTTCCTGAATCGCCGAGAAGTGTACAAACACGTCCCCACCGTCATCTCTCTCGATAAATCCGTAGCCCTTTTCCTGGTTAAACCATTTTACCTTGCCAAACACAAGCATACCTCCTAAAAACATGATCTTGGATACCATGAAATCGCGTATCAAAATGTTATCATAAGCGGGTTGAGCTTGTCAAGCACTCCCCGGGACAGCAGCTGCTGATCCGGCTGCCCCGGGTTAGGTTTTAAGGATGTATTGTGTATACAGTATAAATTTGATAAGCGCTTTTTATATGTCCAACCATGTCGAAAAATTCCTTTTGGAGCTGTTGATCCTCAGAAATTCCTGTGGATAATGTGGATAACACTGTTAATAACTTATAAAACATGAGTTTTTAATGTGGGTAAATTATTTTCCGAAAAATTTCCGTGCCATTTTATGTAAAACGCTGGCACGATTTTTGTATGAGGATCAAAAATACCTTCCGGCGGCTGCGGTCAGGCCGAACACATGTCTGGCTCCGGCATCGCGCAGGGCAATTGTTGCCGTCGACATGGTACACCCGGTGGTGAAGACATCATCGATGATCATGATGTTTTTTCCCTGTACGGCATTGCTGTTTGCCACCCGGAAGACGCCGCTCAGGTTGCTTTCTCGCGCGGTCCTGGTCAGCCCTGCCTGGGGGCTGGTCTCATGGTCCTTGAGCAGCACACGGCCGGATACGGGCGCCTGGAGCAGACGGCCGATTTCTTCCGCAAGCAGGGCAGCCTGGTTGAAACCCCTGATGCGAAGCTTTTCATCCGCAAGCGGCACCGGCAGAAGCAGGTCAATCGCAGTGAATAAAGGCTCCCGGGATGCTGTTTCGGCCATCAATCCAGCCAGGTAGGGTGAAATGCCACGGCGGCCGAGGTACTTGAAGCGGTGGATCGCTTCCTTTAAAACACCCTCGTAAGGCCCGGCAGCCCGGACCTGCTCAAAAGGCCAGTCCTGCTTGCGGCAGGTAAAACAAAAATGGCCGGCAGCTTTAGGAATGACTGAACCCTTCCCGGTAAAGCGCCCGCACCGGCTGCAGTAAATTTCCTCATGGTAGCCCTTGATTTCGGTGAGGCAGCGGCCGCAAAGATCTTTTCCCTGCCGCGCACCGCCGCAAAAAGGACAGTCCGCAGACGGCGGGAATACAATGTTGAGCAGTTCTTTCCAAAGTGAAAGCATAACAGCAGACCTCCGGGATTTGATCATGATATTTCTGTACTGATAATAGGTTCCAATTAATGTCGTCCTGTAATGTCATCCTGAGCAGCAGCGAAGGATCTTACATCAAGATTCTTCACTATCATTAGAATGACAAAAAAATGGCTTTTCATCCTGCTATTGGGACTAAAGCGGTGACATGGATATCTAAACTGAGATCAGTTCTGGCTCCAGTCAACAAGCGGCAGCGCTGCAGGAACCGCCCTGTCTCCGCCGTTTTCCTTGGCCTTGTCCAGCGCCTTCTGCGCAGCCGTGATCAGACCCGGCGGATCGCCGGCGTCCCGGGGGAATTCAGCCATGCCGATACTCACTGTGATCCTGGCTGATCTGCCTTCACCCTGGAGGAATACCTGGCTGCGAATCCTTTTCAGCAAGGTTTCCGCCAGGTCGATCAGGCGCGTGCCGCCGGCCCTGGGCAGCAGCATGGCAAACTCATCACCGCCATAGCGCGCTGCCGCGTCGCCCTTGCGCACGCTGCCGCTGATCAAGGCTGCCAGCTCTATCAGCGCCATTTCCCCCGCTTCCCGGCCGTAGCGCCGGTTGAAGGTTTTAAAACGGTCTATGTTCACTAATATCAATCCTAATGGAGACCCTTCCGCCAGGGAGCTTTCACACATCTCGGAGACGCCGGCGGAGAAAGAATCATAATTTAGCAGCCCGGTCAGCGTGTCCATGGCAAGCGCCTGGCTCAGCCGGCGTTTGAGCACATAGTTCTCCAGGGTAACCGCTGCCTGGCCTGCCAGAACAGTCATAATGTGCAGATGCTTATCCTCAAAAACCATGGGCCGCTTTTCACCCAGGACAATCACACCCAGCGGCTCACTGCCGGAAAACATCGGGATGATGATCAGGGAACGCAGCGCCTGGCATAAACCCTGCTCGTTCTTTGCCAGAGCGTGTGTCTTGGTGTCGAAGATGATTTCCGGTTCCCTGCTCTCCAAGGCAAGTCCGACAACCCCCTCACCCGGTTGGACAGCGGTAGCCATGAGTTCTTTCGAATAGGGCCCAGTTACTGCAACAGGCAAGTGGGGCGGCCCCTCCTCCGGGCAGAGGTAGGCCACGCCAGTGCTGAAGGGTACTGCCTTCATGGCGTTTTCCAGGATCTGCTCCATTATTTTTATGGTGTCAGGTTTGCCTTCAAGAATTTTAGCAACTTTATAGAAAGCAGTCAATTCCCTGTTGGTCACCTGGAGGCGCACGTAGAAGCGAAGAATCAGCTGGAGGGCGAGGATGGAGAAAAACAGCAGCAGTATACCTGACAGCCCGATAAAACCATATATCATGGCGATCAGCAGGCCCAGCGGGACGGCAAAGAGATAGGTCAGCAGATCCCACTTGATGCTCTCCAGCCAGGAGGTGCGTCCGGCCATGCTGTGCCTGTTCGGCAGCAGGTAAATATAGACCAGGATATGGTTGACTGCTATGTAGACTGCTGTAAAAACCACCAGGGGCAGGATGTTGGCGGGCTGCAGCAGGCCGGGGACGCCGCCGCTGATCCTGAACAGCCAGTCAGCTGCTACCAACGCCAGCACATACTGGCCGGCGTTGAAAAGGACTGTGCGCACCGGGTTGCCGCGGTTGGC
>DHGV01000029.1 GCA_002402945.1 Pelotomaculum sp. UBA4789
TGCACTAATTCGGTCAAGTCAGGTGCTATAATACTAATAGAACATGTGTTCGTATACGGGAGGATTTTTTATGACTGCACAAGAAGCATATTATCATGAAATACTTGAATTCCTGCTGCGCGACTTAAGAGACCTGCTGAATGAACCGCAAGCCTCGGACTGGTCTAAGGATTTTATGATTAAGCACCTGATCAAACGGTATGAGTTTTACCTGGAGAATCCTGCCAGGATTGCTGATACCAGGAGGATAGAGGCTATGGCAAAGGGGAAAATGGAGTAGCAGGCATTTTGTTGCCGGAATTTTGCCGTGGGAAGAAATTATTCTGTCGCAGTATTAGGAAAAGGAGCTGGCAGGTTTTGATTATATTATATGGAGCTGGCTTTAAGTTAATAGAGCATAAAATAAATGACAAAACATACAAGAGGTTTTTACGAGACTATCAGGACGATATAAAGCCTTTTATGCCTGATCCAAAAGAAATAAGAATGTATTATCCTAATGATAAATTAATCGAATTCTTTTTATTTAATGAAGCAGGAAATGATTATAAAGATATCATCGGCTGTTTCACCATATATAATATTAAAAAAGATGAGTGCTGCATCGGCTGTTTTATCAAGACGGATTTCAGAAGGCAATATTACTCAACTAATGCTCACCTTAGGTTGTTTGAATTTATCAAGTCAAGACTGAAGATCAATAAAGTTGCAGTTGAGGTACTGTCTACTAATGATAAATCAATTAGTATGTTTGAAAAACTTGGTTTCGCTAGAAACAGGGATTCAAAGATTATGGCCTGTCAAGGGCGGCAAAGTTTGTTTTATACGTTCACAAAAGAGATATAGGAAATCTCGAAACATTCCCGGGAAGGCCTGTTCTCATTTAGTTTCATAAAAACAAAAACCCGCAAGACCTTGCGGGGCTTGACTGAAGCTGGTGCCACGGGTCGGAATCGAACCAACGACACGCGGATTTTCAGTCCGCTGCTCTACCAACTGAGCTACCGTGGCAAAAAAAATGGCGGAGCTGACGAGAGTCGAACTCGCGATCTCCTGCGTGACAGGCAGGCATGTTAGGCCACTACACCACAGCTCCACATTTTGTCCGAAATATCGTCCATCCATCACGGACATGTATAAGTATAACGAATCAGGCGATTGAAGTCAAATGGAAAATTTGGCGCTTAATCACATTCAGGCGGCATCATTATCACGTTTTGCCGGCCCGTAAAGACAGAATTAACTCGCAGGCTGGGCATACTTCCACGAGATCGAAACCGACCATGTCCAGTTCGCCGAGGAAACAGACGGCAGCAATAATCTCCTTGGGAGTAAGACTTTTTACAAGCTCGCCGGATCTGCGGCAGTTGCTGTTACTTTTTCTGTTCCCCCAGCAGCTCTTTTACAAAAGGCGGCAGGACAAAACAGGCCTGGTGGATGGCCGGGCTGTAATACTTCGTGTCCATCTGCGGGATCTGCGAAATGTCTACTGCCAGCGGGTCGTACTTCTTCGAGCCCATAGTGAAAGTCCACAAACTTCCCGGGTATGTGGGCACCACGGCGAGGTAGAGCCGCGTCACAGGGAAAATCCCGGCCACATCCTGGTAAAGCCCTGGTATGAGGTCGCGGTTATAAAACGGCGACTCGGTCTGGGCAACAAAAATGCCGTCTTCCTTTAATGCTGCAAAAATGTCTTTATAGAACTCGACGCTGAACAACCCTACGGCAGGTCCGATCGGATCGGTCGAATCCACAATGATGATGTCGTAGGTATTTTTATTTTCCCGGACATGTTTGATCCCGTCGTCGATGATGATTTCCACCCTGGGATTGTCAAGGGCGCAGCTAATTTCGGGCAGGTACCTGCGCGAGGCTTCGACGACCGCCCCGTCTATCTCGCAGTGGACTGCTTTTTCCACTGACTGGTGCTTAATGATCTCCCGCACCGATCCCCCGTCACCACCGCCGACGACGAGCACCTTCTTTGGCGCAGCATGGGTGTTGAGGGCTACATGGGTGATCATCTCGTGGTAAACAAATTCGTCTTTGACAGTGGTCTGAATGATGTTGTCCAATACCAGCATGCGTCCGAACTGCTCCGTATCCAGGACAGCCAGACTTTGAAACGGCGTCTCTTCCTGATGCAGCACCTCTTTTACCCGGCAGGAGAGGGTCAGGTCCTTCGTTTGGGCCTCTGAAAACCATAAGTAAAGCTTCTGATTCAAATTAAATTCGCCTCCGTATATGCTATTTTGCAGCAGCATACAATATTATATCAAAAATCCGTAATATAAGTCACGGTATAAAATGGCGTCCTCAGCCTGAGTACCTGCCGATTCACAGATGATTATGGGGGTTAGTTTTCTTTCCGCCAGTATTTCTGCCAGCGGTCTGAAGTCAGGCCCGAAACCAGTTTCCAGCGCAGTGCGGTGTTTTTTCTCCCCACCGAGTGTGAATTCAACCGGGCTGAAATGGATATGGAGGTTTTGCACATACTCCCTGCCCAGCCGCGCCGCGATCAGGTCAAAAACTGCCATGTACGCCTGAGCTTCAGTGAATTCACCCCCGCTGACCGCATGCAGGTGGCCAAAATCCACAGCCGGCACCAGCTGTGCTCCCAGTTCGCACAGCTCCAGCACTTCTTCCAGAGAGCCAAGCTGGTTTTTCTTGCCCATCGTTTCGGGAGCCAGGAAAATGCCGGACAGCCCCGCCGCTTCGGCCTCGATCAAAATTTCCTTTAAAAAGGACTTGGCTGCAGCCATCAGCAGCTTGCGATCCGGGCCGCTGCCGGCGCCGGGATGAAACACTACTACTTTTGCCCCCATCGACCGCGCGGCCGCCAGTGACTTCAGAATATGAACCCTGCTCTTGGCTTTTATATCCGGGGAATTGGTGCTTAGGTTTATGTAATAAGGCGCATGGATGCTGAGCTGGATATCGCGTTCAGCCGCCAGCCGGCCCAACCGGCTGGCCATCTCCTCACCAATTTTCACACCCCGGCTGCACTGGTATTCATAGGCGTTGAGCCCTTTATGTTCCAGCCAGACCGGCATTTCCAGAGAAGTCTTGTGGCCCTCGCCGTAAAAAGAATCAGAGGCTCCGGCGGGCCCGAAACGAATTGCCATTTACATTACCTCATCACGTTATTCGCCCCTTGCGATAACCTCGACATCAATTGTATCGCCGTCCCATTTATCCGTATAAGCGTTTTCCGCATAATGTTTAATGATAAAATCACCCACTTTTTTACAGGTGTAATAGTTCACTGAGGCAGCGATAAACATACCGATAACGGGGATGATGCGCAGGATGCTGCGCTGCGAAGCGCGGATCCCCAGCGCTACCAGCACCTGCTCGATCAGGCGGTTAAAGGCTTGGCTTGATAGCCGCCTGGCCGTCAGACCTGTCAGGCCCTTGCTTGCCGCACCGGCGCCCACCGAAGATACTAGCACCCAGACGGCCTCGCGTGAAGTACCTTCTTTATCAAGGTCTCGATTATATACAGATGCCACCTCAAAGATCATCTCGGTGATAAAGAAACCCATAGCGGTTATGTCCAAGAGGGTACCGCCGATGATCGCAACCAGGGTGCCCAGTACCGGTACAGCACCGGGCAGTGCTGTCAGCCCGCCGGCCGCAGCACACCACCTGCTCTTTTTCTTGATCATGATGCGGGCAATTTCCTCGTTGGTGAGGCTGCTTTTTTTCTTTTTTAATTTTGCGACCCGTTTAAAAATCTCTTTTCTGTCTATATGGTCGAACGGGTTAAAAATTAACACCGCTTCCAGCTCCCCCGCTGTTGTTTCCTGTAGGATTCACCGCCGCAGGGTCAAAATCCTACTGCTGAGGCCGCGTTAACAACTGTTTTTCTCTCCCGGTTTTATTTCAGAGACCTGCCTTGCATCCACTGTGCGGTTATGGTAATATTAAAAATGCTCCGGAGAATTATCGGACATGGGCCTATAGCTCAGCTGGGAGAGCGCTTGGTTCGCATTCAAGAGGTCAGGGGTTCGAATCCCCTTAGGTCCACCACTGACAATGAAGAGCTTCAGTTTTTTGAAGCTCTTTTATTTACCCTGTGAAGTACATTATTGACATACATTAAAAAAATTATTTCCCGGCTGGAAACAATAGTGTTATTAACTTGTACTTAAAGGCATTTATGGCTTACAATGTATTAAAAGGAGTGAATAATATATGTTTGTACGCGATTACATGGCGAGAGCGCCGATCACCATCGAAAAGGATACCCCCGTTTTCAAAGCACTGAGCATTATGAAAAACAACAAAATCAGACATTTGCCGGTTGTTTCGAAAGGGAAATTATTAGGGATAGTTACAGAAAAAAACCTGTTCTATCTGTCCCCATCCCCGGCAACATCCCTGAGTATCTTTGAGATCAACTCCCTGATGGCCGAAATAACCGTTGCTGAAGCCATGAAGACAGTACAGGCAGTGAAACCTGACACCACTTTGGAAGAAGCCGCACTGTTGATGAGAGAACATAAAATTGGCGGCCTCCCTGTTGTTGAAGGGGATGTGCTGGTAGGACTGATCACAGAAAGCGACATTTTTGACGCGATGGTCAAGATGTTCGGCTACGGTAAGCCTGGTATCAGGATGGTTATCGAGGCCAAGGACCGGGTGGGACTTATAGCTGACATAACTAAGATTATTAAAGATTTTGATATCGTAATCCGGAGCATCGTCACAATCGATAAAGACGACACTAAGACTGACATCGTGCTCAGGCTTAATGTTGTTGATCCAGCCCCTCTAGTTGCTGCCTTGGAAAGCAACGGATTCGAAGTTTCTTACATCATCTAACCTGATGAGACAATCTGTATAAGCAGCCGGTGCGATACACCGCTCTCTATGCGTATCTATACCAATACCGAGAATGAAGAGCTTCAGTTTTTGAAGCTCTTTTTATTTTGCCTTTTCCATACATATTAAATATTTTTTGTATATGACATTCTTCGACAGCTTTCCCGAGATAAGGTACAATAAGTTTCGCAA
>DHGV01000106.1 GCA_002402945.1 Pelotomaculum sp. UBA4789
CTTTTGAAAACCGGTATCCCCTGCTGGAATCGCTTTTTGAATGACCATATCATATTCTCTGAAATACTGCGGCTCTCTTCTTGGGCTATCGCGGCAATCGTCGATAGAATAAAATCGCTCTGTATCGAAAGGGTGTCGATACCCTCCTTTTCGAAGACTACCCCAACCCCCTGTTCCTTAAGAATCCTTACAGTTTCCAGCAAATCTACGGTATTACGCGCAAATCTGGAAATGCTCTTGCAGAATATCCTATCAATTTTACCTTCTTCACAGTGCCGAATCATTCGTTGAAAGCCGGTGCGCTGACTGCACTGCGTTCCCGTAATTCCTTGATCGGCATAGATGCCGGCAAGTCTCCATCCCGGAGTATTTTTAATGAGCCTGCAATAGTAACGTTTTTGAAGCTCAAAGGAATCCGCCTGCTCGTCAAGATCCGTGCTGACGCGGCAATAGGCTGCCACACGAATGGTTTTCAAATGCTCGGGATGCCCGCCTATATGCTTTTTTTCTGCAGATTGTCCCCACCTAACCTCCACCATGCCCTTGTCTGTATAAAACTCCTGCTGCATTTTTCTATCCCTTCTCAACGCCACAACAGCTGTAGCCTTTATTATGCAAGCTAAAAAAATGTGGCTTCGTTAAAACTCATATTTTTGTTTCTTAAATCCGCGTTCCACAAAGGTTTGAGGCACTTTTGGTCATGTCTATATATCACTCAACCCGGGTTATATGGCAAGTTATATATAGGAACAAATGAAAAAGAGCTGATACAAAATCGTAACAGCTCTCATATGATAGTTAGGAAATGGCCCAATTGTTGAATTAAACATGTCTTCTTCTTATTCGTATTTGATAATCGCATCAAACCCTAACGACTTCAGTTTCTTTTGCATGGCCTCGGCATTTTCCGGCTTTGCATAGGCCCCTAGCTGAACACGATAATATCGCAGCAGTGCGCCAGTTTCCACGGGCTTGGCTGCTTGTTTCTTGGTGATATTAAACGTATTCACCAGCGCGTTCACATACGCTCTGGCTATGACATCCTTGTTGGAGACGATCCACTGGGCTGTTTGGGGATTGTCATGAAAATCCGTCTCGGCCAGCACTGCTATGAGCCCCAGGCTTGCCGGATTCCTGATCTCACCGAAGCCCTGTCCGTTGAAGGCTTTCATGCCGCTCTCCACAGGCGTGCTGCGATTGGACGCAACCGGGCAGATCGCACCCAGCTCGTCCACTATTTTTGTCGCCAGGATCTGCCCGGGCAGGCTGCCGGGATGGTAATAGGCGACAGCGCCGCATGCCCTCCCTCCGCCCCCGGCATTGGAGTGTACGGCCAGATAGACATGGCAGCCTTTGTCTTTGGCCTCCCTGGGCCTGCCGTCGATGCCGATGCCAAGCGAAAATGCGGCCATAACCGTTTCGCAGGCATACTCGGTGTCAAGGATGTTTTTGATGCTGCCGGCCACAGCCTCCATCTGCGCTTTCTCATTGGTGCCGCCCGCAGCGTAGACATTGTCCGGCTGGTCCGACGGACTGAGATATATTTTCACGCTCATCTTACTCGTCCTCCTTGTTCAGCTGCTCCANNTCCAGGATGCTGATGCCCTCGTTGGACAGGTAGAAGAAGATGACTGCTGTGCGAAAGGCGCTGCCGGTTTTTACAAACTGCTCATCGACAATATGCGCCACAGCCACCAGGGCAAATATCAGCACCTTCTTGAAAATCCCCCTGGCTCCAACCTCGCTGGACAGGCGCTTCTCCAGAACCGCCACCATGATGCCGGTCAAGTAGTCGATGGCCACAAAGGCTATCAGAGCGTACAGAAAACCATCCCAGCCCCCCAGAAAATAACCGATATAGCCTCCAATTACAGCGATGATTAGTTGAATCATGTTCACAAAATCTTTCACAGATCTGCCCCTCCTTTTTCAAATAAAAAAGAGCCCCCGGCTCAAAAATAATTACTTCTATAATATATATGGCTTCGGCTGGTGGTTGGCCAGGCCGCCATAAACCCGCTGGACTCACCCGGCGCAAAGCAAAAGGGGCTAATTGCAAAAGGTGATGCGGGACACCGCAAAATATTAAAGCCCCTGCTTGGGAATATTGTCGTTTTTTAACATATGTTGTTGATACTGTTTGATATTTACAATGATTGGTAGTATGATAAAAAACGAGGTGATAATATGTCTATTGACAGTATTAAATCTAAAATACTACTCAAATATGGTTACAATATCCCGTTTTTTAAAATCGCATCTTATCTCAAAAAACAACCCAATCCAATTCAGCCTTGGAATACTGATTCAACATTTAAAACTGTTACACAAAATATTCAGGGTTACACGCTTGTAAATAAATCTAGCTGTTATAACCTTTATCAATTAGCAAAGAACACATCTTACTTAAAAGGAGATGTAGCAGAAATTGGCGTCTATAGAGGTGGGACAGCCCGTCTTATATCAAAAACTCTACCTGGTAAAAACGTCCACCTCTTTGATACTTTTGAGGGGATGCCACAAGTAAATTCTTCCCTGGACCAACACAAAGAAGGCGATTTTTCCGACACCTCCATAGACGCAGTTAGTAGTTACCTGAGAGATTGTCCAAATGTAGTGTTTTATAAAGGGTATTTTCCAGAAACTGCAAAGCCGATTAAAGACAAGAAGTTTTCCTTTGTTCATATCGATGTTGATATATACAGGTCTGTTATGGATTGCTGTGAGTTTTTTTATCCTCGTCTTAATGCTGGCGGTGTAATGGTTTTTGATGACTATGGGCTTCTGTCATGCCCTGGCGCAAAAAAGGCCGTTGACGAGTTTTTTGTTAACAAAAACGAATATCCCTTCTACTCCCCAACTGGTCAATGTTTTATCGTTAAGCAAGAAAAAATGAGGTGATTTCTATTCATAACATTAAGGCAATAGCCTTTGATCTTGACGGCACAATCTATTATGGAAATCAGGCTATAGACGGGGCTGCAGAAACCATTGAATACCTTAAAAATAAGGGAATAAAAGTATTCTATTTCACAAACAACTCCACCAAGACAAGAGAGCAGATATATTCCAAACTCAAAGGCATGGGGCTTGACCTCTCCCTTGATACTGTCTACACATCCGCATATGCTACGGCATTTTACTGTAAAGAATCACAGTTAGACAGCGTTTACTGTATCGGCTCGGACGGTTTAATCTCAGAACTGAACGGGCATGGCATATCAACTAATAATGAAAAAGTCAAAGCCGTCATTGTTGGGCTCGACTTCAACATCAACTATGATAAAATCGCTACTGCCCTATTACATCTACAGAACGGCTGCAAGTTAATCAACTGTAACCAGGACAAAAATTATCCTGTTGAAGGTGGCAGGCTTATGCCCGGTTGTGGTGCTATGACTGCCGCTATATCAGGCGCTTACGACAAAGATATTGATTTTATTGTTGGCAAGCCTAATACATATATGATTGAACTACTGGCGAATAAACACGGTTATGGCAACAAAGATATTTTAGTCGTTGGCGATTCCCTTGACAGCGACATTGAAATGGCTAATAGGTTTGGGTGTAAATCGATCTTGGTAACGAAAGACAACAGTATAAAACAATTCAGAAATTGTTTTTAACTAGCCCTCCAAACTATGGTTTTGTTAACCTAAACCATTAGAAAATAAAATTCTGAGACCCCCTAGCCTGTAGAATCAGCCGTTTTCTGACAGCCCCGATCGCACCCTAAAATACTGCCACTGACAAGCAAATGGAAGTGACGAATTATCGAATGTTGATTCGATTATCCCAAAGTGTGTTGGGTTTATCGTATAACTAAACGTGCCGTGAAAATCAATCCAAACAACCCCGTCTGCACTGCATAATACCCGAAAGGTATTCGCTGATTCGTAAACAAATCTTATGTGCATCCACGGTATTATTGCATTAGCCAGCCACGCGGCTTCTGTAAAGGATGAGCGGGCGTTATACCCGGTCATTAACGCTTTGATTATTGTGTTATTATTTATTACTGGGCCTGCTATAATTTGTGAACCTGCTCCATAAGTTGCGCCATCAGCAAATATTAATCCCAATGTAGGAAACCCTTGCGACCTGCTAAACCCTCTGACTGCTGTTTCAATATAAAACGGTGGTGTCAATCCCGTAAACGCTTTGAGGAGTCCGTTTATTTTATGTGCGCCCTTGCCACTCGGAACATTTGCACTAATACCATGCAATTCTTCAGGCTCATACCAGCTGTTAGTATAGCCCGGTGTATCAACTGCCACCCAGTTCGCGTCGATCGTGCCGTCGTTAAATTCATCATCGTAGGCGCTTGGCGTGCCGGCCGGTACCCAGATTCGATCGGCGGCCCCGCCACCGCTTCCACCGCCACTACAGCCTGTAATACCCGTATGGTCGGTAGAGGCGTGAACTGCTTCCGTGAATGCTTCTTCTGCTGGGACGCCCGCCACTCCAGCATGATCATGTAGATCGTGTGCTGACTCAGTGAAAGCCTCTACAGAACCTGCTTCTGACCAAACTGAAGATCCCTCGTATTTGTAAAGGATATCAGTATCTTTCTGATACACTAGACGTCCTTCCCATGACGCAGCCTCTAATGCGACCCTTGCGGCTTCATCAGCTACCTGCGCTGTTCCGGGATTAGCGTCAAGCGTGTCCATAGCCGCTCGATAATCATCGCCCCAAGTAATGTCATTATCTGCCGGTTTTTCTAATCCTAAATTTGGAGTTGCCATTATCCTACACACACCGCCTTTCCGCTTTTATCAGCGGACCACGTGGCTTTTAAATTATTGCCATCTATAACCTCTATTAATGGCGTTTTCGTATCTTCGACTAAATTCATAACTCCACCACCAAAGGGAGTAGTCCCAAATGCTTGTGTGCCAAATCCATAAAAGTCTCCCGTGTATAGTGTTACCGCAGGGATGTCGCCTAAGTTGTGGGCTATGTCCCATTCGGTTAACTCTTTGAACACCTGTCTGAATATATTGGCGTTCCCCACCCCCGGAAGGCCGTCATGATCATGGGTATCATGGATCGCTTCCGTGAACTGTTCAGCTGCCGGCACTCCGGGGATCCCTTCGTGGTCAATCAAAGCATGTGCTTGTGTGTCTAAGTTATTCGTTGGATTCCTGTACCTGGGCGTCGGCCCTGTGCCGTCAAAAACAGCCGCTTTGTTCGGGTCGCGGTATATTAAAGCCAGCTTCCTGTCTATTTCAGCATTAATCAATCTGGTTAGATAATCCATGTCAATCCCGCCTTATATGGGCGCGTACCCGTAATGATATGCCCCCAGCTGCATGATAAATCCCGTGCCCGGCTCCATGGTTATAATTTCGCTGAGCGGCCTGTATATTTCAGAGATAGTGGAGGACGACTCTATGACCTGGGAGCAGTCTCCGGTATCCAGCCAGGGATTGGCCACCGCCCCGAATTCTGTGTACCTGGGCCTGGATCTCATCAAAACCTCGTTTCTGTCTGCTATCTCCTGGCAGGCAGCCAGGTCATTAATACCGGAGGCGCTAACCACCAGTATTTTTTGTTCCAGGACGTTGTAATACTCTTTGCTAATATAATCAGCGCTGGCCTCTATCGCGCTCTCATCTTCAGCAGATGCTCCCTGGACCAGTATTGAATAGTACAAGTCCTTGTCTTCTATCGTGTAGTCAAGCTTGATAATGTCCTCGCCTTCGCTGAAAATCCAGGCGGCATACACAGCGCTGGCATAGACGGTGGCCCCGTCGCCGATCGCAGAGCCGGACCGGCGCCTTATTGCCGCGTTTGCGCCGGACCCGCCCAGCCTGATCTCGTAATCCGTGTCCCGGCTGTAAGTCGTTTCCCCGCCATTTGTAACTATGTCGCTGTCCAGCACAACCGGGTGCC
>DHGV01000012.1 GCA_002402945.1 Pelotomaculum sp. UBA4789
TGCACTAATTCGGTCAAGTCAGGTGTCGTCCAGTCCACTGATATAATCACTGTAATCGTTCAGGATGTTGACCGAGGCATGGGCTGTCATGGCTCCGATCATGGCCAGCGCCAGATATAAGAGGTTGATACTGCCCGCCTGCCAGTATGCCGCGCCGGCGCCCGCCAGGACGCATGCGACAGAAAGGATGATAAACTGGGGGCGGCTCTCAAAAACGTAGATCATTGCCTTGCTCATTGTTAACCTCTCAGCACAGTTTTTATAAACGATATATCATCATAAACCTGTTTTTATTTTTATCATGATGCAGCAGGAATCTACAAGCATAATATACCAGCATTTTCAATATTATATGACAAATATGACAGTTGAAATTTGGTATTTAGAAGCATAGAATTAAATAAACCAATTTAAAGAAAAGAAACGAATCTGCCGGTGGCCAGTCCGAACCGGCTGATTACTATTTTTCAATTCTAAAATTAATGAAGGGCGGAGGTTTGAAATGGGTATCAGCGATTTTGCCCGCCTGGTTAAGGACGCCTCAATAGAGCTGGCGGCCATGGGCGCAGATCAGAAAAACAGGGCTTTAGACGAAGTCGCCAAATCCCTGGTTGAACGCCGGGAAGAAATCATCAGGGCGAACCGGGAGGACCTGGCGCGTAGCGAGGGTGAAAAACTGGCGGCGCCCCTGTTGAAGAGGCTGAGGTTCGACGAGGACAAGATAGCAGAAACGGTAGAAGGGATCCAGAGCCTGATCGGCCTGGAAGACCCCGTCGGCAGGACTCTGCTGGCGACAGAGCTTGACGACAGCCTGGAGTTGTTCAGGGTCACCTGCCCGATTGGGGTGATTGGCGTCATCTTTGAATCCAGGCCCGACGCCCTGGTGCAGATCTCCGCCCTATGCCTGAAAAGCGGCAATGGTGTGTTGCTGAAAGGCGGCTCTGAAGCCATGGAAACCAACCGCGTCCTGGCTGACGTTATTATAAAAGCTACGGAGAAAGCGGGGGTCCCCGCTAACTGGCTCAAGCTCATGGAAACCAGGGCGGAAGTCAGCGAAATGCTGAAACTGGACGAATATATCGACCTGATTATCCCCAGGGGATCGAACGAATTCGTCAGGTACATCATGGATAATTCACGCATCCCGGTCATGGGCCACGCGGACGGCATCTGCCACTGCTATGTCGACGAGGAATACGACCTGGAGATGGCAGTAAAAATCGTGGTGGACTCCAAGACCCAATACGTCGCTGTGTGCAATGCCCTGGAGACCCTGCTGGTGCATGAAGGTGCGGCGGTGCGGTTCCTGCCAGCCATAAAAAAAGCCTTGGATAAGAAAGGGGTGGAAATAGTCGGCTGCCCCAGGACAAGGGAAATTATTAACGTTGCTCCGGCCACTGAAACGGACTGGAAGACAGAGTACCTGGATTACAAGCTGTCGATTAAAGTGGTTAATGATTTAAATGAAGCGATCAGCCACATCAACCGCTACGGATCAGGGCACACGGACAGCATTGTCACGTCCAGCCGGGGAAAAGCGGCCCGCTTTATCTCCTTGGTTGACTCGGGCAATGTTTTCTGGAATTGCTCCACGCGGTTCAGCGATGGCTTCCGTTACGGGCTGGGGGCGGAAGTGGGGATCAGCACGAGTAAGATCCACGCTAGGGGGCCGGTCGGCCTAGACGGGCTGGTCATATACAAATATATATTGATCGGAAACGGTCAGACTGTGGCGGAATACGCGAACAAGGAAAGAACATTCAAGCACAGAAAGATGGACAAGCCATACAGTTTATAGAGAGCACAGGCGGGCCGGGGAAACAGTCCCCGGGCCCGCTTTTAATGTTTATGGTCAGGGCTGTGGCTATGGTTGTGGCCCCCACGGGAACCTGGTTCGGCAGCTTAGCAGCCCGGTTCACCAAGATTGCCGCAGCAGCTGCTTTGGTTCTTGATTTTGATCCAGTTGTTGCGTATGAGAAGTTTCAGCTTTGTTAAAAAAGGCGCGTCGTAATCGTGCCAGTTGGTTATGGCCACCCGCACGCTAGGTTTTATTTTTTTGTCCACATAAAACACCTCGGCTATCTTTTATCTAATATCTGCTCGCTTATACCGTTGTTACTGAAGTAAATAGAGGCGCCAATTAAAGCCAGGGAATATCTCAGTCAATAAAATATTTTAGTGTATTTCAAATAATTAAGTTTGTATTTGAAATAATTTTATCAGAATAAAATTAAAAAGATACAAAAAATATGTTACCATTTGATAAATTATGGATCAGTAAAATTTAGCTTATTGACTGCTCCGGGGTTAGGATTTGTACAAAGGTGGGCTAAAAATTGAAGGCTTTAGTGGTGCAGCCGGTATCTATTTGCGAGCCGGGGCTGATAAAAGATGAACTGGAGAAAGTGGGATGGCAGCTCGATATCAGGCTTTTGGAGCAGCCTGGCTATTTTCTGCCTGGCAGTTTAACCGGTTTTGACGCCCTGGTCATACTGGGCGGACCGATGAATGTATATGAAGAAGATGCCTTTCCTTTTCTGAAACAGGTTGATCGGCTGATAAAAGAAGCCGTCCGGAAAGGTTTACCTGTTCTGGGCGCCTGCCTGGGCGGGCAACTGATTGCCAAGGGTCTTGGCGCTCCGGTTACGCGCAGTCCGGTACAGGAAATTGGCTGGTACCGGATGCAGCTCACCGCGGCAGGCGTTGAGTCGCCTTTTTTTAGAGATCTGCCTGGGGAGTTTCCGGTTTTTCAGTGGCACGAGGACACCTTCGCCCTGCCAGGCAGTGCCTCCCATCTGGCTGCTACCGGTGATTGCGCCAACCAGGCTTTCTCTGTTGAACCATGTACTCTTGCCGTACAGTTTCACCTGGAAATTACCCCGGCAATAATTCAAGACTGGATCAGGACATGGGCTGAGGATATTGAAGCTTTTCACGGGCCGGGCGGCATAGCGAAGTTGGAGGCCGAAACCGCTTCCATCTGGAAGGATTACAATCCAATGGCGCTCCGGATTTTAAGAAACTGGATTGAGCTGGCCTCAGGCAGGATTTCTATGACGCGGGACCAACCCGCAGGTCAGCAGGGTATTTCTTAAATATTGGACGGATACCAGCTGTAAATTTAATAGTTATATAATGTTTATGCAATACAAAATTAATTTATTTTAATTACTATTATAAATAATCAAGTTAATTAAATAATTATAAATCAAGGAAAGGAGGGATATGATGTTTAAGGAATTTAAGGAATTTGCCATGAAAGGCAGCATGGTAGACCTGGCTGTAGGTATTGTCATCGGCGCTGCTTTCGGCAAGATCATCACTTCATTAGTCAGCGATGTAATCATGCCTCCAATCGGGCTGCTGCTGGGGAAAGTTGATTTTTCCAGCCTCTTCATCGATCTGAGCGGCAAGGGTTATGCCACTCTGGCTGAAGCAGAGGCTGCCGGAGCGGCGACGATAAACTACGGCCTGTTTTTGAACACAGTGATAGATTTTATCATTGTGGCATTTGTTATCTTCCTTATTATCAAGCAGATTAACCGCATGAAGCGTGAGGAAGCTCCGGCGCCCCCTGATACTAAAGACTGCCCTTATTGTTATACGGGTATACCGCTTAAAGCTACGCGGTGTCCCAACTGTACTGCTGAAATTAAGACAGCCTGATAAAAATTAATTTAGACAGGTGATATCGATGAGTAAGGCCCAGACATACCTGATCATATCCATAGTATTTGCTCTGATCGTCGCTATATTTGCGGTTCAGAACACTGAAAAAATGGCCATATACTTTTTATTCTGGAAGATTGAGCAGGTATCAAAAGTAATTATCATCCTGGCATCGACAGCAGCCGGCGCTCTGGTGATGCTTTTTTTGGGATTTATGTGGAATTATAAAAAAATGAAACATATACGCGCACTCGAGGTCGAAATAAAAGAATTAAAGAAAAAGACAGAAACGGTTACAACCGGTGAAAAGGCCGTGGCAGAACAGCAGCAGCAGGTATATCCATAATAAAAAAGCAGCCAGTTCACTTAAGCCCCCTATAAAGGGGGCTTTTTACGTATATAATAGAAAACTAAACTTAACATGTATAATTGCCGATACTATACACTAAAGTGTAATAACCTTTACGACGATAAGACGACTAGTTTTATACAAAAATCCCGTTGATATCTATACTATTGCAGGATGTATTACAGCCCCGTCGATGTTAAATTAATACTAAAAGAACATGCCAAATGATAAAGGCAAACTTATCGTGAGATAAGGACGCAAAGCCAAGGGTCTTATTAAAGACAGCCTGGCTACCTTTGGGGTTGATGCAGAAACTCCTGGGAAAGCCAAGGAGTTTTTTTAACGGGAAGGGGATCGGATAGTGCAGCAAAAATTAAAATTATTTTTGTTCATATTATTAATCACTATAACCTTGATGTTCACCGGCCGTTATGAAGCAAATGCTGATGATGCTGTTTTAAATCAAGCATTATACGCTGTCAGAAACACTGCATCATATGAACGGAGTATATATGAAACAGCATCTTCCATGGAAGAGCTGGATCGGGAAATCAGTAATAATTTAAAAAACCATGAAGAGATATTCACTATTAGATATTTAAACGACATCAGTAATTTGAAAGCCGGGATCAACAGCATTATTAATGATGCGATCAGCCAGGATGATTATTTACATTATACCCTGGAGAAATACTCTTATGTTTATGAAGGTTATGAAGGAGACGTTACAATAAAGTTTAATGTGAACTATACGGAAACAAAAGAGCAGGCCGATTATGTTACATACCGGATAGATGAGATTCTGGGTGAGATTATCACGAGTGATATGGATGCTTACCAAAAAGAAAAGGCTATTCACGATTACATAGTACTTAACGTTGATTACGATACAACATTGTCGGAAAACACAGCTTATGCCGCTCTGGCCAATGGGAATACTGTCTGCCAGGGATATGCGCTGCTGGCGTATAAGATGCTGAACAGGGCTGGTATAGAAACGAGAATTATTGAGGGTACCGCAGAAGAGCCGCACCTGTGGAACCTGGTGCAATTGGACGGAAGATGGTATCATCTGGACTGCACGTGGGATGACCCGGCGCCCAGCATAGACGGTTTTATCTCATACAAATATTTTAACCTTGCTGATGAACAAATCAGGACAGATCACAGTTGGGTCAACAGCTTCCCGAAGGCTTTATAAACAGAAAGGATGTCTCTTATGTCCGGGGCAACAATGCCTTTAGCAGTAAACTTAATTGCCGCCATGATCCCGGCCTTGATGTATTTCTACCTTAGTTGGGTGGACAAGAAGGGTTATATTGGCTTATGGGCTTCCGGCTGGGCTTTTTATGCGGCTGGGTTGGCTATGACTATTGCCGCTCTGGCTGGTTATCAATCCCAGGCCGGCTATCTCTCACTGGCACTGGTATTCGGAAACCATCTGTCTGCTTTAATCAGCGGCCTGCTCTTTCTCTGGGGCGCCAGTGTATTTACAGGGAGAGACAAGCTGGCCTGGTGGTTTTGCGGTGCAATCCTGACTGCCGTAATCATAGTTGGCGCGGGTATTTATTACCCCCAGTTTTTATATGCGAAATATATTTTATGCTTTTTATGTGCCGGGATCTATGTTGTAACAGGATTTTTATTTCTTTCCTTTGGTGATAATGTTAGTAACGGGAAAATTATCACCGGCCTGGCTTTAATGCCTTGGGGTATTGAAAGGGCTGTCTTCACTTATCTGCGGTCTGATCTCTACAATACACCCCTGGGCTATTTGACTGCCCTGGCCCTGTCAATAATATTATCCTGCGCCCTGTTGCTTGTTTACTATCAGAAAGAAAAAACCGGCTTCAACAAAAGCGGAGAGCGCTTTCGTCATCTGACGGAAAATGCGCGGGATATGATTTATCGCTACCATTTAGCCCCGGTTCCGGGTTTCGATTATGTAAGTCCGTCCGTTGCAGACCTCACCGGATATACGCCGGCAGAATTTTATGCGGATCGTGACTTCGTCACCAGGTTAATACACCCGGAAGATCGCTCTCTTTATAACAGCATGCTGCAGTCAACAGGATTGTTTAATGAAGCTGTTACCATGAGGTGGGTGCGGAAAGACGGCAAGGTAGTCTGGGTTGAGCAGCAAAATGTGCCTATTTACGACGAAGTAGGCAGCGTGGTTGCCATGGAGGGCATCGCACGTGATATCTCAGATCGCAAGCAAACAGAAAAATTCTTAAAGAAAGTGGAAGAAAGGCTGCAGATGGCGCTGCATCAGGTTATGGATATTATTGAATTTCTTCCTGACGCAACCTTTGTTATCGACAGTGAGAGAAAGGTTATTGCCTGGAACCGGGCTATTGAGGAAATGACCGGTGTGCTGAAAAAGGACATTATCGGGAAAGGCAATGGTGAGTATGCGTCTCCGTTTTATGGGCTGCCAAAAAAAATGTTAATTGATTCCGTTCTGAATGGCAATGCGGATTCCGGGAAAAATGAAGATACGATTATTACAGAGATATATGCCCCGTGTTTATATAACGGCAGTGGGGCTTACTTATGGTCCGCAGTGTCACCGCTCTATGATAATAGGGGAGAACTGGTGGGGGCCATCGAATCGTTCCGTGATATCACTGAGCGTAAAGAGATGGAAAAGCAGCTCAAGTACCTGGGATCTCATGACTCGCTTACCAAGCTGGCCAACCGCACCTACTTTGAGGAAGAGATGAGTCGTCTGGAAAGCGGCAACCACGAACCAGTGTCCATCATTGTTTGCGACGTGGACGGCCTGAAGCTCGTTAATGATACCCTGGGACATGAAGCGGGGGATAAACTTCTGGTAGCTACCGCCAGTGTACTCAGGCATCCTTCCCTCTTAGACTCTGTTGTCGCGCGTATTGGAGGCGATGAATTTGCCATCCTGCTTAAGAAAACAGAGTCTTCGGCTGCCGAAAAAGTTTGTCAGGAGGTTTATGATGCGATCAAAAGGCATAACAAGAGAGCTGAAATCCCTTTAAGCCTTTCCCTGGGTTATGCTACCAGGCAGGACTCCCTGACAAACCTGACCGAGATCTTCAAAGAGGCTGACAATAACATGTACCGGGTAAAACTGCACAGCAGCCAGAGCGCCCGCAGCACTATCGTTACCAGCCTGATGAAGATGCTGGAGACAAGGGACTTTATTACAGAAGGGCATGGTGAACGGGTGCAGGATCTGGTGCTTGAGCTGTCCGGTGCTTATGGACTGGCGGAAAGCAAGATGAACGATATGCGTCTTTTAGCCCAGTTTCATGATATTGGCAAGGTTGGCATCCCAGACAAGATTTTATTTAAACCAGGCTCTCTGACCACGGATGAAGAGTTCGCTGAGATGCAGCGGCATAGCATGATCGGCTACCGCATCGCTCAGTCAGTGCCGGATCTGGTCCCGATAGCCGACTGGATTCTCAAACACCATGAATGGTGGAACGGTAAGGGTTATCCACTTGGTCTCGAGGGTGACGCAATTCCGGTAGAGTGCCGTATCCTGTCCATTGTTGATGCCTATGACGCCATGACCAACGATCGCCCCTATCGCAAGGGTATGACTCACACGCAGGCAATTACAGAGCTGTTGAAGTTTTCGGGGATCCAGTTCGATCCACACCTGGTTTCACTGTTCCTTAAGCTCCGGCAGGCGAAAAGTTACATAAAAGTGGTAAAATAAAACGAGCCGGTCAGAACTGACCGGCTCGTTTACCAGGTTGCCTTATTCTGTAAAAAACTTGACTTCTCCGGAACTTAGATAGTACTTGGCCCCGATAACAGTTAATTTTCCGTCTTTAATAAAGTGCTTTACAATATGGCTTTCCATAAGATCGTTGATAGTTGCCTTGACATTTTCAATACAGCATTCTTCATAAAGATTACTTCCAGATGCTCCTGCAGCCCTGGCTTTCTGAGCAGATGGTGCGATCTTCGAGACTATTGCTGCAATGCCGCCGGGCGCCTCTCCGCCGTCTACAGTGGCTTTCACAGCGCCGCACTTTTCATGGCCCATCACTACCAGAAGCGGTACCTCCAGGTGCTCGACAGCGTATTCAGCGCTGCCCACTCCGATCTGGTCAACGACGTTCCCAGCTGTACGAATAACAAAAAGATCCCCCAGCGCCTGGTCGAAGATTAATTCAGGCGGCACACGTGAGTCAGAACATGTAATGATAATGGCAAAAGGTTTCTGGCCTTTGCTGACCAATTCTTCCCGCCTGGTTTCCCCAATGTCCTTAACCGCCAAATTACCTGATGTGAACCTCTTGTTCCCATCTCGCAGAAGCTGTAAGGCTTCATTCCCGGATTTATTGCCCATCTGCAACACCTCTTTAATAAAATATTTTGCCAACTTACCAAAACAGGCTTTTTAATTATACCATTATTTATTACTCATTATCATCATACATTTCACTGATTGTACAGGGTACCGATCCTGATACCAGTTGTCCTGTTTCCAATACCACATAAATCAGCCTGCCGGTCGGGTTATCAATGATCTGCGTGGGATCAATCCAAACCTTCCTGCATTTTTCGCGGCCGCAGGTGGTGTAATCAGGGCAGTGGCCGCAGCAGATGCTGTCACACTCCTGATTATCCAAAAGAAAATCAGAGCATTTTGGAAGCCCCTTACTACGTATATCATCATATATATTCTGGCATAAGTCGGCTCTTTCTTTAACTGTCATAACAGTGAAATCCAGGGTAATCCCTCCTCTTTGATGAAATGGAATATGGATCGAAAAGACAGGGCATATTTTTTTATTCTTAACTTAATCGGAAAACCCTTTATTATAAGAGCGCACACAGTTCATTTATTATTTTTTATTTTACTTTGCAGAAACGTGATTATTGAACTTGCGGCAGATAAACGTATCTAAAATTGAAAATTTACTAAACATGTATCTGATAAAGCATTATTTTACTTAAACCGTAATCTTAATATCAAAAAGGCATAGGTAAAATAATTTCTTAAATTTAGTTCTGTAAATAATAAGTCTATATATGTTTGACAAAAGCAATATTTTTTTTTATAATTTATTAACAATTCAAAAAATAGGAGTGTATAAAATGCCTTTTGAAGTTTATAAACCTCGCGGTGAAAGAGTGCCTAAATTACCACTGGTGACAATTTCAAAGAATTCGATCGTGTTAAACAAGCATGCCCGCGAAAAATTGGATACAGAAAAAGTTGAGTTGGCTTATGACAAAGAACAGAACACCATCAGGATAAAAGCTACAGAAGATGGCCAAAACATCAAGAAGACTAAAGTATTCAGCAGGGGATTTTTCAATCATTTCAATATAGCAGCCAAGGGTAAATATCAGGCAAAATATGATGAAAAGGAAAATGCACTTTATGTAAGCCTTGATTAAGAAATGGACAGCCCGCAGCAATGCGGGCTTTTTTTGGCAAATGCTGTTTCGTTAACCTGGTTTATATGGCCGATTAAGTTATAATAGTGACAAGAGCTAAATCGAGGTGTCTGGCGTGGAACAGCGTTTTTTTTATTGCCCAAAATGCGGGTGCAAACTTGAATACAGGAACTACAGTGAAAGAGAAAGGTTGACATGCACAGTTTGTGGATATATCTTCTATGAAAATCCTGTTGTGGGAGTTGCTGTCATCGTATTGGACAAAGAGGGCCATATTCTTCTGGGCAAGAGAAATGGGAGCTACAGCGGCTTATGGTGCATACCCTGCGGTTATGTCGAATATGACGAGGATGTTTTTGATGCGGCGGCCCGCGAGTTTTATGAGGAAACCAACCTGGATATTACAATTAACAAGGTTTATACGGTGCAGTCAAACTTTCATAATCCGGAAACGCATACAGTAGGGATTTGGTTTTTAGCCGAGGTTGTAGGTGGCGAGCTGAAAGCGCAGGCTGATTTGGACGAGGTGGGTTACTTTGATCTTGCTTCCCCGCCGGCACTGGCTTTTCCGACGGATGCCCTGGTTATTAAGAAACTATGGAATGAACTAAATTCTGATTTTTCGGAGTGAGATGAATGACATGCCCTATTACATCCTACCCGTCGCCAGCCTGACAGTCTTCTCGTTTATTTGCAACCTGCCTCTGGGGCGGTGGCGGTCTAAAGTAAAAAAGTACACACCCAAGTGGTTTTTAGCTGTGCACCTTTCCATCCCATTAATAATTTTCCTCCGGATAAAATTGGGACTGAGCGCCTGGGATATTCCGCTCAACCTGGCAGCAGCAGTAGCAGGTCAGCTGGTGGGTGGTTATGCCGGCGGCTGGGAGGAGCGGAGCCGCGATAAAAACACATAGGAATGCATAAAAAAAGAGGTAGTCTACCTCTTTTTCGTCATATACTAGCAGGTTTGTACTAACGTTGCTGCAGTCACGGCATGTCAGAAAACAATTTCCGTTTCTTGCCTTAGCCTAATAATATTTTCTTAACCACCTCAGCCATTTTTTCCTTGGCAGCGATTTTTTTATGCAAGGACGGCTTCCGGTCCAAATCCCTCAGCCCAGCTGGAATATCCAAACCGCTGGTACTTGAAAGGACCTGCAGCAGGCTTAGCTCGTCCCTGCCCCTCACTGCAGCATCGCCCAGGATGGCTCTGACGACACTTTCGTTAAACTTGAAAGGGCTGGCAGTCGAGGCGATGACTGTTTTCGTGATATCGCCCGTAGCGGCGGCGTATTTCTCATAGACCTTCATCCCTACAGCCGTATGGGTATCCATAATGTAGCCGTAACGCTGGTAAATAAGCCCAATCATTTCAATTGTTTCTTTATCATCGGCATAATCTGACCAAAATATTTCCTGTATTTTATTATTGGTTTGCTCATCAACCTGGTAGCAGCCTGTCCTGTTTAGGTCTGCCATCCACTGGCATACCCTGGCATGATCGCGCCCGGTGATGTGATAGAGCAACCGTTCCAGGTTGCTTGAGATGAGGATGTCCATTGATGGGGATATGGTTTTTACAAAGGATCTGCTCCGGTTGTAAGTGCCGGTGCGGATAAAATCCGTCAGCACGTTATTGGTGTTGGCGGCACAAATAAGCTTGTTGACCGGCAGGCCCATATCCATAGCGTAATATGCCGCGAGAATATTGCCGAAGTTGCCGGTAGGAACAACGAAGTTAATTTTATCACCCGGGGCGATAGCGTTTTTGGCAGCCAGGTCAAGATAGGCCGAAAAATAGTAGACTATCTGGGGTACCAGCCTGCCCCAGTTGATGGAATTAGCTGAAGAAAGCCTGAAATTACTTTTTTGCAGCTCCTCGTTGAAGCTCTCGTCAGCGAAAATATTCTTCACTCCGGACTGGGCATCATCAAAATTACCTTGGACAGCAACAACATCGACATTATTGCCTTCCTGGGTGATCATCTGTAGTTTCTGCACTTCACTGACTCCTCGTTCCGGATAAAACACGATTATCCTATTACCCGGTACGTTTTTAAAACCTTCCAGGGCGGCTTTGCCGGTATCGCCGGAGGTGGCCACCAGAATTACTATAGTAGCCTTTTCGCCGGTTTTGTCTGCCGCCTTGGTTAGCAGGTGGGGCAGAATTTGCAGGGCCAGGTCTTTAAAGGCGCAGGTGGGACCGTGCCACAATTCAAGGATGTAAAGGGAGTCGGTCAGCCTGCGGACCGGGGCAATCACGGGTGAATCAAAATTTTTAGTGTTGTAGGCCAGCCTTATGCATTCCCTGATTTCTTCTTCCGTATAATCATCGAGGTATTCTTTCAAAATTAAATACGCCAGGTCAGTGTACTCAAGGCCAACCATCGCGCGCAGCGTATCTTTGTCAATTACCACATTTTCGCAGGGGACGAACAGTCCTCCATCAGGCGATATGCCAAGTTTTATGGCTTCTGCAGAAGAAACCCGCCTGTATTTTCCCCTGGTGCTTTCGTAGAGCATTTTCCTGCCTCCTGTAAAAATTCTAGCGACAATAACATTAAACTATATAAACATCCTGTAGTAAAGGTACAATTAAATTCCCCAATGCGTTCGCTGCCGGCCTGCCGGGTATTGTATTTGCAACCGCCCGCCATTATGATAATATTTAATAAAGCCTTGAATCGGGGGCATGGTGAGATATGGATTACAGTGAAAAAATTGATTATCTGGCCAACCTGATAAAAAAATCACCATATACTTTAGCCCTGACCGGAGCGGGTATAAGTACAGAAAGCGGCATTCCTGATTTTCGCAGTCCTGGCACCGGTCTGTGGACAAAGTATGATCCGATGAAAGTGGCTACCGTATCCGCATTGGAGAGGGATCCTGCTGCTTTTTATAAAATCAACCTTGACCGCTGGACCCGCTATAACGGGGCTGAACCCAATGCCGCTCACTATGCGCTTACCAGACTGGAGAGGGAAGGCCTCTTATATGGCGTGATAACGCAAAATATTGACGGCCTGCACCGCAAAGCGGGATTAAAGCAGCTCTGGGAAGTGCACGGGCACCTGAGGACCTGCCACTGTATGGACTGTACGCAGAGCTTCCCATTTAGTTGCCTCGTTGACCAGTTTAATGCCGGGATAAACCCTCCCCGTTGCGATAAATGTGGCGGTGTGCTGAGGCTGGATGTTGTACTCTTTGAAGATGCATTGGGTGAGGACTTTGTCCAGGCAGTGCAGGCTATGACCAAATGCCGGCTTCTGATAGTTGTAGGCAGCAGTCTTCAGGTGTATCCGGTGGCTGCGCTCCCGGAACGGGCCAAACAACTGGCTGTGATCAACAAAGAGCCCACACCCTGGGACGATCGTGCCGAAATTGTGATCAATGAAATGGCAGGGCGCGTCCTGACAGATATCCTGGCAGCACTGGGGATAATGTAATATAACTGTAATATAAAAATATTATACAAACAGGTATGAAATCATGAGCAGCATATTATTGGAAAAGAAGTCTAAAAGACAGGGGGATCACCATGATACCCTTAAGGGATGATATACCTTCCAGCACTTTCCCAATAGTTAATTATCTTTTAATTGCCGCCAATTTGTTGGTCTTCGCTTACGAGCTCTCTCTAGGAAGATATTTGGACCCATATATTTATTCACATGCGGTGATCCCCGAACAATTTATTAGTGCTGGTCTGACAGCTGATCAAATTGCCCGGCTGACAGCAACCATGTTTTTTCACGGGGGCTGGCTTCATGTATTGAGCAATATGCTCTATCTCTGGATTTTCGGTGATAATGTTGAAGACCGCATGGGCCATTTCAAATACCTGGTTTTTTATCTGATAGCCGGCTATCTGGCGTCATTTGCCCACATTTTTTCGTTTCCGCAGTCAGATGTGCCATTGATCGGCGCCAGCGGGGCGATTGCCGGTGTTCTGGGCGCTTACCTGATCCTCTTCCCCCGGGCCAAAGTGCTGTCCTTGATCTTTTTCATAATCATTATCCAGATTGTCCCTATACCTGCCGTGGTATTCCTGGGTTTCTGGTTTTTGCTCCAGCTGTTGAGCGGCACTGCCAGCATGTCTGACCAGGCTGCCCAGAGTGTGGCTTTTTGGGCCCATGTGGGAGGCTTTGTCTCCGGCATGCTGCTGGTAAAATTGTTTGCCACACGTAAGACAACTTATAAGTAATTAATTATTTGTTAGAAGGTGGCTGTGCTGTGAGTGTCACAATCCTGGCTTTGGAGACATCATGTGATGAGACCTCGGCGGCTGTTGTGGCCGATGGTTCAAAAATATTATCCAATATCATATCCTCCCAGGTAGACGTACACCAGAAATTTGGCGGCGTGGTGCCCGAAGTGGCTTCCCGAAAACACCTGGAACTGCTGAACTATGTGGTGGAGCAAGCCCTGGCTGAGTCTGGCCTGGGATTTGGAGACCTGGGCGCCGTGGCTGTGACATATGGCCCCGGTTTGGTAGGCGCACTGCTGGTGGGTGTTTCCGCGGCTAAGGCAATCGCCTATGGCCTGGATCTGCCCCTGGTGGGTGTAAACCATATTGAAAGCCATATCTATGCTAATTTCACGGTGAACCCTGACTTAAACTTTCCGCTTCTATGCCTGGTAGTATCCGGTGGCCATACCGACCTGGTTTACATGGAAAGGCACGGCTGTTTCCGAGTAATGGGAAAAACCAGGGATGACGCGGCGGGTGAAGCATTTGACAAGGTTGCCCGAACCCTGGGCCTGGGTTATCCCGGTGGCCCACTGGTAGAAAGCCTGGCAAAAGAGGGAAACCCGGAGGCAATCAAACTGCCAAGAGCCTACCTGGAAAAAGGCAGTTTGGATTTCAGCTTCAGCGGGCTCAAGTCTGCCGTGATTAATTATCTGCACCGGGCAGAACAAAAACATGATGAAGTGAACAGGGCGGACCTGGCGGCAGGTTTCCAGAGCGCTGTTTCGGATGTCCTGGTTGACAAAACCATTGAGGCGGCAGCTGAAACCGGTATATCCACCATTCTGCTTGCCGGCGGAGTGGCCGCGAACGGCAGGCTCAGGGCTGACCTGCTGGAAAAGGCCGGGAAAAAATCCCTCAAAGTGAATATTCCGCCTCTCATTCTTTGTACTGATAATGCAGCTATGGTTGGATGCGCCGCATATTACAAGTTCTTACGGGATGAGTTCGCGCCGCTGACTTTAAATGCTGTTCCCGATTTGAAACTGGGTGAAGAACGTTACGAGGGTAATTTCAGACGCATCATATTTTAACGTTATTCATTTACATCAGACAGTGTAACATTTTACTATGTACTAAAAAACAGGGGTTCTGTGGATGGTTTTACCTGTGGACAATGTGGATAAGCTTGTTTATAACTTATAAAATAAGGGGTTTTCCTGTGGGTGAAATAGCAGGGCACAAAAATAACGCATACGTTGAAACTTTTGTGGCGAATGGGGCAGCAGAAGCAAACATACTGCCGATAACATCTCACTGCAATATCAGCTGTGTTTTCTGTTCCCACCGCCAGAACCCGCCCGGGGTGATCGTCTGCAGAATTAATCCCTGTACCCTGGAGGAAGTAAAGGATGTGCTGTCTTTCATCGATCATGAAAGGCCTGTAGTGATTGGTGAGTCTGCCACGCGGATTATCGAGGGTGAGCCATTGACCCACCCGGCAATCAGGGAAATATTAAGCTTAATCCGTACATCCCTGCCCAGGACAACAGTCCAGATTACTACCAACGGCAGCCTGCTTGACGAAAAGATGGTTGAATTTTTAAAGCGGCTGGGCAATGTGGTGATTTATCTTTCACTAAACAGCGCAGGGGAGACAGGCCGGACTCTGTTGACCGGAGACGTCAACGCCCGTCAAGCTATTAAAAGCGCAGGTCTCCTAAAAAGCTACGGTGTGACTTTTCACGGCAGTGTGGTGGCCATGCCCCACCTGGTAGGGTGGAATGATTTGGAGGAAACGGTCATATTCCTAGGGCAGCAGGGCGCTGAAACCATCCGCTTGTTTATGCCGGGTTATACCAGGCTGGCTGAGCCGACCCTGCGTTTTGGGCATTCATTCAGAGAAGAAATTGATTATTTTATAGCGCGCCTGCGCAGGGAAGTGGAAGTGTCTCTGACTGCCGAGCCTCCTCTGATCTACAGCCTGGAACCAGTGGCAGCAGGTGTGATCGCCAACTCACCGGCCGCAGCGGCAGGGGTGTGCGCGGGTGATGTTATCGTGGCGGTAAACGGTGTGCCGGTTCTGACCAGGGTACATGCTTTTAAGCAGGTGTTAAAATCCGATTGTCCTGAAATAACTCTAAGCAGGGACGGCAGGGTTTATGTCCTGAAAATTAAGAAAAAACCGGGTGAGAGTTCTGGGTTGGTGATGGATTACGATCTCGATCCAATCATGATTGAGGAAATTGAACTGGTTTTAAGACGCCGCGGCGTGACTGAAGCAGTGGCACTGACCTCCGAACTGGCCGGGCCTGTGATCGATCTGGGACTGCAGAGTTTTTTGAAGGACGAAGCAGATGTGAGAGCAGTGGCAGTTAAGAATCGTTTTTTCGGCGGTTCAATTGGCGCCGCCGGGCTGCTGACGGTTGAAGATTTTAAATTCTCTCTTAAAGATCATCTCAGTAAAAATCCAAAGAGTAAACCAGGGGCCGTCCTGCTTCCCGGTATAGCCTTTGACCGGCGGGGCAGGGACCTGACCGGGCGCTCCTATCTCGAACTGGAAGAATATTTCAGGATAAAATTCGCAGTTTTATAAGTATTTTTGTTTGACATAACTGGTGTATATGCAGGGAACTCAAATTATACTGTTGAATATTAACAATGTTTTCATGCGCAGCAAAAACCACAAGTCATGAATCTTGCAAACAGTTAAAGTTTCATAATTAACAAAGAGGAGGCTTATTTATGAAGGTCAAACAAATATCAATTTTCCTTGAAAACAAATCAGGCCGTCTGGCCCAGGTGACCGAGATACTGGGGGAAAACAACATTAATATCCGGGCTCTGTCCATAGCTGATACCACTGATTTTGGCATTTTAAGGCTGATTGTTAACGAACCTGACAAAGCTTACCGGGTTTTGAAGGAAGCAGGTTTTACTGTTAGTTTTACTGATGTGATCGCGGTGGAGGTTACTGACAAGCCCGGCGGGCTGGCCAAGGTCCTCAAAGTGCTCGACCGGGCAGGGATAAACATTGAATACCTTTATGCCTTTGTCCAGAAGACCGCCAACGCTGCTTTGGTTGTATTCCGGGTGGAACAGCTGGAAGAGGCGGTCAAAGTGCTCCTGGCAAGCGGCGCCCATGTCATGAGCGGGGATGAGGTCTACAAGTTTTAAATAAAAAACAATAATATTTTTGACTGAAACCGGGGCGGCCTCATGAAGCCGTCCCTTTTTTAACCGGGTAAGATCCATTTAAACCAGTGTCGGGAGGTTGGAGATCGGAGCCGGGAGGTGGCGCCTTTTGGAAAACGAGGTCTTGAAAAGGCAGTTAAGAAAAGAAATGATTAAGGAAAGAGATGCCCTGTCTCCTGTCCAAAGAGCTGAAAAAAGCGCGGTGATTGTTGACAGGCTTTTAATGTTGGATGAATACATTGACGCACGCAGTATTATGGTTTATTTGGACTGCCGCAGCGAGGTGCAAACCGGAGGCCTGGTGGTAAGGGCGCTGGCTGACGGTAAAAGGGTAGCTGTCCCGGTGACAGATACAGCCAACAGGTTGTTGACACCATCACTAATTACAGGTTTCCCGGGTGGCCTGCAGCCCGGTCCCTGGGGTATCCCCGAGCCGGAGACCCAGGCTGTCCGGCCGTTGGATCCTGCAGAGCTGGACATAGTAATTACGCCTGGGCTTGTGTTTGACAAGTCCGGCTACCGTATCGGCTATGGTTACGGCTATTACGACCGTTTTTTGCGCCGCACGGGACAGAAAGCCATATATATCGGCTTGGCGTTTGAACTCCAACTGCGGCCAAATGTATACCCCGGGCCTCATGATGTCCCTGTCCACTATATTTTGACAGAAGAGCGTTTACTCAGGGTCCGGTAAAGGAGGCCCAATTTAAAAATGAATACAGGGGAAACATGATTTTCCAGATTGATGTTTTCTTTAAAGACTAATAAAATTAGATGAGCACAGCGTACAGAATTCGTAAAACAAATATCGCCTGGAGGATCTTAGTAATGTCAAGAGATGAGCTGGCACAGTTATTAGAAGATGTAAAAAACAACGTGATAGGGATAGATCAAGCATTAAACAGGTTAAAAGACCTACCCTACGAAAATCTTGGATTCGCCATGGTTGACCACCACCGCTCCCTGCGCAAAGGATTTCCCGAGGTGGTATTTTGCCAGGGCAAGACCACTGAGCAGGCAGCCCAGATATTTAAAAAGGTGTGCGGCGGGCTGCGATGCACCCTCGGCACCAGGGCTGATGAGGAAGTTTATAAAGCATTGCGGGAAATTTACCCGGAAGCGGTTTATAACAGGCTGGCCCGAACCATAGTAGTCTGCTGCGGGGAGCCGCCGGTCAAAAAGGGCAATGTCTTGGTGATGAGTGCGGGAACAGCCGATCTGCCGGTAGCCGAGGAAGCCGCGGTTACTGCTGAAGTGATGGGCAACGAAGTGAAAAGGACATACGATGTGGGTGTGTCCGGCATTCACCGTCTTTTAGATAATCTGGATCTAATCCGCTGGGCCCATGTGATCATTGTGGTCGCAGGTATGGAGGGAGCGCTGGCCAGTGTGGTAGGAGGGCTTGCCGACCAGCCCATTATTGCTGTGCCTACGAGTGTGGGCTATGGGGCGAGCTTCAACGGATTGGCTGCCCTGCTCACTATGCTGAACAGCTGCGCGTCAGGTTTGGGCGTGGTTAACATTGATAACGGTTTCGGCGCGGGAGCGCTGGCCAATGCCATCACACATATAATTAAGAGGGTTTGATATGAAAATAGCTTACTTTGATTGTTTTTCGGGAATCAGCGGGGATATGTGCCTGGGCGCTTTAGTCAGCGCCGGGGTTGACTTCGAGCACTTAAAAGAAGAACTGTCCAGGCTGCCGGTCGGGGGCTATGACCTGTCCTGGGAAAAAGTAAGACGGAATGGGATTGCCGCTGCCAGCGTCAGGGTGAAACGTTTAGAGGTGAACCAGCCGGAGAGGCGCCTGGCTGATATTATAAGTATTATTGACAGCAGCAGTATGCCGGGAAAAGTAAAAGCAAAAAGCAGTGATGTGTTTACCCGCCTGGCTGTCGCAGAAGCAGCCGTGCACGGTATGACACTCGATCAGATTCACTTTCACGAGGTGGGAGCAGTCGACGCCATAGTGGATGTGGTGGGTACCGTACTGGGGCTGCACCTGCTTGAAGTGGACAAGATCTATGCATCACCTCTGCCCATGGGGAGAGGCTTGATCAAGTGCATGCACGGTGTGATTCCATCGCCCGCCCCCGCCACGCTGGAAGTCTTATTGGGGATACCTGTTTACGGCACGGGCATCGAGGGGGAATTGGTGACCCCCACCGGGGCGGCTCTGCTGTCTTCCCTGGCGGAATCTTTTATAGACCTGCCGGCGCTGACAATCAGAAAGGTTGGTTATGGCGCCGGGAAAAGGATCATGGAGCACCCGAATCTACTGCGGTTGATCCTGGGGGAAGATTATGAAGCTGGAGTGCCGGGATCTGTTCATTTCCATGGCAGTCACGAGCGGACGCACGGGCGGCATCACCGGCCGGGTCGCTGATTACCTGCCATTCTCTTTTTTTGACTCTTCATATGCCAGCAGGGCGGCACTGTATACTTGTTTCAGCGGGATGCCGGACTTTTCGGAGATGTTCCTGCAATCTTTATACTCAGGAGCTATTTGCAGTACTTCTTCCTTATCCTCACCGGCAAATCCTATTTTCACTTTTACTTCCCCCCACGGGGTTTTTACTTCTTTGTAATCTCTGGGAAGCACCCTTCTTTTTTCTTCCTTGATACGTATGCCCATGGTTGTGCTTTCTCTGAAAATAATAGCTAACAATGTTTCCAGTTTATCTTCACGGCAGATTACAGACAACAGGTTTGCGGGCCGGTTTTTTTTCATGTATAAGGGTGCGGCATATGCATCCAGGGCGCCTTCCATGATCAGTTTTTCAAATAGATAGGAGTATATTTCAGGATTCATGTCATCTACGGCAGTTTCAATCACAATTACATGTTCCTCTTTTCCGATCATAACCTTTCTCCTTTCACAAAACACAAAAGCTGCTGCTTTATTGTAACATATCCAACTGCTGTTAAAAAACATCACGGTTGGACATCTTTTTGCCTGTTTTCATTTTTTGACAGTGCAAACAGCATTGTTAATAATGTATAATGTTTAAAGCTGACTAAATTGACCATGGGAATAAAATTTTACTTAATACTTCACTCGAGGTGATGCTTACTTGAAAGTTGAAGTAAGGTTGTTCAGCGGTCTTGAGAAATACATGCCCGGCACTAAATTTGTTCCGCCTGTACTGGTTGAAATTACTGATAATTTCAATGGGCGGGCGCTTCTGGAAAAGCCGGACATCCCTGAAAAAATGGTGTTCACCATGATGGTGAATGGTGTCCATAAAGATCCTGACGAAAAGCTTTCTGATGGAGACCGGGTTGCCATTTCCCCTCCGGTTGGTGGGGGTTAATTATTATGAAAATACCCGGATTTAATACTGAATATAAAATATGGCTGGAGAAAAACGGCGCAATTTTTGGGGACGGGCTGTGTGATCTGCTTTCGAGCATATCCGGTTTGGGTTCCATATCACGCGCCTCCAGAGAATTAGGGATGTCTTACAGAGCTGCCTGGGGAAAGATCCGGGTGGCAGAGAAGAAATGGGGAATACCCCTGGTTGTGACCAGGGTGGGCGGTGCAGCGGGAGGTTGGGCAAAACTCACACCGGAAGCCGATGAGCTGCTGAAGACATACTGCAGGCTGCGGCAGGAAGTTGACAAATTCGTGCAGAATTTACCTGGTAAGTTTATTACAGGCCGTTAAGGCCCTTAATTTAACCATCCGTTATACTTATTCAAACATAGCGCATGGAAGGCAGTGTGATGGGATATGGAAGTGTACTGGCTGGGGCTGGTTGAGGCGCTTCGCCTCCTGTTCAGAGGTGATCCGGATGTTTATCAAGTGATCTACCGCACTGTTCAGGTATCAGGCACAGCTACCATAATCGGCATGATCATCGGCGTGCCCCTGGGCACTTTTCTGGCGCTGGTCTCCTTTCCCGGCCGGAAGCTGGTGATAAGCATCATTAATTTCGGCATGGGTTTGCCTCCGGTAGTTGTAGGACTATGGGTCTGGCTGACCTTCAGCCGTTATGGTCCCATGGGTGTTCTGGGACTGCTGTACACTCCGACAGCGATGATTACCGCCCAAATTATCATTGCCGCACCTATTGTCACCGGCTTTACCATTGCGGCTATACAGTCCCTGAACCCTAAAATAAGGCTTCAGATTTTGGCCCTGGGGGCATCAAAACTGCAACTGCTGTGGCTGCTTTTAAGGGAAGCCAGGCTGGGACTGCTGGCGGCTATTATTGCCGGTTTCGGCGGGGCCGTGTCGGAAGTTGGCGCTTCAATGATGGTGGGCGGCAACTTGAAAGGGCAAACCATGGTCCTGACCACATCTACAGTTTTGGAAGTAAACAAGGGTGACTGGCAGCTGGCCACAGCGTTCAGCATTATTCTGCTGCTCCTGGCCTTTGGGGTTACTGTGGCACTGACCACTGCCCAGCAGCGGGGCCGCTGATGTCTGTCCCATTCCGTTGTAGGGCGGGATTCATCCCGCCAAAAGATGTGCGGATAAATCCGCTACAAATTTGGTCGTCTCGCATTCCATACAGTGTGTCCTCTTGACGCTGCAGCACAATGCGATATTTAAAAAAATGATCTGATAATTCAGAAGGAGAAACTATGCAAGATACTTACAGGCGGGAAATAAACTACCTGCGTGTTTCGGTGACGGACAAATGCAATTTACGCTGCATATACTGCCTGCCGCCGGAAGGCATTAAATCGATACCGCATGAAGAAATCCTGCGCCTGGAGGAGATTGAGGCGATAATAAGGGGTGCGGCTCTCGCGGGGATCAAGAAAATACGCCTGACGGGGGGCGAACCTCTGGTCCGCAAAGGCCTTGAAGGCCTGATCCGGCGCATTTCGAGCATTACGGGCATTGATGACATTACGCTTACCACGAACGGTCTGCTTCTGCCATCCCAAGCGGCAGCGCTGAAAGAAGCAGGTGTAAAGAGGGTAAATATCAGCCTGGATACACTAAAAGAGGAACGATACCGGGAGATTACCCGTGGCGGCGAGCTGGCTGAAGCCTGGAAAGGAATACATTCAGCGCTTGATGTGGGACTGAGCCCGGTGAAAATAAACACCGTGGTGATCCGTGATTTTAACGATGACGAGGTGGAGGCCATGGCCCGCCTCACCCTGGAAAGCCCCCTGCACATCCGTTTCATTGAGCTAATGCCTATTGGTACCTGCAACACATGGACAGAGGGACGTTTTGTGCCGGCCAGGGAAATTATAGACAAGATCAACCGCGGCATCGGCATACTGCACCCGGTCAAGATGGCCGAGGGGGACGGGCCGGCCAAATACTACCGCTTTGATGGCGCCGAGGGTACAATTGGCTTTATTACCTCCATGAGCGAACATTTTTGTGAAAACTGCAACCGGCTGCGTCTGACCTCAAGCGGGGGTTTGCGTCCATGCCTGTACGACGGCAGGGAAGTTGACTTGAAAACCCCGCTTCGCAGAGGCACCGGGGACAGGGAAATAGCCGATCTGATCATGACAGCAGTTAATCTGAAACCAGACCGGCACCATATGCTCGAAGGCTGGAAAGACAAGAAAAGGGTAATGTCTCAGATAGGGGGATAATAATTAAATGGGTATAATCAAGGCGGTATGCACAAGCCCGAAAAAAGGGATACGGAAGAAAAATATCGGCGAAGGATTGCTGATCAAGGAATACGGCTTAAAAGATGACTCTCATTCCGGTCCCTGGCACCGCCAGGTCAGTCTGCTGGCTAATGAGAGTGTAAATAAGATGCGGGCCAAGGGACTGGATGTGGGGCCCGGGGATTTTGCCGAGAACCTTACTACCGAAGGGATCGATCTTGTAAGCCTGCCCATAGGCACAAAAATAAAAATCGGTACTGAGTCAGTAGGTGAAGTCACCCAGATCGGGAAAGAATGTCATGCCCACTGCGCCATTTACTACCAGGCTGGTGACTGTGTGATGCCGAGGGAAGGGATTTTTGTCAGGATTCTGGAGGGCGGGCCGGTAAAAGTGGGCGACGCGATAAATGTACTGGAGGCTTAGATGGAAAAGCCAGTTCCTATAATCGGCCTTGCGGGTTACTCCGGTTCAGGCAAAACCACGTTTTTGGAAAAATTGATTATTGAACTTAAAAGCCGGGGATACAAGATAGGCGTTATTAAACATACCCACCACAATGTAGAGTTTGACCAGCCGGGCAGGGACACCTGGCGGCATGCCCGGGCAGGAGCTGATTTTGTGGGCCTGGCGGCGCCGGGCGGTTTATCTGTGTTCAAAAAAACTGCCGGAGATCCAGAACCAGAGACATTGATCTCAATGGCCGGAAATCTGGATTTAATAATTATTGAGGGCTACAAGACGGGGAAGTGGCCAAAAATAGAGGTGTTTTACAGTCTTGGGAATGCTGAGCGTTTTACCGTCCCGGAAGAGGATTTGCTGTCCGTGGTAACTGATGCTCCACCAATAACACCGGTCCCGCATTTTGGGTTGGACGATGCTGCGGGCGTGGCTGATTTTATTGAGGGGACAGTACTAAGAAAGGATTAATCCCATAGAAATTCTGATCTGAGGTTGTTTGAATTGGCCAAAAGCATTCATTTGACAAAAGAACAGGCGTTGCGTTATCAGCGCAATATTCAATTGGAAGAGGTTGGCATTGCCGGGCAGGTCAAGCTTCTTCGCGCCGGTGTACTGCTGGTTGGGGCCGGCGGCCTGGGATCTCCTGCCGCTTTATATCTTGCTGCCGCCGGGGTGGGAAGAATCGGTCTGGTTGATCATGATACTGTATCACTCTCAAATCTGCAGCGCCAAATTCTCCATACGACCCCCGATCTTGACCGTTTCAAGGTGGTTTCTGCCGCTGAAAAGCTTGGTGTATTAAATCCGGAGTTGATCATAGAAACATATCAGGAAAGGTTAACTGAAGTTATTGCTGAGGAGCTTATTAAGAAATATGATTTTGTTATTGATTGTACCGATAATTTTAGATCACGCTACATTATCAATGAGAACTGTGTTAAGCTGAAGGTACCTTTTGTTTACGGCGGGGTACTGGCTTGGTCAGGGCAAACTTTTACTGTTAGGCCCGGCCTGGGGCCATGTTTTAAATGCGTATTCCCCGTTGAGCCGGCGCCAGACTCTCCCGCAACTGCTGAACTTGGAGTGCTGGGCACAGTGCCTGGCGTAATCGGAGCTATCCAGGCGGCAGAAGCTGTGCGCTTCATACTCGGCGTTGGAGATTTGCTGGTGGGAAGGATGCTGGTCTACAATGCGCTTCACGCAAAGTTTTACGAGGCGCCGGTGGCAAGGAATGCGGCATGCCCGGTGTGCGGCGGTTATAAAAAGTGAGGAGTGAAATATATGTCAGAAACTAAGCAGGAAGTTTTAGATGCTGTCAACAAGGCGGCAAAGGACGGGCGGCTCACTTGTACAGAGGCCAGAAAACTGGCGGAGGACCTTAAGGTTAATCCAAGTGTCGTCGGTAAGGCTGCCGATGAGCTAAAAATCAAAATCAAGTCCTGCGAGCTGGGCTGTTTCTAATATATTGCGGAGTGTATTTATGGCAGAACTTTTTAAAGTATTGACGCTGGATGAGGCAAGGGCTGTGATAACACGTCACCTGCCGGGCAAGAGGGCAGGTGTTGTGGTTCCCATTATGGAAAGCCTTGACCGCTGTCTGGCTGCCGAAGTGCGGGGCGTCGATGATGTGCCCGCTTTTAACAGGTCAACAGTAGACGGCTATGCGGTAAAGGCCAAAGATACCTACGGCGCTTCGGATGGCACGCCGTCCTATCTTGATGTGGGCGGCGAGGTGCTGATTGGCCAGGCGCCGTCCGGCCAGGTCAAGATGGGACAGGCCTGGTACATCGCTACCGGCGGGATGCTTCCGGCCGGCGCTGACGCTGTTGTAATGGTGGAATACACTGAGGAGCTTGACAGCCGTACGATCGGAATCAACAGGCCGGTGGCGCCCGGTGAAAATGTTATTCGCAGGGGTGAGGACATCGCCGCCGGGGAAGTCGCGCTGACCGCCGGGCACAGGGTCAGGCCGCAGGATCTCGGCTTGCTCTCATCGATAGGCATCACCGAAGTAGAGGTTGCTTTTAAAACCAGAGTGGGCATTATTTCCACGGGTGATGAACTGATCAATCCACAGGAGAAGCCTTATCCCGGTCAAATCAGGGACATCAACTCCTATGTATTATATGGTGCCGTGGCGGACTCGGGCGGAGTGCCGCGCCTTTACGGCATTGTGCCGGATGATTATGATAAAATGAGAATGATCCTGGAACGGGCACTGGGTGAGAACGACATGGTCCTCATTTCAGGCGGGAGTTCGGTTGGCGCCCGCGATATCGTTTTTAAAGTAATCGCTGCCGCCGGCAAGCCGGGTGTGATTTTTCACGGTATTTCCGTCAAGCCGGGCAAGCCCACAGCAGGTGCATTTATTGGCAGTAAACCATTATTCGGGCTGCCGGGACACCCGGCGTCAGCCCTGGTTATCTTTGAACTGCTGGTGGCGCCGCTGCTGCGCAAAGGCGCTTACCCGGCATGTGCAGAAGATTTCGCCATGGAGTTTCCGGTTAAGGCGGTAATTACCCGCAGCCTTCATTCCGCAGCCGGGCGCGAAGAATATATCCGGATCAAACTCAAAGTGAAAGAGGGACAGCTTTTTGCCGAACCGGTACTGGGCAAGTCAGGGCTGATCAATACCATGATCAAGGCGGACGGTTTGGCCCGCATTCCTTCCGGCAAGGAAGGCGTCGAGGCCGGTGAGATGGTAGAAGTAAAGCTTTTTTAAAATAATTTTACAGGATTAACAAGATTCCATAAGATTAACAGGATTATTGGAAATTAATTGGATAAATCTTACAGAACAACCTTTAGGTATTTTACTGAGTAAAAATGATCATAAAAAGTTTTATGTATTAAGTGAAATCATGTAAATCCTGTCAATTTGTTTAATTGAGGTGCGGATAAAGTATGAAGCGTAAAGTTTACCTGGATGACCTGCCCTGGGAAACAGCCCTGGAACGCTACCTTGACTATCTGGATAAACTGGGGGCGCTGAGCCCGGGCGTGCCGGAGCAGATTTTTGTTGAAGAAGCCCTGGGCAGGATAACTGCGGCCCCGGTTTATGCCAGGATATCCTCACCTCATTACCATGCCTCAGCTATGGATGGGATGGCCGTCCGGTCTGCGGATACTTACGGAGCTTCTGAAACGACGCCCAGGCAGTTGGAAGTGGGCGAGGGCGCTCTCATGGTGGATACGGGCGACCCGCTGCCGGAGGGCTGCGATGCTGTGATTATGATTGAAGACGTGCACTATGTCAGCCCCGGTGTTATTGAGATTATCCAGGCCGCGCCTCCCTGGCAGCATGTGCGGGTTGTGGGTGAGGACATCGTTGCCACCGAAATGATTATATCCGCCAGTCACCCGGTGCGGCCGGTTGATATTGGCGCCCTGCTGGCCGGCGGTGTTGATAAGATTTATGTTTATCCCCGCCCGAAAGTGGCTATTTTGCCGACAGGCACGGAACTGGTCCAGCCTGGTTCTGAATTGAAGCCGGGAGATATTATCGAATATAACTCCAGGATGCTGGGGGCCATGGTGGAAAAATGGGGCGGCACTCCCCTGCGCAGGGAAATTACCGTTGACAACTTTGAGAACATTAAAGCGGCGCTGGTGAAAGCTGCGGCTGAAGCGGACATCATCCTGGTCAACGCTGGTTCATCGGCGGGCTCCGAGGACTTCACCGTTGACGCGATCAGGTCTCTGGGCACAGTGCTGGTGCACGGAGTAGCCACCAAGCCGGGCAAACCGGTTATACTCGGTGAGATCAGCGGCAAGCCGGCAATCGGTGTACCGGGCTATCCGGTATCCGCATATATAGATATGGATTTATTCGTCAAACCGGTCATCTTTAAAAAGCTCGGTACTGTCCCACTGCCGTTGGAAAAAATTGAAGCCGCGGTTTCCAGGAAGATGGTTTCCCCCATTGGCGTGGAAGAATTTGTGCGGGTAAAACTGGGACAGGTAGGTGACAAGGTTGTAGCCACCCCCATCTCACGCGGCGCCGGTATCCTGATGTCACTGGTACAGGCTGACGGGATGATGCGCATCCCGCAGAACTCAGAAGGGTACAACACAGGCGACACAGCGCCGGTAGAGCTTTTTAAAAGCACACAGGAAATAAAGGAAACTACTGTGATCATCGGCAGCCATGACCTGGCCCTGGATGTGCTGGCTAATTTTATGCGCCGGAAGTTTCCCGAAGCGACACTTTCTTCCGCTCATGTCGGCAGCCTGGGAGGGCTCACAGCCTTAAGACGCGGTGAGGCGCACTGCGCGGGTGCACACCTGCTTGACGAGGAAACAGGTGAGTATAACGTTTCCTACGTTAAAAGGATACTTCCAGGTAAAAAAACCATCCTGGTAAATCTGGTTTACCGCGAGCAGGGGCTGATCCTGGCCGAAGGCAATCCCAGGGGCATAAACACGCTGGAGGACCTGACCAGAGAAGGTATCAGTTTCGTTAACCGGCAGCGCGGCGCCGGTACCAGGATCCTGCTGGACTACCTGCTGAGGAAGCAGGCCCTTGATCCTGAACAGATTAGTGGCTACGAGCATGAAGAATATACACACATGGCAGTAGCGGTTGCAGTTAAGGCTGGGGCAGCGGATGCCGGTCTTGGTATCCGGGCGGCTGCCCGGGCTCTCGGTCTGGATTTTATTGGAATTGTAGAGGAGCGCTACGATCTGTGCATACCTGAAGAATACCTGGACTCCCCTTATATCCAACGACTGCTCGAAGTAATGGATATGACGGAGTTTCAGGAAGAGGTAAGAAGGCTGGGCGGATATGACCTGCGCGGCTGCGGTAAGGTCATGTGGCAGGGTTGAAACGGAGGGTTTTTCTGTGAGCGAATTGACTCATCTGGATGAACAGGGCCAGGCCAGAATGGTAGAGGTGGGAGGAAAAAACATTACCCGCAGGGAGGCTGTCGCCAGGGGGGAAGTGGTTATGCGTCCGGATACGCTGGCACTGATCCTGGAAGGAAAAGTTCCTAAAGGTGAAGTGTTCAGTGTGGCCCGCATTGCGGGGATCATGGCGGCCAAGAAAACGCCGGATTTAATACCCCTCTGTCACCCCCTTGCTCTGACGGGAGTAGATGTGTATTTTCGCCCTGATCGTGAAAACAGCAGGATCGAAATTGAGGTAAAAGCAAGGACGATGGGTCAGACCGGGGTGGAAATGGAAGCCCTGACCGCTGTGTCAGCAGCGGCTCTGGCTATCTATGACATGTGCAAGGCGGTGGACCGGGAGATGGTCATCGGCGCTGTCAGGCTGGTGCATAAAAGCGGCGGCAAGAGCGGCATCTTCCAGCGTGAGGGGGAAGAAAAGTGGGTCCAGAGGTGAAAAATTTGTATAGAATAGGCATCATCACGGTAAGCGATAAAGGCGCCCAAGGGCAGCGGGTAGATGAAAGCGGGCCGTCCATCAGAGAGATGGTGAAAACTCTTGGCGAGGTGACAAGCTACCAGGTCGTACCGGACGACCTGGATATTTTAAAAGAAGCTATGATCAACATGTCAGACAAGGAAAAGGTAAATCTGATCCTTACTACCGGCGGCACAGGCCTCAGTCCCAGGGACAACACCCCTGAAGCTACCCTGGCCGTAATCCAAAAAGAAGTGCCCGGACTGGCCGAGGCCATGCGCAGCGAGAGCATGAAAAAGACAAACCGGGCGATGCTATCCCGGGCCGTCGCCGGCACCCGCAACAGCACTTTAATTATAAACCTGCCCGGCAGTGTTAAAGCGGTGCGGGAATGTCTGGCAGTAATCCTGCCGGCGCTGCCTCACGGCTTGGAGATATTGTCCGGCAAAGGCGGCGAGTGCGGCTCGGCTGAATGAAGCCGGGTTTTTTCTTTTTGCTGAAACATTAATATAGTGAGATTAATGTAAAAAACGGCATGAAAACAAGATAGTAGAAGATATTGAAAGATATTGCATGATAATTACTCATTTTTAGCCAAAAGAAGGAAAATTATGCGGTGTTCTAATTTGCTTTTAATAATCTAATTCTATATTATATTAACGTAGCGTTAGCACTCATTGACTGCGAGTGCTAACAAAAGCAAAACATACCAACCAGTAATTAAGGAGGGGTTTTAGTGATCAGACCATTAGGCGAAAGGGTAGTTGTTAAGCCGCTGCCCAGTGAGGAAAGAACCAAAAGCGGCATAGTCCTGCCGGATACAGCCAAGGAAAAGCCTCAGGAAGGGGAAGTGATAGCCGTAGGTTCCGGTAAAATTTTAGAAACCGGCCAGCGTGTTCCCATTGACCTGAAACCAGGAGACAAAATACTTTTTTCCAAGTATGCCGGAAACGAAGTAAAGATTGACGAAGTTGAATACTTGATCATGCGTGAAGCGGACATTCTCGGCGTAATCGAGAAATAGGTAAAAAGAGGAGGTTGGAAAATTGGCAGGTAAAGAGATTATTTTTAGGGAAGAAGCCCGTCGCGCGCTTGAAAAGGGCGTAAATGCACTGGCGGATGCAGTAAAGATTACCCTCGGCCCGAAAGGCCGCAATGTCGTTCTTGAAAAGAAATTTGGCTCGCCGATGATTGTTAATGACGGCGTAACCATCGCCAGGGAAATAGACCTTCCCGATCCATTTGAAAATATGGGCGCCCAGCTGGTCAAAGAGGTTGCCACCAAGACCAACGATGTTGCCGGAGACGGCACCACCACAGCTTGTGTACTAGCCCAGGCGATTGTGCGTGAAGGCTTGAGGAACGTAGCGGCAGGGGCCAACCCCATGATCGTCAAGAAAGGCATTGAAAAAGCTGTTGCTCAAGTAGTCGCGTCAATCAAAGATTCAGCCAAGACCATTGAAAGCAAGTCGGCCATTACCCAGGTCGCTACCATTTCAGCCAACGATGAATTTATTGGCGGACTGATTGCAGATGCGATGGAAAAGGTAGGCAAAG
>DHGV01000073.1 GCA_002402945.1 Pelotomaculum sp. UBA4789
GTCCTTGACATAGGGTACACATTAATGCAGATATAAAAACCTGCATTTTTTATTGGTTATGTTAAAATGGCTTTTCATTTTTTATGCTCTGCATTCTGCCCATAAACCAACTTCTTGTTTCTGTCCATATCTTTGTTTACAGGACTGATGGTTAAAAAAATCGAAACACATTTGCAATAAAATATGTTGCCGCAGCAAGACAGATACAATATGCAAAGATTTTTTCAAATTCAGTGTCATCTCTTTCAAGCCAAGATAGAAGCTTGTCGGTAATACTAAAATCCTCAGTGTCAATCTGAATGTAGCGGTCATTGTCATCCCATGTTCTTTCCATATCTAAAGCCCCCATTCGTACATATGTTTGCTTATATATTAATACCGAACTTATGTTCTGTCAATAGTTATTTTGAATGGGTTGGCTTTTTTCTTTCACTCCGCAACTACTTTAACCAATACCTTTCTCTGCCTTGGCCCATCGAATTCACAGAAATATATTCCCTGCCAGGTTCCTAAAAGAAGCCTGCCGCTGTTGATAAATACAGTAAGGGATATGCCGAACAATGAAGACTTGATATGCGCTGCTGAGTTCCCCTCAGTGTGCCTGTAATTATCATTTAAAGGTACAATTTTGTCCAGTTCCATGAGGATGTCCTCAACTACGGAGGGATCGGCGTTTTCGTTAATCGTCAAACCCGCAGTTGTATGCATGGTAAAGATCAGCACCGTTCCCTCTTTGATCCCGCTTTGCGATACAATGCGCTCTACTTCACCAGTGATGTTCAGCAATTGGCTTCTTCCATATGTCTGTACTGTCAGATCATATATTTTTGATGTCATAGCAGCGCCTCTCTTCAATCATTATATTTGTGTTTTATATAATAATATTTTTATACCATCCATCCCTTTTCCAGTCAATCGAGTATAAAATGAATTAACTTACCACTTCTATCACTGGCTTACATATTTTATCATGTATAACTTAAAGGCCCCCCAGAAATCCGGGAAGGGCCTTTAAACACTCATCTATTTTACTTATTGACTCCTCTCGGAGTGTACTTGGTGTGCAACAGCTCATGGGACTTGTGGCCCAGGGGCTTCACAAGAAACTCTTCATATAGTTTTGTGACAGCCGGGTTCTCGTGAGATTTGCGCAGGACCATGCGCTCATCTTCGGTATAGATGGCGTCGATCCTCTTCAGCCGGATATCGGTGTTAGTTGGTATTGGAGAACCGCCGCCACCGATACAGCCACCTGGGCAGCACATGACTTCAATAAAGTGGTAGTCGGCTTCGCCGGCACGGATTTTGTCCAGAACTTTGCGGGCGTTGCCCAAGCCGTTGGTGATGGCTGCTTTAACTGGCAGGTCGCCAACCTGGACAGTGGCTTCTTTCACGCCGGTGAGACCGCGGCAAATTTCAAAATCAATATTTTCCAGGGTCTTTCCGGTAACAACTTCATATACGGTCCTTAATGCGGCTTCCATAACACCGCCTGAGGCGCCAAAGATGGCGGCTGCGCCCGTGGAAATCCCGAGCGGCTCGTCATAATCCTCTTCGGGCAGGTTGGCAGCGTCTAAGCCTGCCTGCATAAACATACGGCCGAGTTCTCGTGATGACAGGACTACATCAACATCCTGGTAGCCGCTGCTGAACATTTCTGGCCGCTGGCACTCGTATTTCTTGGCTGTGCAGGGCATGATGGAAACGGAATAAATGTCAGCAGGATCAACGCCCGCTTTCTTGGCGTAATAGGTCTTGACCAGGGCGCCGAACATCTGCTGCGGCGACTTGCAGGTGGACACATGAGCAAGAAGATCCGGATAGAAGTGCTCACAGAACTTGATCCATCCTGGGCTGCAGGAGGTGATCATCGGCAGGGTACCGCCCTGGGTCACGCGCTGCAGCAGCTCATTTCCTTCTTCCAAAATAGTCAGATCTGCCGTAAAGTCGGTGTCAAATACTTTGTCAAATCCCATGCGGCGCAGGCCGGCAACCATCTGGCCGGTAAAAATGTCACCAGGAGCGGCGCCAACAGCTTCGCCCAGCTGCACCCTGACAGCCGGCGCGGTCTGAACGACAACATGCTTCGTGGGATCGGCCAGGGCGGCCCATACTTTTGCGGTATCATCTCTCTCAACGATGGCGCCGGTCGGGCACACCAGTGTGCACTGTCCGCACTGAACACATTCCATATCTGCCAGCTTCTCATTGAATGCCGGCGCAATCAGGGTATCAAAGCCCCTGTTTTCCGCACATAAGGCCTGCACAGTCTGTACGTTGGTGCAGACTGAAATGCAGCGGCGGCAGAGGATGCACTTGCGCGGGTCCCTGATAATACCAGGGCTGGAATCATCAATCGGGTATTCTGTCTTTGCCCCGTCGAAACGCACTTCAGTGATGCCGAATTCCTTAGCCAGGTCCTGCAGTTCACAGTTCTGATTGCGAAGGCAGGTGAGACATTCCATGGGGTGGTCTGAAAGAATCAACTCAAGCACTAATTTGCGGGCTTTGATAACCGCGGGGGTATTGGTCCTGACAACCATACCTTCAGCAACCGGAGCAACGCAGGCCGGGATAAATGTTCTGGCCCCCTGCACTTCAACCATGCAGATACGGCAGGCCCCGATGATATTCAGGTCTTTAAGATAACACAGGGTCGGGATCCTGGCTCCCACTTTTTTTGCGGCTTCAAGGATTGAAGTCCCTGGTTCAACCGCTACTTTCTGATTATCAATTGTCAAATTTATCATTTTCACTTTTTCCCTCCAAACTCCCGTATTTTTCTACATACCTTTATACAAAAAGCTGCGGGAGCGGCTTTTATTCCTTAAAATCACAAACGTTGCAGGCGCACTTCTTATCCCTGATGTGCTCCTCGTACTCGTTCCGGAAATACTTGATGGTGCTGAGAACGGGATTGGGAGCAGTCTGGCCGAG
>DHGV01000115.1 GCA_002402945.1 Pelotomaculum sp. UBA4789
CCGGGTGATGTGCTCCGGCTCGAGGTTGAGGTGCAGAAACTGCGCGGTTCCTTTGGTAAAAGCTATGCTGCCGCTTACGTGGGGGAGGAAATGGCCGCCGAGGCGGAAATGATGTTTGCTCTGCAGAAATAAGCCCCCGCGCTTACGAGTTATAAGACAGGCTAAAACGGGTGATATGTGGAGCATATTGGACTTAACCTGCCTGCAATGTAGCTTATCGATCTTTTAGCCTTTATGAGTTGTATTTTCATTATTGTCACATCTTGTCCGTATGAGATAAAATGTAAATGATTCGTGCTTGAACTTGATGCCTTGGAGGGATGCTCGTGCAGATACCGGTAACGGCTATCCTGCTTGCTTTTGGACTGGCTTTGCTCGTTACACCACTGGTCAGGAAATGTGCTTTTAAACTAGGCGCCCTGGACCGTCCCGATCAGAGGAAGGTACATAATAAAGTTATGCCCAGGCTGGGAGGCCTGGCTATCTATTTCAGCTTNNGGTGGTTCGCTGATCATCCTGGTCGGTTTTATTGATGACACCAGGGGTTTGTCCCCGGGTCTGAAACTGGCTGGGCAGATAGCGGCAGCGGCAGCCATCATCCCGTTTGGCCTGAAAGTTGAGTTCCTGACCAACCCGTTTTCTGAAGAGTTGATTAACCTGGGCTTGCTTACTATCCCCTTCACAGTGATTTGGATAGTTTCGGTCACCAACGCGGTGAACCTTATTGACGGTTTAGATGGCCTTGCCGGCGGCACGACCTTTATTTCTGCCCTGACCCTTGCTGCTGTGGTTTGGATCGAGACCACGGCTACCGGGGGATCCCGGGGCCAGAGTGACGCCATTGTCCTGGCCTTGATCCTGGCGGCCTCGATTATCGGCTTCCTGCGCTATAATTTCTATCCGGCGAAGATCTTTCTCGGTGATTCCGGATCGATGTACCTGGGATTCAGCATGGCTGCCTTGTCGATCATGGGCATGGCCAAAAGCGCGACCTTTATATCAGTGATCATCCCGGTGGTTATTTTGGGTATTCCACTCCTCGACACCATATTTGCCATCGTCAGGCGTTATTCCGGCCGCAGGCCTATCTTCCAGCCGGATAAGGAACACCTGCACCACCGGTTGATCCAGATGGGATTAAGCCACCGCCAGGCGGTACTGTCAATATACGGTGTTTGTGTTGTTCTGGGCTTTAGCGCCATTACCATAACCCTGATCTCGCCCAAACAGGCGGCCATATTCCTGGTAGTCCTTTCAACAATAATCCTGCTGGTCGCAAACAAAATAGGAGTAACCGGCGCCTTGAGGCAGGCCCCAATCGTACCTCAACCGAATAAGCAGCAGCGGTCCTGATTCACGGGCCGCTTTTTTTAAATAGCGGCGGAAATTGTCTAATCTGATCAGGAGGTGTTTCTTGTGAAAAAAATAAGGAAAGCGGTAATCCCGGCGGCCGGCCTGGGCGTGCGTTTCCTGCCTGCAACCAAGGCACAGCCCAAGGAGATGCTTCCCGTTATTGATAAACCAACTATCCAATACATCATTGAGGAAGTAATCGCTTCGGGGATAGAGGAGATCCTGATTATCACAGGCAGAAACAAAGGGTCAATAGAAGACCATTTTGACAAGTCCCCGGAGCTGGAGGCGCGGCTGAAGGAAACCGGCAAAACCGCCCTGCTTGAACTGGTCCAGAGCATCAGCAGTTTTGCCGACATCAGCTTCGTCAGGCAGAAGGAACCGCTGGGCCTGGGCCATGCCGTATACTGCGCCAGGAGGTTTGTTGGTGATGAACCTTTCGCGGTGCTGCTGGGCGACGACCTGGTAGTCAGCGAAACGCCCTGTCTCAAGCAACTGATTGATGTATATAATGATGTGCATTCCTCTGTAATTGCCGTCATGGAAGTGCCTGAAAAAGATGTGTCCAAGTACGGCATCCTGGACTCGGTAGCAGATCGCAGCGGATTGCACAGGATCCGTGATCTGGTTGAGAAGCCTGCGCCGGAGAAAGCCCCTTCCCGGTTGGCGATCATGGGCAGGTATATCATCGAACCGCGTATTTTCTCCATCCTGGCGGAAGCCGGACCGGGCGTCGGAGGGGAAATCCAGCTGACCGACGCCCTCAAGGCGCTGTGCGCGGAGCAGCCTGTGTACGGCCTGGCTTTTCAGGGTAGGCGTTATGATGTCGGTGACAAGCTGGGCTACCTGCAGGCGACTGTGGAGTTCGCCCTGGCGCGGCCTGACCTGGCGCTAGGTTTCCGGGAATACCTTAAATCCATCATAAAGGAGCTCAGGTGATGAACGTACTGGTAACGGGGGGAGCCGGTTTTATCGGCTCCCATATTGTTGATCTGCTGGTTGAAAAGGGCTGCACTGTTTCTATTGTGGACAATCTTTCCACGGGACGGCCGGAAAACATCAATCCCGGGGCGAACTTTTGCAATATTGACGTGCGCGATCCGGGCTTAAAAGAAATTGTTGCCCGGGAGAAGCCATCGGCGGTAATCCACCTGGCGGCACAGGTGGATGTGCAGCGCTCATTGCAGGACCCGCACACCGACGCGGAAATAAATATCATCGGGGCCGTCAATCTCCTGGATGCCTGCTCCGCCAGCGGTGTCGGCAAGGTTGTTTATGCCTCTACCGCCGCCGTGTACGGCAGCCCGGCATATCTGCCCGTGGACGAAAGGCACCCCGTGGCGCCGCAATCGCCATACGGCCTTTCCAAGCACACCGTGGAACACTACCTGCGGCTGTACCGGGATATGCATGGTATCAACTTTACGGTACTGCGTTTTGCCAATGTCTACGGTCCACGCCAGGATGCCACCGGCGAGGGCGGTGTGGTGGCCATATTTATCGACAAGCTGGCGAAGGGAGTTAAACCAGTTATATTTGGTGACGGGGAGCAGACCAGGGATTTCATCTACGTCAAAGATGTGGCTGCCGCCAGCTTGGCAGCGCTGCAACAGGGTGACGGCGGCACATTCAATGTCAGCACCGGCAAGGGGCTGAGTGTCAATTATTTGTACCAGGCGCTGAAAGCACTTACCGGCAGCATAATGGAACCGTTGTACCAGCCGCCCCGACCGGGAGACATCACCCATAGCACCCTGTCCAACGCCAGGGCCTGCGTCTCCCTGGACTGGCGCCCCCGTTACATCCTGATGGAAGGGCTGCGCGAAACAGTAGACTTCTGCCGTTAAAGCTAGGAAGTATGGGACAGTTTTCCTGTATTGCTTTAATCGGGGATGTATCGCTGGTGTTGTAGGGCGGGTTTCAACCCGCCATGTGCGGCTGAAGCCGCACCTACAAGGGCAGTGTCCCCATTCCGCTGATTTGGAATCGAAGCTCTTTATAGCAGGAAATAAATTGAAATTTAAAGAACCTCTGATTACAAAGGCTGCGATTAACAGCTTGATATGCTGAGGGTTTTCACACAGGGGGGATCCGGATGAATAAATTTCTCATATTTGTTTTGCTGTCTTACATCACCCGCAGCCCCCTTCTCATCCTGGTAATCATGCTGCTGGTTTTGTTTCTAACGGAACGCCGTTTTGTCGGCATCCTGCCGGATATCTTCGAGCCCTGGCGGCGGGCAAAAAGGATCAGCCAGCTAAAGAAAGATATCGCCATAAACCCGGCAAACGCTGATTCATACCTGGAGTTGGGGGAGGCATATTTCCGTCAGGGAAAATATGAAAAGGCCCTGTCATTTCTGGAAAACGCATCCGGCAAGATGGAAGGACACCCTCTTTTCCATTTCCTCCTGGGCGCTTCCTACTATAACAGCGGAAGGATTAAGCAGGGGAAAGAGGAGCTGGAAAAAGCGATCAGGGCGAATCCCAAGGCCAGCCTGGGAGAGCCTTATTTGTACATGATCAGAATTTACCTGGAGGAAAAACAGCCGGATGAGAACATTGAACAGGTTTTCGGCCAGCTGCTGTTGTACGGCACGCCCAGGATATTTTACCAGGCCGGCAGGTTGTTATCAGCTGCCAATGACAAGGAAAGGGCGCGCCGGCTGTTCGCGGAAACTATAGAAAGCTACAATGCTTGCCGGGGAGCGCTGCGCCGGGTAAACAGAAGGTGGGCCTTTCTCTCCGGGATTTACCTCAAGCTTGGAGCCTGATTATGGAATTGTTTAATAAGCTGTCAGGTGGATGTGGAAGCAGGAAGCAGAAGAACCGTCCCCGTGCTTCCAGAAATAAAATAAGCGGTGTTGAAAAATGACGACTGGCAAATTCATCTTCAAGGCGACTCTTTTGATCGCCTTTTTTATCTTGCTGTCCAAGATACTCGGCCTGGTGCGGGAATCTGTAATAGCGAGCCTGCTGGGGACTACCTACATGGCGGACGCTTACCAGATGGCTATAAAGGCGCCGAATATGCTTTTCACCATTATCAGCGGGGCGCTTGCCACGGTGATAGTGCCTGTTTTTACCGAGTATGTCTCCAGGGGCGAAAAGGGCGAAGCCTGGAAGCTGTTCAACACAGTTATGGTTTTGGTCATCTTTTTCTTCCTGTTCGCCTCTGTGATCGGGATTGCAGGGGCTCCCCTTCTGGTCAAGGTTGTGGCGCCGGGGTTTTCAGGTGTAACAAGGGAACTGACAGTTGAACTCTCACGAATTATCATGCCGTGGATGATCTTCGCCGGCCTGGCCTCACTCTATACCCAGCTTTTAAACGCCAATAACATTTTTGGCCTGCCTGCCTTCAGCGGTTCGGTAAACAATATATTTATCATTGTTTTTGCTCTTACCCTCGGCAGGATATATGGCGTGCACGGCCTGACTTTGGGCGCCATGCTGGCCATGACGGCCATGGCCCTGGTGCAGTTCCCCGTGCTTTACAAAGAGGGCTTTAAAATTAACCTGCATCTGGACCTGCATCATCCCGGCCTGAAAAAGATTTGGCTCCTCGCCCTGCCGTCGGTATTCAGCCTGTCGGTTACCCAGGCCAATGTATTTGTAACTTATGTATTGGCGTCCTGGCTGCCGGTAGGGAGCGTCTCGTCGCTTGGTTACGCGGACAAATTGATCCAGTTTTCTGTCGGGCTGCTGGCTATCTCCCTGGCGACGGCTGTTTTTCCCACTATTTCCCTGCTGGCTGCCGAGAAGGAAATGGATAACTTTGCCGGCACCCTGCTCGGTGCGCTGAAGGTTGTATTTATCGGGATAATTCCGGCCAGCATATTATTAATAACGTTAAGCCACCCCATTGTAAACCTGGTTTACGGGTGGGGGGCCTTTGACCAGAAAGCAGTGGAAATGACTGCGCCTGCGCTTATCTTCTATGCAATAGGCTCTGTGGGTCTTGCGGCCGGCTATCTTTTAACCCGCGGTTTTTATTCCCTGCAGGATACCCGCACCCCACTCAAAATAAGCATTGTCATGGTTCTGATCAACCTGGGTTTCAGCCTGCTGCTGATCGGGCCTCTCCGGCATGCCGGCCTGGCCCTGGCCAATTCTTTGGCGAACCTGATTTATATGGCCCTGATGATGTGGTACCTGGGGAAAAAAATACCCGGTCTGTATCAGGGCGGCTTGTTGAAATTCACAGTGGCTGTTCTCACAGCCGCTGGTTTGATGGCTGTGGTATGTTACATGGTCAATGGCGCATTGGCTGGGATGGTGCAGGGAAAAACCGGCCTGATCATCCAGATTGGCCTGTCTGGAATTGCCGGGATGGTGGTTTTTATAGCCGCAGTTTTTGCCATGAGGGTTGAAGAGGCCCGGATGCTCTGGCATGCTGCCAGAAATGCCCTGGCGGGACGGGGCAAATTGTAGGGGGAAAAGCATGGATCAGAAAAAGTGCTTGTTCGTCTTTTTTTCATTGGTTGTGTTGATGATTGTCGTTTCCACTGTTGGAGGAGTGCTCATATCAAAAGGGGCGCTCACAAAAGAGGTGATCGGCGCTCCGTTATTTACCCTCCTGTTCATCATATATATAGTATTGCTTTTTATCATGTTCTTTCCGCTGGCGCCCGTCATTATAAGGTTTTTCATAAATGCTCAGATCGGGCTTGGCAACAGCGATCTGCCCCTCATTAAATGGATGATGAATAACGAAAAAAAGGTGACTTTCTACATCTGGGCCTTCTATTTAATCATATTATCCGTGGCTTTACCCGTGATTGTGTAAAATGGCCTATTTAAGCAATATCACCAAGGAGGGGCAAAACAGGCGCTTACCCCTAAAGGACTGCACTGATACACAGCCCGTCCGGATAATTTGACATTGATGCCGGGATTTTGTTACAATATATTAATTCATACAAACCTTTTTCATCACGTGGAGGGACTGGCGATAAGCTTATCCGAACCTCTGATCCGGAGGTTTAATTTTGTGTTGAGGCTTTGGCCAAATTAAGGAGGAATCATTATGAACAGACGGTTATTTACATCAGAATCTGTCACAGAGGGACACCCTGATAAGGTTGCTGACCAAATTGCGGACGCAGTGCTGGACTCGATATATGAAAAAGATCCATTTGCCCGTGTCGCCTGCGAAACCATGGTCGCAACCGGCCTGGTCCTGGTGGCCGGCCAGATTACCACTAATTGTTATGTCGATATACCAAAGGTTGTCCGGCAGACAGTTTGCGATATCGGTTACACCAGGGCAAAATACGGCTTTGACTGTGAAACCTGCGCGGTTCTCACCTCCATTGACGAACAGTCCAGCGATATTGCCCAGGGAGTGGACCGGGCCTTGGAGACCAGGGAGAGCACTGCGACAGTAGATAAATATGATTTAATCGGCGCCGGCGACCAGGGCATGATGTTCGGATACGCTTCCAACGAGACGCCCGAGCTGATGCCGATGCCTATATCCATTGCCCATCGCCTGGCCAGGCGGCTGGCCGAGGTCCGGAAAAGCGGTTTGATCCCTTATTTGAGGCCGGACGGGAAAGCCCAGGTAACAGTGGAGTACGAAAACGGGCGGCCCCTGCGTGTGGATACCATCGTAGTATCAACCCAGCATTCTCCCGAGGTGAGTCTGGCGGAAATCCGGGAAGATGTGATTAAAAATGTTATCGGGGCCGTTGTTCCGCCGGAATTTATAGACAAGGAAACACGATATTTTGTCAATCCCACCGGGCGTTTTGTCATTGGCGGGCCGCAGGGTGACACCGGGCTGACCGGCAGGAAGATCATCGTTGACACATATGGCGGTATGGCCAGGCATGGCGGCGGGTCATTTTCCGGGAAGGATCCGACGAAGGTCGACAGGTCGGCGACTTATGCCGCCCGCTACGTTGCCAAGAACATCGTGGCCGCCGGGCTGGCTGACAAGTGCGAGTTCCAGGTGGCTTACGCCATCGGTGTAGCGCACCCGGTATCCATCATGGTTGATACGTTCGGCACCGGTAAAATTGACGAGAAGCTGCTGGTGAAGCTGGTGAAAGAGCACTTCGACCTGCGTCCCGGCGCTATTATCGACGGATTGGGCCTGCGCCAACCTATCTTCAAGCAGGTGGCGGTATACGGGCACTTTGGCAGGAGTGATCTCAGCTTGTCATGGGAGGCAACGGACAAAGTCGATGCCCTCAGAAAATCAGCAGGCTTATAATCCGGCAAACGACAGCCGGGGGGAAACCCCCGGCTTCATTGATCAAGGAAGCAAAAAGAACGTCCCTCTGCTTCCCTCAGGAAGCAAAAAGAACGTCCCTCTGCTTCTGCTTCCGGAAGGTAAAATCCAATTTCTGTCGAAGTAAANNTGGATTGTCGCCGGGCTGGCTGTCTGGCAGCTGGCTGTCCTGCTGCCCGCACTGGAGCTTGACAGTATCCGCGAGCTGCTGGTGATCGTCCTGCTGGGCGTGATGGCTGAATGCCTGGCGGTGCCCTTCACCTACGGCCGGCTTTCCGGCGCCTTTGTTTTGGTCCTTTCAACATTCCTGATCTACGGCCCGGCTGCCGCAGCCTGGGTGAGCGGTCTGGCCACCCTGTTCGGACAGGGCATCGCCAACCGCGGCAACCCGGTGCGCA
>DHGV01000113.1 GCA_002402945.1 Pelotomaculum sp. UBA4789
AACTTTAGTGACGACAGCTGCAAAACGGATCACAGAAGCAGCTAAAGGGATCCCTGTAATGGAATTTGGCGCCAGAAGAGCAAGGGGCATTGATTCTGCCATCGAAGCCAGCAAATATGCATATGTAGGCGGCTGCTGCGGAACCAGCAATGTAATTGCAGCAAAAATGTATGACATTCCGCTGCTTGGAACAATGGCGCACAGTATGATCTGTGATGCAGGCAGTGATTATGAGGCGTTTCTTGCCTATGCCAAGAGTAATCCGAATAACTGTGTCTTTCTGGTGGATACTTTCGATACGTTGAGAAGCGGCATCCCGAATGCCATCAGGGTAGCCAATGATTATCTGACTCCCAACGGGTACCCGTTTAAAGGTATCCGGATAGACAGCGGGGACTTGGCATATTTGTCGAAGAAGGCAAGGAAAATGTTAGATGAGGCAGGTTATAAAACAGCCGGCATCTGTCTGTCCAACGGACTGGATGAAAATACGATAAAATCTTTAATTGATCAGGGCGCATGCATTGATTCCATTGGCTGCGGCGATAACATTGCTGCTTCTCTGGAACGTGTCGGCGGTGTGTATAAACTCGTAGCAGCAGAAAAGGGAAGTGAACTGATTCCTAAGATTAAGGTTACCAATGACACCATGAAAATAAACAATCCGGGATATAAGAAAGTATACCGCTTATATGATCAGGAAACTGGTTTTGCGCTTGGAGACGTCCTTGCTCTCTCAAATGAAGTGATTCCGAAAGACGAATATACCATGGTGAGTCCTGCTGAGGAATGGAAGAAAACGCATATATCCAACTATGACATTAAGAATCTTCAAATCCCAATCTTTCGAAACGGCAGCCAGGTTTATGAGGCGCCAAGTGCCGAAGAGAGAAAGGCATACTGCGAAGAACAGTTCGAAACGATCTATCCGGAAATAAAAAGGGGCATAAATCCCCATGAATACTATGTAGATTTGAGCGAAAAACTACTCGCTTTAAAAAAAGAAATGATTAGAAACTCATTAACTGCGGTATTGCGAGATAAAAAAGATAAGTAGCCGGTACTCAGCTTTATCGTCAAGCAGGATATGCATTTACACAAGGCTGTAAAACTATTGGAAGAGAAGCAAAAGAACCGTCCCCTTGCTTCTTTGTCCCCTTGCTTCTTTAAGTTTTTTCTTTATAGCTTGACTTTTGGACGGGAGATTATTATTGTATAAGTTGGTGTTGAAATTAATGTAACTCTGGATAAACAAATAAACAAATAAGGGAATCAGGAAAGGTGAATGATGGAAAGCAAAGACTACATTTATCCGGCGCCGCTGCTTGGCGACTTCTATAAGCAGTCACACAGAGTGCAGTACCCCAAAGGCACTGAATTGGTTTATTCGACCTGGGAATCCAGGGTAGCCCTGCCGCCGCTGGATTTTACCACTTCAGCTGTTGCTTTTGGCTTCCAGGCATTTTGCAAAGAATACCTGATCGACTATTTTAATGAATATTTTTTCTCCCGTCCTAAGGACGAAGTGGTCACTGAATATGCGCGGTTCATCAAATATACACTGGGAGACCAAAACCCGGAAACACAGCATATCGAAAGGCTGCATGATTTAGGCTATGTTCCGCTTTTGATCAAAGCAGTCAAAGAAGGGACCCAGGTCCCGTGCCGGGTGCCGATGTTAACCGTTGAAAATACAGTGTCTGAATTTTACTGGCTGACCAACTTTGTGGAAACATTGCTTTCCTGCCAGACATGGGTCGCATCTACATCAGCGACATCTGCCAGGGAATTCCGGAAAATGATGAATGAATATTGTGAAAAGACCGGCGGCGCAAAGGGATTTGTGCAGTTCCAGGGTCATGATTTTTCGATGCGTGGCATGGCTTCGCTCGATGCTGCTTTAATGAGCGGCGGGGCGCATCTGCTGTCGTTTACCGGAACAGATACAGCTCCCTGCGTTTTATGGCTGGAGCGATATTATAATGCCAATATTGAAAAGGAACTTGTCGGAACTGCCATCCCCGCCACCGAACACAGTGTGATGCAGATCCAGGGGAAAAATGAGTATGAAGTCTATAAGCATTTAATGACCAAGACTTATCCCGGCGGCTTCCTGTCGATTGTTTCTGATACCTGGGATCTCTGGAATGTATTGGACAATGTTGTGCCGCGGCTTAAAGATACCATAATGGCCCGCGACGGACGTGTCGTGATCAGGCCTGATTCAGGAGATCCGACAAAAATCATCTGCGGTGATCCGGATGGCGAAACCGAAACCCAGCGGAAAGGCGTCGTGGAAAAACTTTGGGATATCTTTGGCGGTTTCATTACCGACAAGGGCTATAAACACCTCGATACACATATCGGCTGCATTTACGGGGAATCGATGAGCATCAGCGCTGCCAGGCAGATCCTGGATGGCTTGGAGGCCAAAGGCTTTGCCTCAACCAATATGGTACTCGGCATCGGTTCTGTGGCCTATCAATTTGTCTCCAGGGATACCCTGGCCTTCACCTTCAAATGCACATATGCGGTTGTAAACGGCGAGGAACGTTTAGTTTATAAAGCTCCTTCGACTGACAAGAGCCAGATAAAATATTCTCCTAAGGGACTGGTTGTCGTGAAAAAGGATGAAGACGGCAAGTTGGTTTGCGTTGATAATCTGAACAGAGAACAATGGATGGGCTACAATTCTGTCGACCTGTTGGAGCCTATATTTGAAGATGGCAAGTTGCTGAGAGATCAGACCCTGGCTGAAATCAGAGAAATTCTCTGGGGACCGGGCGTATTTTAAAAATAAATAACTAATTAAGACACCCTCCTAAACATAGATCAGGGGGTGTCTATTCTGATTTTCCCCGCATAAGCAAATGACCCGGCGGTGAAGGGGAGGGAGAAAACAATGCAAAGTAACCATGAAAGAAATATTGAAAAACATCGCAGTGCGGCTGCCAAGCGGGATCATGAGAATTTTCAAAGAATTGATAAAACCATCCAGTACCTGATACAAACTGGTCAGGTGATTGACTTTAAAATTGTTTCCGAGCACGCCGGGGTTGCTAAAGCTTACCTTCATTCACATCAGAATATCCGGGAGCTGATTGAAGCGATTATTAAGAAACAGGAAGCTGTTTCTTCAGAACCGGCGGCTGAGAAAGCGGACAGCCATGTGTATGAATATTATGCAACACCCGAATGGGCAGTCAGAAGACTGCTGGAACACAGGAAACTTCACGGCCACATCTTAGACCCCACTGCCGGGAGCGGGGCAATATTGAAAGCGATCAGGAATTTTGGCTATAGTAACCCCATGACCGCAGTGGAAATTCGCAGCGAAGAAGAAGAGAAGCTGAAGGAATACGGCAGCGTATTCATCACTGATTTTTTAAAGTGGCAGCCACAGCAAAAGTTTGACACGATTATCACCAACCCGCCTTTTAATATCGCCAAAGAGATCATCATGAAATGTCATGAGATACGTTCAGAAAAGGGTCAAATAATCATGCTCCTGAAAACAGCACATTTAGAGACCGGGGACAGGTACAATTTCTGGTGGAAATATCCCGTATCCTTCCTCTACGCTTTGTCGGAAAGGCCTTATTTTGAAGGCGATAACGAGACAGATCAGGCTGCATATGCCTGGTATGTATGGGACGGCACTGAAGGGACTATAAAAGTAATATAAATTCAGGCAGTAACTTAGGGGATGGTTTCTGTTGACAGTTTTATGGTCAATGGAACTGTCCCTTTTCAGCAATCTTGATGAGGAGGTAACTGGTTTGGATCACCTTATTCAAAAGTTAATTGAATTTAGAGACCAGCGGAACTGGAAACAATTCCATAACCCTAAAGATTTGGTCATATCACTTGTCCTTGAGGCGGGTGAACTGCTGGAATTATTCCAATGGAAAAGCAGTGAGCAAGCCGTGCTCGAGAAAAGGGATGACATCGAAGAAGAAATGGCCGATGTCTTGATGTATTTACTGCTTTTATCCAACGAGCTGGGTATAGACCTGGAGCAGGCTGTGATCGATAAAATAGCAAAAAACGTTAAGAAATATCCTGAAAGTAAATCGTATGGATCCAGCAAAAAGTATACAGATTTATAGGAAGGCGATTTTCCTTTTTGCCATAAATAAAACCTCCAAACTGATGCTTATATTTTTCATCAGCTTGAAGGTTTACAAAAGTCCGGGACATTCTCTTCAAAGATATTTTAGATAAACAGGTTTACATTGGAGTCTTCTGCTTCGCCGAGCATGTATCCTACTCCGCCAACTTTAACACCGTCAATCAGCTCTTCCAGATGAATGCCCATTACGTCCATAGACATCTGGCAGGCTACCATTTCTATGCCGCTATCGATGCCGCTTTTAATTAATTCCTCCAGAGATGATACTTTTTTATCCTTCATCACTTTTTTCATCATCGCAGTACCCATGCCCAGCATGTTCATATTGGAAATTTTAAGTTTTTTTGTCCCCCTGGGCATCATCGCGCCGAACATGGAATCAATAAAGCCTTTCCTGACAGCAACTTTCTCCGGCTTTCTCAAAATATTGAGACCCCAGAAGGTGAAAAACATGGTAACTTTTTTACCCATCGAGGCTGCTCCGTTGGCGATGATAAAGGCAGCGAAGGCTTTATCCAGTTCTCCGCTGAAGACGATAATTGTTTTATTGTCTTTTACAGGTGAGCCCGACATGTTTTGAGATGTCATTTCATTTTGGGAAGTTTTTCTGATCAGTGCCGTTATATTGCCCGCCGCTTTTGAGATATCCAGCAATTCGTTATACGTTCTTTTGCACCAGGCTTGAATATCTTCATAAAACCCTGGATCTGACGCTGTCACTTTCAATATCTGGCCATCATTTAATTCATCCATACAGGCTTTAACCTGCAGCAGTGGCCCGGGGCAGCTTAGCCCGCAGGCATCTAAATCTTTATCGCAGGCAACCGGCGTATCCGGAGCAACAGTTTTATTTGCAGGCAGATTCGTGCTGCCGCCGCCCTCACTGGGTGCAGGTTTTTGAGGCTTGTAATTTAACATTTCGGTGCTTTTATAGCCGCCGGTAATATTCATTGCTTTGAAGCCGTGCTGGCTTAATATCCGCTCAGCGGTATAGCCTCTTAAACCTATCTTGCAGTATGCTAAGAAGGTTTTATTTTTATCCAGTTCATTAAGCCGATCCCTTAAACTGTCCAGCGGGATGTTTTGAGCGCCCTCCAAGTGACCATTTGCAAATTCTTCCGGGGTGCGGACATCTATAAGCAGATAGTCTTCACTACGGTAACCTTCAAGCTCCTTGCCGGTAATCACATGTGTTTTTCCTGACAAAACGTTCTGGGCAATGTATCCTGTTATATTAACCGGATCTTTGGCCGAGGAGTAGGGCGGGGAATAAGCTAGTTCAAGTTCAGCCAGATCATCCACAGTTGCCTTCAGCCTGATGGCAGCAGCCAGCACATCAATCCTCTTGTCCACTCCATCGTAGCCCATGACCTGGGCTCCCAAAACTCTGCCTTCTTCACCAAAGATAAGTTTCAGGGACATCGGTTTTGCCCCGGGATAATAGGAAGCGTGTGATGCCGGGTGATCATAAATCACCTGATAGGGGATATTGGCTTTCTGCAGGGTTTTTTCATTGGCTCCTGTGCTGGCGGCGGTTAAACCGTATACCTTGATGGCTGAAGTGCCTTGAGTCCCCTTGTAGGTTGAATGCAGGCCTGCTACATTGTCAGCGGCTATCCTGGCCTGTTTGTTTGCGGGACCGGCCAGGGCAATAGCCGTTTTCTGCCCGGTAACGTAGTCCACGACCTCAATGGCGTCTCCCACTGCATAAATGCCTGGTAGATTTGTTTCCATTTTTTCATTAACTATTAGGTGGCCTCTTGACCCGAATTCCAAGCCGCTATCTTTGAGGAATGCTGTATTCGGGGTCACCCCGATGGCGAGGATTACCAGGTATGCAGTAATCTTAGTGCCGCTGTTGAAGGTCAGCCGGACCTGGCTGCCAACATCTTCAAAGGCTGTAACAACCTCACCCAACATCAGCTCAATGCCGTTTTCAACCAATTCCTTTTCCGCCATAACCACCATGTCAGGATCAAAAGGGGCCATGATGTGGGGGGCGGCCTCGACAAGAGTGACTGTCAAGCCTCTGTCTTTCAGGTTTTCCGCCATTTCTACACCGATAAAACCACCACCTATAACCACGGCGCTGTTTATGCCCTCTTTATCCACATAGGCCTTGATGGCATCCGTATCAGGGATGTTCCGCAAGCTGAAGATCTTATCACTGTTAATGCCGGGAATGTCAGGCTTGATCGCTTTACCGCCCGGCGATAATATTAAGTAGTCGTAGCTCTCTTCATAGGTTCCCTTAAGTTTGTTATTAACCGTAACTTTTTTGTTTTGGGGATCTATGCTCAGGACTTCACTGTTGTTCCTGACATCGACATTAAATCTGGCCTTTATGGCCTCAGGGGTCTGAACAATGAGTTTTTTCCTGTCTTTGATTGTTCCTCCAATATAATATGGAAGGCCGCAATTGGCGAAGGAAATGTACTCATCCCTTTCAAACATTATGATTTCCGCATCCTCATCCAGCCGCCTGAGCCTGGTAGCAGCAGTTGCTCCTCCGGCAACACCGCCGATGATTAATACTTTTTTACTCATCATATACGCCTCCATTTAAATATAATTTTTTTATTTATTTTCTTTAAACAGTACATTAATTAAATCTGCTGCCTGATCGTTGCAGACATGGTAATTTATCTCCAGGCCATTTCTGATGCCCTCTACAATGCCGGCAGACCTTAGCTTTTGTAAATGTTGGGAGGTAGTAGATTGAGGAGTGTCCAGGCAGGATTGCATATATCTGACGTTGCATTCGCCATTATCCAGCAAGCCTTTTACAATACAAAGCCTTACCGGATGCGCCAATACTTTCAGCATTTCTGCTGTTTGATTATACTTGGTAACGTCCTTGTCCATAATAATTCCCCCTTTCAAAGAACCTCATAATTGTATTATCTAGATATTACGATATAACGATTGTGATGTCAATGTTTTTTTATGGCATAGGTAAAAAAATATATGAAAATATAAGTGTCTCTCTACATTTCCGGCCCCATGATCACAAGTGAAATGAGGAAAAAGCTTGAATGGGAACGTGGCTGCAAAATGCGGCCGGCTCAGGACCTATTATATGGATGTTTTAGATGCGGCCATAAAGGGATTTAACAGTTTATCACCAGCCTAATTCTTTGACAGATTGTCAGAGCTGAACATTCTATAATCTTTTTTGTGTTATATTGAATATTAACTTGTAAAAATAAACCGTAGATATCCTGGCTCGTGCCATGCGGCATTCCTGCCATAGAGCAGGCTACAGGCTGACCGTCAATCCAAATTATGGCGGCCCTGCGGTCCCAGCTCCGCTCTCCTCCGAAAATATCCTTCATGATATATGAATCTTCGGAGGTTAACGGTTCACAATCAGCATGATTTTGGCCAAACAGATGATGAATCTGAAACTGGCGCCCCCCTGTGAGCTCATGAAAAAGTGGGAGGTTGTGATTCAGGATGAAGATGTATGGAAGAGGATCACAGCCAAGCATTATTGGGCTCTTCAGCCTACTGGATGGAACGGACATTGAATGCGAAATTGAATAACTTAGAAAACTAATGACCGGCTGGAGTGCGTATAGCTTTGGCCGGGTATTTTTGTTTTAAGTGGATTCGTATAAAAATTATTATTGACATATGTCAGAATCGTTATATAATAAAAAGTGATAAGGACATATGTCAGTAAACTATATGGAGGTGATAAAAATGCCAAGAGGAGACGGCACTGGACCGCTGGGATATGGGCTGATGAGCGGCAGGGGTTTTGGAGCATGCACCGGGGCAAATGCTGGCAGGTATAGCGCCGGAATGGGTCTCGGCTATGGGCGGGGACGCAAATTTAACTGCAGAAGCGGATATGGTATGAACATCGCCGTAGATCCAGCGGCTGCTAAAACACAAAAAGAATTGCTGGCAGAGCAAAAGGAACTTCTGCAAAACAGGCTTGACATCATCAGTAAGCAGTTAGAAAATCAATAAGAGGCAATATAAGCAACAGGGGTGCACCCCTGTTGCTTATATTGCAGATAAGAGGGGATATTAACATGCCGAGGCCCAGAAAACGGAGAAATGTATGCTGCCTGCCGGAGAACAACTTGTTCGGGCCGCTCAATGCGCCCAAGCCGGCCGGCGGAATGATCATCATGACAGTGGATGAATATGAAACCATCCGTCTCATAGACTTGGAAGCCATGACGCAGGAAGAGTGTGCGGAGAGGATGAATGTCGCCCGCACGACGGTGCAGAGGATATACAACGATGCCCGCAGGAAGGTCGCAGAGTCCCTGGTTGGCGGAAATATTCTGAAGATCGAAGGCGGGGATATCAAACTTTGTGATGGGAACGTGCAGTTACACGGATGCGGCAGGTGCCGCAGGCAAAGATCCGGACAAAACCAGAACGGGTGAGAGTTGAAGGGTAAAAACTATGATAATAAAAACCCTGTCAGAAAACACATCAGTTTCCGAAGGGTTCAAAAGCGAACACGGATTGAGCCTGTACATTGAAACAGAAAAACATAAGCTCCTTTTTGATCTGGGCGCCAGCGCATTGTTTGCGGAAAATGCATGTAAGCTGGATGTTGATCTTGCGGAGGTTGACCTGGCAGTCATTTCACACGGGCATTATGATCACGGGGGCGGGCTCAGGGCATTTCTGCATCTGAATGACAAAGCCAAGATATTCCTGAACCGCAAAGCATTCGTCAGGCACTACTCGAACAGGCCGGGTGGTGAAAAAGCTTATATCGGCTTGGACGCGGGATTAATACAGAATGACCGTTTCATTTTCACGGGGGATCGCTTTGTTATCGATGACGAACTTGAACTTTTTTCTAATGTTAAAGGCATGAGGTTTTACCCGTCAGGCAACCGTGACCTGCTCATGGAACTTGGCACATCACTGCAGCCGGACGATTTTGCCCATGAACAGAACCTGGTAATCAGAGAAGATGGGAAGATAGTGCTGGCTGCCGGATGCGCCCATAGAGGGATTGTGAATATTATAGACCACATGGTTAATACGAGATCATGCCTCCCGCATCATGTCATCGGAGGATTCCATTTACATAACAGTCCGGCCGGCAGGCACGAAGAACCCGCATTAATCAGGCAGATAGGCGAACACCTCAAAAGCACAGGAGCAAAATATTACACCTGCCACTGCACGGGCATAGAACCCTTTAAAATGCTGAAAGAAATAATGGGGGATCATATTCAATATTTGGCAACTGGAAGTCAATTAACAATATAAGCATTAAGGAAAGATAAGAATGAGCGATGACTGCACCCAATGCTGCGAAAATTGTAGTCATCTTAATTTTTAACCTTCAGAGGTGGCAATTTAATATGGCGGTTTGCTGATTTATAATAATGGAGGGATAATTTTATTTCTGCCATTATGTATTATTTAAGCAATCAGAGCTGCAATTGCTGACAAATTTAGCCCGGTTAGTTAGTTCCGGAGGCGATAATTAATGATAGAAAATAAATATGTCTACGGACCGGTACCGTCCAGAAGGCTGGGCTTGTCTTTGGGTGTCAGCCCAATTCCCGGTAAGACATGCAATTATTCCTGTATCTACTGCCAGCTGGGGCGAACCATCCACCTGACAAATAAGAGGAAAATGTTCTTTCAGGTTGGCGAGATCATAGGTGAATTTGAAAAGAACCTTCAAAGCCCCCTGGAGTTTGATGTCGTAACGATAGTAGGCGAAGGTGAGCCGACGCTGTATTTGGGTCTGGGCGAGCTGATCGGTGAAATTCAGAAAAGGACAGAGAAACCGGTTGCTGTAATCACAAACGGAGCGCTGCTCTATGACCCGGCTGTAAAATCGGAGTTGAGCAGGTCGGACATCGTGTTGCCTTCTCTGGATGCCTATGACGATGTTTCATATAAGAAAATCAACAGGCCGCACGGTACACTGAACTTCAGTGACGTTTACCTCGGATTGCAGTCCTTTGCAGAGGAATACCAGGGCCAGCTGTGGATTGAAATTATGCTGATTAAGGGCGTCAACGACGATGACGCAGCGCTCAATAAATATTCAGCGCTGCTTAATGATCTCAGATATGACAGGCTCTATATTAATACGCCCTTACGCCCACCGGCTGAGCCATATGTAAAGGCCATCGACCACGAGAAAATGGACAGAGCTGTAGAAATACTACATGGCATTGCAATTGATTTACTGCATTCACAGGGGTTTCACAGTGAAATTACTGACCACTACACTGCGATTATGAGCATCATTAAGCGTCACCCCATGAACCAGTTTGAAATTGAAGGATTTTTAAAGTCGAGAGGCTGCAGTGGTATTGGCGCAATTTTAGATGATCTAAAAAAAGACAGCAAGGTGGTTTCAATAAGCTATAAGGGGTATGTCACTTACCGGCTGAAATAAATAATGAGAACAATAATTCCGTTATGGCAAAGTTGTAAAATAGATGGCAAATGATTTATATAAAGGAAATTCAGGATGATATAATGGTGCTTGAAAAATCTTCCAGGAAGGAAGTGGCTGGGATGGAGGAAAGCGAAAGGATTGCGCTGCTGGCAATTGCTGTAAATCTCTTTATATTCGGAATAAAATATGTATCTGCATCTGCGTCCGGCAGTATTGCATTAAAAGCGGAAGCGTTTCACACTCTTGCAGATTTTGTTGCATCTTTAACTGTTTTTGCAGGATTAAAGATTGCCAAACGTAAGACCAAGTCATTTCCTTATGGCCTTTACAAAATTGAGAATCTAATGTCTGTTATTATCTGTGTTTGTCAATAAAAAATGTTAG
>DHGV01000022.1:0-9890 GCA_002402945.1 Pelotomaculum sp. UBA4789
TATGAAATCAACAGGTATTGTCAGAAAAGTGGATGAGCTCGGCCGTGTGGTTATTCCCATAGAGCTGAGACGCACACTTGGCATTGATGAAAAAGACGCCCTGGAAATTTATGTTGACGCAGAAAAGATCATCCTGAAAAAGTACGAGCCGGCTTGTGTATTCTGCGGCAATGCTTCCGACGTACAGCATTACAAAAACAAAATGGTCTGTCGTGAATGTGCCATGACGATGTTTGCAAACGCCAAAGCGATGTAGTTTTTCTAAGTTTTTAAGAGAGATTAACCTCAAATGAGGTTGATCTCTTTTTTTTTATCCCTGCGGAGCTTTCCTGCTCTCAACTACTGCGCGGTAAACTTCCTTTTTGGGAAGGCCGCGCAGGCGGGCAACTTCACCCATGGCCTCTTTTCGCTCCCATCCTTCGCCTTCCAGCAGGGCTACGTGCGCGGCCGCCCCGATGTGCAGCCAGGGAGTTTCCTCCCCGGAATGCGCTTCTTCAGCCGGAGCGCCGGCCACAACCAGGGTGAATTCACCTCTTGGTTCAACAGATTTAAAATGATCGGCTATTTCTTCCAGGGATCCTCTGATCACCTCTTCATGTACTTTGGTCAGTTCCCTTGCCGCGGCTGCCGGGCGGCTGCCAAAAGTTTTAATGAGTGCGGCCAGTGTATCTTTAATCCGGTGCGGCGCTTCATAAAAAACCATTGTCCAACACTGGCGGGAAAGCGCTTTCAATTTTTCCGCACGGGCTTTTTTCGCTGTGGGCAGAAAACCGGCAAAAACAAAGGAATCCGTAGGCAGCCCTGATACCACGAGAGCGGTAACAGCCGCACTTGGCCCGGGGATCGGGATTATCTCACAGCCTGTTTCTACAGCACCGGCTACCAGTTCCGATCCCGGATCGGAAATTCCGGGCATGCCCGCGTCGGAAACCAGGGCAATTTTTTTGCCTGACAAAACCAGGTTTAACAGGTATTCACCCTTTTTTTTGTGGTTGTGCCGGTGATAGCTGGTAAGCGGGGTGTGTATCTGAAAGTGGCTCAAAAGTTTGCGGGTATGGCGGGTGTCNNCTGAGGGTGATATCCTCCAGGTTGCCGATCGGCGTCGCGCACAAATATAGTATTCCCTTCGCATCTTCTGTCAAGTTTTCAGTTCACCGCCCTATATTTTGGGGACACATCCTGGTTTCGGATATGTCCCCTTTCCTATGTCTGGAACCGGTTAACGATAGATGTAACATAAGGAGGCACGTCCCACGTCTCATTTAGCAGGCTCCTGTTCCTTTCTCAGAAAGGCCATGCAGAATAGGCAGTCCCCGGTTCGTTTTCGCCCAAAATAGACATTGCAGATATGAAAATCATGATCATAGAGATCCAGCAGGTTAAAAAACCCTTTGTGAGCCATTCCGGGCTCCCCGCTGCCAAATCCGCCTGTAAACCCATCACGGTAAATGGTTGCGAGTTCTTTCCTGAGCCGGACATTCTCTTCTTCCATTTCCCGCGCTTTGTTCTTTAATTCCTGTACCTCAGCCAGCAGTGCATGCAGCTTTGTCTCCATATCCTTCGTCGTTTTATAAAGAGACTGCATCAAATTATCTCCTCACCCGGCTGACAGGGACAGTCTTTATCACAGCCCCCGGGTTTTTTTGACTGTTTGTCCCTTGTGACTACTTCCTCCAAGGGATATTCTTTCACGATCTTGCTTTCTTTCAGTTCAACACCAATGGTGTTTTTGAAAATATTAACACCTGCCACCCTGCCCTCACCGTCAGGGGTGGCAACCAGGCTGCCTGTTTCGGGGAAAGCCTCCCTGGCCTTTTCATACGAGTCGTTCTCATATTTAAGACAGCACATCAGCCTGCCGCATATACCTGATATTTTGGTAGGGTTCAGAGAAAGGTTTTGATCCTTTGCCATCCGAATGGAAACCGAGGCAAAGTCTGAAAGCCACACAGAACAGCAAAGTTCCCTGCCGCAGCAGCCCAAGCCGCCAATCATCTTAGCTTCGTCGCGAACGCCGATCTGCCGCAGCTCAATGCGGGTTCTGAAAACAGAGGCCAGGTCCTTGACCAGTTCCCGAAAATCAATTCGCCCGTCCGCCGTGAAATAAAATATTATTTTGTTGCCGTCAAAGGTCTGTTCCACCCCCACCAGTTTCATGGGCAGGTTATGGAGCGCTATTTTCTCCATACCCAGCTGAAAGGCCTTTTCTTCTTTTTCCTTGTTGGCTTTGAGCTGATCGTTATCCAGTTCCGTAGCCTTCCTGATTACTTTCTTCAGCGGCGCGACTATTTCGCTTTCTTCCGCCTCATGGGGCCCGACTGCCACCAGCCCATATTCCACGCCCCTTGCTGTTTCAACAATAGCGCCTTCGCCCTCTGTGAGCAGGTTGTTTTCCGGGTCGAAGTAATAAATCTTGCCTGCCTTTTTAAAGCGAATCCCCACAACCTTAATCCCCACTTATATATATACCTCCTTAAATTTACAGCCAAAAATTATATCTTCTTGCCATTGTTTCTTTGATCACCGGCTGATCTTGCGTTCAGCCCCAAAAACAGCGCCTCAAGAGCCATTCTTGTATTAGCGTTAACCTCAATTTTTCTTTTCGTAAGCTCGATTTCCTCTATTATTTCCAAAATTCCGGTGGTCTTGTATCTCCCTGCTTCTGTCTTGATCAAACCCGCCTGGTCACTGTTGAATAAAAAGCCTGTGTCCCCCGCTTCCCGGTACACCAGTAAATCACGATACCAGCATGCCAGCGTATCAAGTGTAAAAAGCGCCTTTACTTTGCTTTCAGAAGCTTTTTCAGCCCTGTCCATGGCCTCAGGCAGGCTGCAATCCCTGAGTGCCTGGGCCAGGGCGTTGGCTCCATCCCTGTCGGCAAGCAGCGCCCCGGAAGCGTAAGACAGGGCTCTGCCCATGCTGCCTCCGGCCAGTGAAGCATATAAAAGCGCTTCTTTCTCTGCCACCCCTTCAAGGCTGACAAGGCCCTGAACCAGTTCTTTTACTGTCATGCTTTTAAAATATATTTGCTGGCAGCGGGACAATATAGTGGGCAGAAGGGCCTGGGGCCGGTCTGAAACCAAAATAAAAACCGTATCCCTTGGTGGTTCCTCCAATGTCTTCAGCATACAGTTGGCAGCCTCCGCGGTCATTGCCTCCGCCTGGCGAATGAGAAAAATCTTGCGGCCTCCCTGGTAGGACAGGTATGGGACCTTGCGCTGAATATCCCTGATCTGTTCGATTTTGATCGATGAGCCTGCCGGTTCCACGATATAAAAATCAGGATGGTTTCCGCTGCTGACCTGGCGGCACTCACGGCACACCCCGCAGGCATCCCCGTCTGCAGGACTGGAGCAGAGCAGGGCCCGGGCAAAAGACAGGGCGGCTGTTTCCTTGCCCACCCCCTCGGGGCCGGCCAGAAGAATAGCGTGCGCCACCCGCCCGCTGGCTAAGGATCTCAGTAATATCTTTACTGACTGCTTATGCCCTACTATCTCCTTCAGGTATTTCATCTATCACACCTTCTGCCGCCGTCATAATGTCCCGGTGTACCTGTTCAACCGGCCGGTTGGCGTTTATTACCCTGTAACGGCCGGGACTGCGCCCGGCTAAAGCCAGGTATCCCATCCGGACCCGCTGGTGAAATGCCCCTGCTTCGCGTTCAATCCGGTCAATCCGCCGCCCGGACTGGTTGATCCTGTCCATCCCGTCTTCCGTACAAAAATCAAGGATAATGGTCAGGTCCGGGACCAGCCCGTCAGTGGCCGGTTCGTTTATTCTTTCCAGCAAGCTGACTTCTATGCCCCGCCCAAAGCCCTGGTAGGCCAGGCTTGAATCCAAAAAACGATCACACAGTACGATTGTGCCCTTAGCCAGTGCCGGCAGTATTACCTGGGCCACATGCTGTGCCCTGGCCGCTGCGTATAAAAAAGCCTCCGCCCGTGGAACCAGTTCTTTATATTCGGGGTTCAGCAAAATTTCCCTGATCTTGTCCCCGATCCTGGTGCCGCCGGGTTCCCTTGTGTGCAAAACCGGCAGACCCCTGTCTTTCAGTTTGTCACCCAGGAGTTTCAGCTGCGTGGTTTTACCTGATCCGTCTATGCCCTCTAAAACAATAAATTTCCCTTTCATCGGCAAGCCTTTCTCTGGGGCGCTTCAAAATGCCGTTTAACGCCTTTGGGCTTCGTACAAAATATAAAAGTTACAACACCCTATTCTATCACAATTTTGATTGTTTTTAATGTAGTGTCTGACGGCCCGTGACAGGGCAGCCCCATCTCTCTGATGCGCTGCAGATATTCGTATATGTCACCGGTTATTTCTTCGCCCGGGTTCAGGGCAGGAACACCTGGCGGGTAAACCGCCACCGCTTCCGCGCATATTCTCCCCCGGGCCTCTGCCAGAGGCACTTTCTTTGCCGGGGCAAACCAGGCGTCACGCGGTTTCATGATTTTTTTATATCGGAGAGGCGTGCCGGGCAGCGGCGGCAGAGCAGGCAGCTTGTCCCTGGCCGTGATGTCCTTCAGCGCGTCCGCCAGTTCGTCACAGTCTTCGCTGGTAGTGCCGGTAGATATAACAGCCACAATATTATTAAAGTCCGCCATTTCAATAAAAATCCTATAACGACCCGACAGCAGCCCGCTGACCTGGTAACCGGTGAGTCCCAGCCCCCTTACTGATATTACCAGTTTCGTGGTGTCCAGCTCACAGCGCTGCTCCGGCAGGCAATCGCTTGTTAATATCCGCAAATTCCTGATCCCGGAAAGCTTTTGCCGAATGTCGCGGGCCAGGGTAAGCGCTTTTTCCATCAGTTCTTCACCATGCAGGAACATCTGGCGCCTGGCTAAATCCAGCGAAGCCAGCAGGATATACGAAGGGCTGGTAGTCTGCAGCAGGCGCAGGGATGCAGCAACCGCATCAGCATCGACCAGATCTCCCTGCAGGTGGAGCATCGAACTCTGCCCCAGCGAGCCGCCCAGTTTATGCATGCTCTGGACTGCAGCATCCGCGCCGGCAGCCATGGCGTCAGCGGGCAGGGCATGGTGAAAACGCAGGTGCGGGCCGTGTGCTTCGTCCACCAGGACAGGGATGCCTGCTTCATGGGCAGCCAGGACCTGTCCGGCCAGATCTCCAGCTATCCCGTAATAATTGGGCCGCACCGCCAGGGCTGCCGCCGTGTCGGGATTAAGCCCCAGCGCCTGCCGGATACAGGCAGGCGTTACACCGCAGTCCACTTCGAATTCAGGAATAATCCCGGGCAAAACATAAACCGGATCAGCGCCGGAAAGCACCAGCCCCCCTAAGACTGATCGGTGGGCGTTTCTGGGTATGATCACTTTCCCCTGCCCCACCAGGGCGGTGATCAGGGCGTGGATGCCGACAGTAGTGCCGTTGATCAGGAAAAAACTTTGGTCAGCCCCGTAACTTTTTGCCGCCAGGGCCTGGGCCCCGGCTATCGGGCCGCCCGGGTTGTGCAGGTCATCAAGACCCGGCAGTTCAGTAAGGTCAAAGGCAAAAAGCGCTTGCCCCCCCAGTGAAAGCAGCTCAGCCGGGAGTCCCCTGCCCTGCCCGTGACCGGGTATGTGAAAACCAGCCGGTTTTTTCAAGGCGTGTTCTTTTAGTGCTTCAAAAAGCGGGGCGCGGCGCTGTTCGTTTAACAAAAAATTAACCCCCGGAAAATCAAGATCAAAGACAGCTCATGCTGATCCTTAATTTTATCATAACCTGCTTGGGTTTACCAAGCTTAGCCTTCAAAATCCCGCCGCAAAAAAGAGGACAGCCTTCACTGCCCCCCTCAAAGTTGTCTCTTCATATTGCCTGGCACAAAAAAATGCTCCTACTTCATTTCACGCCGGCCTTCCAGCGCTTTGCCGAGTGTTATCTCGTCGGCATACTCCAGGTCAGCGCCTACCGGCAGCCCGTGGGCGATCCTGGTCACAGTAATACCCAGCGGTTTAATCAGGCCGGCCAGGTAAAGGGCTGTCGCGTCCCCTTCCACATTGGGATTGTTGGCCAGGATAATCTCTTTCACGGCCCCGCTTTCAAGGCGCTTTAAAAGCTCTCTGATCCGCAGCTGTTCCGGGCCGACACCGTCCATCGGTGAAATAGCCCCGTGCAGTACATGATACAGCCCTTTAAAGCTCCTTGCTTTTTCCATGGCCACAACATCCCTGGGGCGCTCCACCACACATATAACGTCAGCGCTGCGCCGCTCGTCCCGGCAGATGAGACAGCGGTCCTCGTCGGTAAAGTTGCCGCACACAAGACAGTAGCGGACGGCGCTCCTCGCTTCCCCGATCGCTCCGGCCAGATCCGCAGCCACCTCCGGCGGAGCAGCCAAAAGATAAAAGGCCAGCCGCTGGGCAGTCTTCGGGCCGATTCCGGGCAGTTTGGAAAGCTGGTCAATCAGATTGGCGATAGGTTTGGCATAATAGTTCATATCTTATTATAGACCGGGTATTTTCAGGCCGCCGGTAATTTTGCCCATTTCCTGTGATACCATATCCTGCGCTTTTCTGAGGGCTTCGTTTACCGCGGCGGTAATCAGGTCCTGAAGCATTTCCACATCCTCCGGATCTACCGCTTCAGGCTTGATTTCAATAGAAATAATTTCATTTTTTCCGTTCGCAATTACCTTCACCGCCCCGCCCCCGGCAGTGCTTTCCACATTTCGTTCAGCCAGTTCTTCCTGCAGCTTCATCATGTCCTGCTGCATCTTCTGGACCTGTTTCATCATTTTATTCATATTGCCGCCCATCATTAAAACTCCCCCTTAATTTAAAACTAAAATAAAGACCCCTCATCTTCACCGTCCAGGATGATTTCCTCTCCCCCGAAGCGTCTCTTTACATCTAAGACCTTGTCACCGGAATCAATCCTTTTTCCCGGCGGGTCAGCTTTGCCGTGATAAGACTTAAAGGAAATCTGCCATTCTCCTTTTAAGAACCTTCCCAGCAGGCTCTCCAGATATTTTTTTTGATCCTGGCGGTCAGCCATTTCCCTGGCCAGATCCTCTCCCTCCGGAAAGCCCACCACAAGGCTCCTGCCCTTCACTGCCAGCGGCTGCGCCTTTGAATAGTTATGATAAAGCGGGAGGCGTTCCCTCCGCATGATATTCATTATTTCCCCCCAGGACTCTTTAACCCGTTCCAGTGTAATCCCGACTTCCCGGGTACCGGGGTCAGTTTCCCCCGCGGATTCAGCCCGATTAGGCGGAGCGCTCGTTTCGATAGTTTTGGCAGGACTTGTATCAGCCACAGGTTTATTTCCTCCGGATGAAGCCACTGGCATCGACCCGGTCCGATCCGGCGTAACTGCCGGAATCGCTGATCTCAGTTTTTCCTCCACCGCCTCCAGCCGGGCCGACAGTGATGACTCCCCGGTTATGATCCCGGCACGGCAGGCCTTGACCAGAGCCAGCTCGAGGACAATGCCCGGCTGCGAGCTCCATTTCATTTCCTGTTCCGTACCAGCCATAAACTCCACTGCGCGCAGCAGCCCCTCCATCGAAAACGCCGCCGCTTGAGCCGTCATTGCAGCGGGATCTCCCCAGGCTTCCCGGGCTGAAGAACCAGGCACAATCTTTTCCAGCAGCAGCGCCCGCAGGTACCCAGCCATTTCCCTGGCAAAAAAACGGAGGTCTTTTCCCTCAAACATCAAATCGGCAACCAGGTTCAGGGCAGGGCCGGTCTCTCCGGCTGCCAGGCAGCCGGCCATCCTGTATAAAGCGTCTATCCTTACTGTTCCCAGAATATTATGCACATCAGCAGCTGTCACTTTCATATCCCCGAATGCTGCTCCCTGGTCCAGGATGCTGAGAGCATCTCTCAGTCCGCCTTGGGCCGCCCTGGCGATCAGCCTTAAGGCCTCTTCCTCCACTTCCAGACCTGCCCCGGCAGCTACTTCGCTCAGCCTCTTGATGATGTCAGCCGGTTCGATCCGCCTGAAATCAAAACGCTGGCAGCGCGACAGTATGGTGAGAGGCACTTTATGGGGTTCAGTGGTGGCAAGGATCAGAATCGCGTGTCGCGGCGGTTCCTCAAGGGTTTTCAAAAGGGCATTGAAAGCTTCATTTGTGAGCATGTGGACTTCATCAATGATATAGACCCTGAACTTCGCCATGGCCGGGGCAAACTTGATTTTCTCCCGCAAATCCCTGATTTCATCAATACCCCGGTTGGAGGCGGCGTCTATTTCGATCACATCAACTGACAGCCCATCGGTAATGTTTTTACAGCTCTCGCAGCTGTTGCAGGGCTCCGGCCCCTCACGCTCCGGACAGTTTAACGCTTTTGCCAGCACTTTGGCGGTTGTGGTTTTACCCGTGCCGCGTGTGCCGCAAAAAAGATAGGCATGGCCTGTCCTGCCGGACTCAACCGCGTTTTTCAGCGTCCGAATAATGTGTTCCTGTCCGATGATATCCCCAAATGTCTGTGGCCGCCACTTTCTGTACAGCGCCAGATAGGTCATGGAATGATTCCTTTCTCGACCGCCTATGCTTTGTTTTACCTTAATATTTCGTCGATCAAAACACATTTCCTGTTTTCTGCGCCTGTTTGATCAAACTAAATAGTAATTAACATGAAACGCTGCGGCAAAACACAGACAAAGAACCGCCTCGCGGGAAGCCCCGGGGGCGGTTCAAATAAATATTCAGCCGTGCACCCGCCTTCGAATGTTAACTTCCGGGCGATACAACCGCAGGCGGCTCGGACCAGGCGCCCTCGCGGCGCCCGGAGTATTTCCCTTAGTGCTGCTTCCGTCAGGACCTGACACGGTTCAGGAAACTCCGTCGCACGAGACCCAATCTTCAACGCTCCTTACGGGAGCCGGACCCCACAAGTTAAACCCTCGGGCGGGAATTCAACCCCGCTATAGCGGATTGCGGGTACAGGGCGCCGCTGCCTCCCCGTCTAGCACGGCCAAAGTTTTCTTTTAAAGTTCCGGGACAGGCCGGCAAAAAACAAAAAGCTGCTCTGCCTGAGCTGAGCCTGTAATATATGGCGGAGAGACAGGGATTCGAACCCTGGAGACAGTTACCCGTCCACACGCTCTCCAGGCGTGCGCCTTCATCCACTCGGCCATCTCTCCGTGCACTACGCAAAGAACATTATACATTTATTTTCGCTCATCCGCAAGCGGTTTTAGGTACTACAACGGCAATCGAAGCCTGCGTTATAACTGCTGTAAATCTGTTCAAAAGGCTCCGCGAATAAACGCGAAGCCCCTTTTTTCAATCGATCTGCTGGAGAAATTCACTTGTATTAGAAATCACGGCCGCCAAACCTGCGTTTCGTCTTAGTCGTCGGCTGGCCGCTACGCGGCGGGCTTTTTCCGCCGCTGCCGCTTTTTGTGTAGCCGCCCGGCCGGGGGCTTCTCGTTATATCCTGCCTGGCCCTGAGCGGCCGCTCTTCAGTCAGCGTCACCGGAGTACGGTCGGATTCTTTGGTCAGCACCTTTAACGCTGCCGCCAGGAGGGCAACCGCGTCATTTTCCTCCAGCAAACTCTCGGCCAGGCCTTTGTAGTTGCCGATCTCCCCGTTTTCCAGGGCGAGCAGCAGTTTATCCATAGCCAGGCGCTGCTGTCCCTCAATCGCCTCTTTAGTGGTTGGGATGGGCAGGCGTGTTATTTTACCTCTGGTCATGTTTTCAATCAGCCTCAGGTGATGGATCTCCCTGGAGGTGACAAAGGTAACCGCCACACCAGGTTTACCGGCACGGCCGGTACGGCCGATACGGTGAACATATCCCTCCGCATCCTGGGGGATATCAAAGTTATAGATGTGGGTCACGTCGGAAATATCCAGCCCCCTGGCGGCAACGTCAGTGGCCACCAGCACCTCAACAGCGCCTTCCTTAAACCGCCTCATCACCATGTCCCGCTTGGACTG
>DHGV01000022.1:9942-10400 GCA_002402945.1 Pelotomaculum sp. UBA4789
GGCGACTGGATATCCAGCAGGCGGCAGAAGACATCAAATTTTTGTCTTTCTTCGACTTCAATATAACTCTGCCTTGTATTGGCGACAGTCACCTGCCTGCCTTCAATCCTGATTACTTCCGCATCTTTCATGAATCGCCGCGCCAAGGCTTGAATCGGGCCCGGCATGGTGGCAGAAAAGAGCAGCGTTTGGCGCTCCGCGGGTACTTCTGTTAGAATGGTCTCAATATCTTCAATGAAGCCCATATTCAGCATTTCATCTGCTTCGTCCAATACCAGCATTTTCACCTGCTGCAGGCGGATCGTCTTGCGCCTCATGTGGTCCATCAGGCGGCCGGGTGTCCCCACGATAATGTGGGGCCTGTTCTTGAGCGCCCTGATCTGACGAAGGATTTCCTGGCCGCCGTAGATCGGCAGTGTGCGGATCGATTTATACTGCCCGATTTTATTTAGCTCCTC
>DHGV01000034.1 GCA_002402945.1 Pelotomaculum sp. UBA4789
AATTGGTAGGGCTAAATCTTTCGGCCCGAATCCGTCAGCTAACCTCGTAAGCGTTGAAAGGAAGGATGTTTCATTATGCAAATTTTTAAGCTCAGGATTGCTTTGCAATTCCCGGGCTTTTTATTTTGTTTAACACCATGAATAAATCCTGATAAATTGACTGCTTTACGGAGGTTTTCAAGGATGGCTAATAATATAAAACGATTATTATTTGGCAGAGCATTACACAACGAGGAAATGACCGGGGAAAAACTACCTAAATGGAAGGCCATGTCTGTTTTTTCTTCTGATCCGCTATCCTCAATCGGCTATGGCCCCGAACAAATTGTATTGATTCTGACAGTTCCCTGGGCTATAACCTATGGCTACACCTGGTTGGTGGCGGCAGCCATTATTGCCCTGATGGGGATAGTAACACTCTCTTATGCTCAAGTTGCCAAAGTTAATCCGGGCGGCGGCGGCTCCTATTCCGTGGCTAAAAAGAATTTCGGAGAATATGCGGCGCTTACTGCGGCTGCATCCCTGTTTATAGATTATACTCTCACTGTGGCGGTCAGCATATCATCCGGTACAGATGCTATTGTTTCAGCATTCCCTCTTCTATCTGACCACCGGATGGGTTTAAACCTTTTTGTCTTGTTCGGAGTGCTCATGCTGATCAACCTGAGGGGTGTCAGGGAGTCCTCCAATGCTTTCGTTTTCCCCACTTATGGTTTTATTTTCGGGATACTGGCGTTGGCTGCCACGGGTATTTTTCATATGTTCAGCGGCGGCGCCGTGATTCTTCCCCAGACTTCACTGGAGAGGCAGCCCTTAGATTGGACGATACTATATTTGTTACTGCGGGCCTTTGCCAGCGGCTGCAGCTCGATGACCGGAGTAGAAGCTATTTCCAACGGTGTTCCCAACGATACTTGTGCCGGAATTTGAGACAAAAAGATGGTGGCACCGCCTTCTTCACAACCAGACCGGATTATTATTAAGAAATTTGTTGGTGTTTAGAAAAAATATCGTGGTAACGGTGGTCCCTTATCAGCTTGAAAAATAAGTTTTGCCGAATTTGATAAAATAATCCAGGCCGGACCAAATAGTTAAAACCAGGGCGACGGTCAAGGCTATGAACCCAAACGGAAAATTAATCAGGCTTAAAGGGTAATCCCTTACAAAAAGGGCAATAATTGCGGTAACCTGTGCCACCGTTTTGAATTTTCCAATACGGCTGGGCATAACTATTATCCTCTCCGCCGCCGCAATAGCCCTTAATCCGGTTACAGCAATTTCCCTGCTTATGATGATAATGGCTATCCAACCGGCCAGCCTGCCCATTTCCACCAGGACGATCAGTGCAGCTGTAATGAGAATCTTATCAGCTATAGGATCTAAAAACTTGCCCAGCAAGGTTACATCGTTTCCCTTTCTGGCAAAATAACCATCAAGGATATCCGTAAGTGCAGCAATTAAAAATATACCTGCAGCCACAAAATCAGCATAAGGGAACTTCATATATGCCACCAGTATAAATACGGGTATAAGTATTATTCTGGCTAAAGTCAGGCTGTTTGGTAAATTCATGCGTCTTCTCCTGTTAATTATCAATAGACCAACCTTTTGGTAACATAATATTATCAAAAATCCTGTACTAAACCAAGAGGCTTTAAGCAGACAAGCTGTTTAAAGCCTCTTTTTTTCAATATTATTCTCAAGCTCCAGGTTATATTGCTGCCTTTGCCGCTATTGCACCGCTGCAGCTGGAGCCGGCGCCGGCTGTACAGGCGTAGCAGTGGTTTTCCGTGATAATCCGGCGGCTGTTCAAGGCGTCCGGATTAAAACTGTCAATATGCTGAGCTGATTCAGGCGCGCAGGGCAGTCCAAGCATCTGGTTGAAATCACAGTCATAAAGCTGGCCGTCCCAGCCCACAGAGATCATCTTCCTGCACATAACCATGCCGGCGGCAGCCGTATTAAAGGCATCTGCCAGACGAACCAGGTAATCTTCCAGGCTGCTGGTTTCGTGCAAAGATTTTAAAAATCTTCCTACCGGCACATTGGTTATAGTATAAAGTCTGGAAAAAACAATTTTGTGGCGGCGCATCAATTCTCTCCTGTAATCAGCTTCTAAAGATTGCTGATCGGGCGGCAGAGATGGGCCGCCGGGATTGTAAACCAGGCTGAGCCGCAGCTGGCTGTGCTCCCGCCCGTAACCCAGTTTATTCAAATATTTTAAGACGCGGATGGAAGAGATATAAACGCCTTCCCCTCTCTGGCGGTCAATATTCTCTTCCAGGTAGCACGGCAGGGAAGCAATCAATTCAACCCCCTGACGGGCGTAGAAGCCAGCCAGGTGGGCATACATCGCCTGATCCAGAACAGCGAGGTTGGTACGGACCATTACCTTCCGGCCCAGCCTTACAGCTTCCTCTACCAGCCAGGTCAGATGGGGATTCATCTCGGGAGAGCCGCCGGTGATATCCAGTGTGGGGATATCGTTTTCGGCCAGCACCGTCAGGCAGGCCGCAGCAGTGTCCCTGCTCATGGACTCGGTCCTGTGCGGCCCAGCTTCCACATGGCAGTGTTGGCATGAAAGGTTGCATACTTTACCCATGTTCACCTGCATAACGGATATGCTATTGCTGCTCAGCGAGGGGAAACCGGCCTCCTTCAGCTTCTGACAAAAAGGGGTGATCCCGGTTGCCGCTCTCAGGTGCTGCAGCTGCTTTTCACAATCGCTGGGAAAGCAATGCAGAGTGCTTTTCACGATATTTTGCACCTCTCAATAAATTTTAAAAACCGGCTGGCTCTGTCATGAGCCGGCATTATTCCTATTTCTTTTTTGCATTGTATCGACGCCGCCAGTAGGTCGCCGGGCCTGTCGACATCCATCAGGCAGTCCAGCAGGCTGTATTTCAGGCTGTTTCTTTTGCAGATGGATATGGTATTCCTTAACACCGTGTCCCCGCCCAAGTTAATATCTGCAAAAACCGCGTTCACCGGGCTGCGCATGCCGATCAGGTAATACCCGCCGTCAAATGCCGGGCCGAAAACCAAGTCGCTGTGGTTGAGCAGGTGAAGCGCTTCCAACAGATGAGAAGGTTGCAGCGCCGGCGCATCTGTGCCAATCAGGATGACCGGCGAGTGGCCGCGGCTGAAAAGCCGGCTGGTGATGCTTTGCATGCGCTGCCCCAGGCTGCCTTCGGGCTGAGGGATTACCTCCACGCCGGTTTCTGTGACCTCAGCCAGTTTGTTTATTTCACCCGCCGGTGTGGCGGCAAGATAGCATTTATATTCAGGCAGCAGCCTGACTGTATCCAGCGTGTCCAGGAGAAAAACCCACTGCAGCTCTTCCCTCTGATCTGGAGTAAGAACCTCGCTGAGACGGCTTTTGCCTTCAGCTGAAGGGATCCTGGACATCACTGCCACTGCTGGATTAGTCATATTCCACCTGTATTTCTCAAGTTCTTTAAAAGAGGATTAGGCCAAATTACCGAGAAAAACTCTACATATGAACAAGAACAAGCCGCCCTTGATCAGCGTAATCATCCCCACCTATAATGAGTCAGCCACGATCACCGGGACACTCGAGCACCTGCGGCCCTGGCGCGATGTCCTGGAAATTATCGTCGTCGACGGGGGGAGCAGCGATGGCACAACCGGCCTGGTGGTATCGGAAGCCTGGCTGGCCAGCGCCCCCAGGGGCCGGGCCAGCCAGATGAACACCGGCGCCCAGCTGGCCACCGGTGAGACGCTGCTTTTTTTGCACAGTGACACCCGCCTGCCGCAGGACTTTCTGCAGCAGCTAGCGCTGGCCTTGTCCGACCGCGGCGTAGCCGGCGGCGCCTTTAAAATCAAAATCGGTCATCCCGGACTTTTTTTTTACCTGACCTCCCTCGGCTCTAACCTCAGGGCGGCCTTAACGGGCATCTATTTCGGCGATCAGGCTATTTTCGTGCGCCGTGATATATTTCAGCATATCGGCGGCTTCCCGCTGATCGAATTAATGGAAGACTGGGAGTTTTCCCTCAGCCTGCGCCGGGTGGGGAAAACCAAACTCCTTCCCGGCCCGGTCACAACCTCAGCCAGGCGCTGGCTGATCCACGGCAAATGGCGCACAACCTGGCTGATGCATAAGATAAAAACACTTTACCTTCTGGGCGCCAGCCCGGAGGATTTAAAGAAGCTGTACTCTGACCGGCGCTGAAGAGGCCTTTCTGGCCAAAAGCAGCTCCAGGGTAAGAACGGCTGTTTTAGCAGTGATTTCCCGGCACTTTTTGTTTTTAGTAGGCGAAAGTTTTTTGCGCAGCCCCCGGCAGCAGGCCGTTCCAAACATATTGACAAACTCGCGGTGCAGGGATGCAACCGCTTCAGTAATTTCACTGTCAAAACCTTTTGTTTCAGGCCCGGCAAGCATTGTGCTGATAGCCATCACGCCTCCCACGAGCGCGCCGCAGGTACAGCCGGCGCTCATGCCGTGAGCGAAGCCGACAGCCAGCTGCATAATGCTGCTGGTCTGTCCGCCCAACAATTCCAGGTTGCTCAGTGCCACTGCCTGGGCACAGTTGTAGTCCTGTTTAAAATAATTTTCCGCTCTCTTGCGCACTTCCTCATACATATCCTGGTCTGCTTTGTTCATTCGTATACTCAACTACTTCCGTCCTAGATCTCCATTGGCATACTCTTGTCTCCGCCCCACTCATAGATGGAACCTTCGTAGTTTCTGACTTTATCAAAGCCTACAGCTCTGAGGATCATGGATGCATATCCAGATCTGATACCCATGGTTCAGCAGACTACAAAATCATCAGAGGGTTTAATATTATAAGAGGCCATGAGCGTTTTAATCTCATCAGGTGTCTTTGGCGTACCGTCTTTGTTCAATAAATCCGTCCACAGTATGTTTACTGCGCCGGTGATGTGACCGCCGCGCGGCTCCCCTGATTTCTGGGAACCTTTATATTCACCGTCTGTTCTGACATCGACGATCGCTTGTTTGCCTAAATTGCTGAAGACATAATCCTTTGTCGCAATATAGCCCTGATCGTAATCTTTCAGGACCACTCCGGTAACTGGCTTGGGCTGTGCCGTTTCCTTAGTCACCTCATAGCCCAGTTCCTTCCAGTAGGACAAACCCCCGACCAGCATCTTCACATTATCCATCCCAGCCAGCTTTAACTGCCAGACAGCTCTGCCGTCGGCGCCCGGCCCCTTAAAAACATCCGAGTAAAACACAATCGTCTTTTTATTGTCTATGCCCAATGATGCCAGCTTTTTCTGTAAATCTTCCTTGTTCTTGATCGTTCCCCATCCCGGATCACCGGGTTTGCCGACTGCATCCGAAAAAGCCTGCAGCCCGATGCCGATGGCGCCGGGAATATGTTCTGAAGCATAGAGATCTGGTTTGTTGCAGTCCAGAAGGACCAGGTTGTCGCTTCCCAACAACCCCTTCAATTGTTGGGCGGTGATGAGGGAATCATGGTTCTGATAAACTGAGATGTCAAATTCTTTTGGCGCCTGGCCGTCTACAGTCGCCGTTTGTTTGCCGCAGCCAGATACTGCCAGGAGCAGTACCAGGGCCAGGATTCCCATCAAAAGCTGCTTAATTTTAAAACTCTGCCGCAAAAGCATTTCCCTCCTTTGTTTTTTTATCTTTCCAGATATGCTTAAAGAGTACAAATAACGCACTCAGGGCAAAAAGGATTAAGAGGGCAAAAACCATTGTCCTCACTCCGCCGGTGAGCATGCCGCCGATATAGGAATAAACAATGGTCGCCGGCAGCTGGCCAACCCCGGTGGCAACAAAAAACGGCCAAAAGCCCATCGAGGTCAAACCGGCGGCATAACTGACGATATCAAAGGAAATGAACGGCAGCAGGCGCGCAATCAGTATGGCATATTTGCCGTAATGCTTGAAAAAATCGTCTACGCTTTTAAGTGCTTTGTTTGATGTGAATTTTTCTACTGTATCCCGGCCCAGGTACCTGGCAATATAAAAACAGATCACTGCCCCGGCCATTGCGCTGGACCAGGAAAGGATCGCCCCGTATACCCAGCCAAAAAGTCCGGCATTGGCAAAAGTAATAATGAATGCCGGCAGGGGTACCGCGATAGACTGAAAAATCATCAGGGAAAAGGATACTATAGGCGCCCAGATCCCAAAACTTAAAATATATCCCCGGGCCATTTCCACGTCCACATTGCTTAGAATAAAGAAGGCCTGGTTGACATTGGTTTTAATCAAAGGGATGAAAAAATACAGGCAGCCGGTAATTGCCAGCAGCAGGAATTTTCCCTTATAGCCACGCAACATGTTCTTCAAAACAAAATCACCCCCTTTACTCTGATTCAAGACTTGTCTCTAATCCGGCAGCATTTTCCGCGGTGTATTCCCTGCCTGCGCTCTTGTCCCGATTGCCTAGCCAGAGATATCCGCCATAAAGGCTGCAGAAACTTACAAGCACCGCAAAAAGAAGAGAAGCCGCCAGAGCAACGCTCCCTGCCACCCCGTAAGTGGCCAGCAGGAGCACATAGGCGCCTTCGCGTATCCCGTAACCGTTAATCCCGATGGGAATCATGGCGATAGCGGAAATGGCAGGTATGATATAAACCAGAGCCCAGCAGCCCAATGTGTCGACATGGAGGCTGCGAAAAATAGCATAGTTTACGGCGACTACGGTAAGCTGAAATAATACGGACAGAAATCCCACTTTAATCATCATTTTTCCTTGACCGCGCATAGCCTGACCATGCAAGAGGAATCCACGAATAAAGCCGCTGATCTTACCATCCTTCTTATCGGCCCAGATGGGAACTCTGCCAAGCATTAAAAAGAAGAGCAGCCCGGTTGAAACAATCATGAGAAGCATAAAAATCCAACTCACCTGCCGGCCGGAGCCTGCTATCAGTCCTGCCATTAGTCCGGTCAGAGCCAAGCCCAATGTAGCCAGCAACCGCTCTGCAACAACCGAGGAAGCCGCGCCGGCCATGTTGGAAATGTTACGGCCTACGAGGAGTACTCTGATCCCGTCACCGCCGATACCGGAAGGAAGAAAGTTGTTGAAGAAGATCCCGATCCAATATGCTTTCCACAGTTGGTACCACGGAATATTTATACCCTCTGCTCTTAAAACCAGCGACCATTTTTCCACGCTTACTACTAGGGAGCAAACAACAAAAACCCCGGCTAAGAGCAGCCAACCTGGTTCTGCCGCTGTGAAAACATCCAGCAGGACAGGCCAATCTATGCTGTAAATTAACCAGCTCAATAACCCTGCGGATACAACGATCTTAACTAGAAATATTAAGCTTTTCTTCGACACGGCAATTGTCACTTCAATCATTAATGTTTTTTTATGCTAGGTTCATATAAAGTATAGCAATGCCGTGTTTTTTTATCCAATTAAACTTATTAATATTGATTCTTGCCGCTATAATAATTATTTATAGTGGGACATGGGGGACAGGTACCTTGTCCCACTGTAACTCTCTGGTCTCTCTGGTTTTCCCGGTAAATACATAAATAATTCCTTGACATGAATTCACTTAAAAGCCTATACTGCCAATAAAAAAGGTGTTGCTATGAGAATCCTCCATGTAATCGCCCAAAAACCGGGACATACAGGGAGCGGGATCTTTCTTTTAAATCTACTCAGGGTGGCTGCTCAAAGGGGTCATGATCAGTGCCTGCTGGCTGGTATTTCTGATGGGGACAGAGGATATGTTCAAGGCTTACCGGAGAGTCTTCTTTTTATGCCGGTGCTTTTTGAAACCGAGGAACTGCCCTTTCCGGTACCCGGGATGAGCGATGAGATGCCCTATCCAAGCACCCGCTACCGGCAGATGACAGGTGAAATGACCCGCCTCTGGGAAAAAGCGTTTACCCGGGTCCTGGAGGAAGCAGCCGCCTTCCAGCCAGACCTGATTATTGTCCACCATCTGTGGCTCTTGGCCGCACTGGTCAGGAAGCTTTTTCCGCTATCCCCGGTGATCGGTATCTGTCATGGCACCGAATTAAGGCAGCTGACCAACGCTGAACAATTCAGCGATGCGGTGGTTGCCGGGTGCCGGCAGATTGATCGGATTACTGCTCTTTCTGCTTATCAGAAGGAACAGATTGAAGCCGCTTATGATATTGACGGAGACAGAATTATTGTCATCGGCTCCGGCTTTAACGGGGATCTTTTTTATCCGCCGGTACACAGGGAGCCAAATGGCAAAATAAAAGCACTTTATGCCGGAAAGCTTAGTGCCGCCAAAGGTGTCCCCTCCCTGATCAGGGCTGTTTCCCAGCTGCCCGTGGCACGGACTGATTTCCAACTGATCTTGGCAGGATCGGGATCCGGTTATGAATATGAGGAGATCCTATACTTAGCAAGGGCACTGAAGAAGTCCGACCC
>DHGV01000024.1 GCA_002402945.1 Pelotomaculum sp. UBA4789
CGGCAATCTGCGTGAATACGCATGCCTGGAAAAGGATGTTGTCGTTATCGGTGTTTCCTCCAGGGTGGAAATCTGGTCCAAGGACAAGTGGGATGAGTATAATAACCGGGCGGCGCTTTCTTACGAGGAAATATCTGAAAAACTGGCTGACAATAACATCGGTTTTTTATAGCTCCCCGCAAATACATAAGTACGTTAAAATTATTGTTGTTAAGAAAAAATGAGGGCAGTGAGGTCGGTTCTGATTAAATTTTATCACCAACCTGTAATGCTGGAAGAGGTTTTGGAGGGGCTGAATGTAAAGCCGGAAGGTGTCTACGTGGACTGTACCCTGGGCGGCGCCGGTCACAGTGAAGCGATATTAAAGAAATTTACAGGTACAGAGCTCGGTGTGCACCTGGTAGCTTTGGATCAGGATCCAGCAGCATTGGAAGAAGCAAAAATAAGGCTGGCTCCTTATCAAGAACGGGCTGTCCTGGTCCGGGCAAATTTCAGTGCCCTGGCTGAAGTCTTAGAGCAGCTCGGCATAAAGGAAATTGACGGGGTCCTGTTTGACCTGGGAACTTCATCATACCAGCTGGATAACCCCGCCAGGGGATTCAGCTACCAGCACGACGCTGCGCTCGATATGAGAATGGACCCGGAGCAGGTTCTGACGGCCAGAGATCTTGTCAACAACCTGCCTGAGCAGGAATTGGAAAAAATAATAAAAGCTTTCGGGGAAGAACGCTGGGCTTCCCGGATAGCAGCTTTTATCTGCGAGGGCAGGAAGGCGCAATCCATTGAAACTACCGGACAGCTGGTGGGAATCATCAAAAAGGCAATTCCTGCAGGCGCCAGGCGGCAGGGGCCGCACCCGGCCAAGAGGACTTTTCAGGCACTCAGAATAGCGGTAAACAGAGAATTGGAAATTCTTGAATCCTCGTTGCAAAACGCTGTTCAAGCACTCAAGCCCGGCGGAAGGATCTGTGTCATCTCTTTCCATTCCCTGGAAGACAGGATTGTAAAAGATTTATACCGCCGGCTGGCATCGTCCTGCACCTGTCCGAGGGAATTCCCCGTGTGCGTGTGCGGCGGCAGAAAGATATTAAAAATCATTACGCCCAGGCCGCTTGTCCCTTCTGCTGCAGAAGCAGAGGGCAATCCCAGGGCCAGGAGCGCCAAGCTGAGAATAGCCGAAAAGATTTAACACATACATAAAGATTTAAAACACGGGAAAAACCGTTATACCATAGATCCTTCTTCATGGCAGGAAGTCTGAATATGTTTAGGGGCTGAATAATATTGATAGTAGCTCAGGAGAAGACAGGCTACTACAAATTGTCTGAAGATGCGCCGCCCAAAAAAAAATCAAAGGTTAAAGCTACACCTAAAAGACCAAGGCTGGCGATAATCGGACTGGTTTTAGCAGGTTTTTTAACAGGCGTGATGATCACTGTTTACTGCTCACAGGTCATTACACTGGGGTACCAGATTACCCGCCTGGAAAGAGAACTTGCTCTTTTGCGTGTAGAAAACCATAATCTGGCTGAAGAAGTCCAGAAAATGACATCACTTGAGCGTGTAGAGGCCATTGCTGTGGGCAAACTGGGCATGATAAAGCCTGACAACAACAATGTACTTGTGGTAATGGTGGATGGCATCAACCAGCAAAAAGGCGCCAACGAAACCGACTCTAACAGGGGCCAGGATAGCGGCAATAACTATGCCGGGCAGGAAAAGATTCCTCTTATGAGAGCTTTTACCGAACTGGTTAACCGGTTTGAAGATAAAATACTGACCGGGCATGAACTGGGGGCTGGACCATCGGAGGGAAAAGATGCGGAAAACTACTTTATTAGTGCGCAAAAGAACAACCGTGGTTATTTTAGCGGCAACGCTGGTTTTTTCAGCCCTGATTTTACGGCTGGGATGGCTGCAGCTTGTTGAGGGTGACAGGTTAAGAGAAGAAGCCCAGGAACTGAGAATGATAGATGTGCCGGTTGAAGCGAAGCGGGGGATTATTTATGACCGCAACGGCAACGAGCTGGTAACCAGCGTAAGTGTTGATTCTGCTTATGCTTTTCCCCCTCAGATCTCAGATAAGCGCGGTGCGGCGGATAAGATTGCCGCAGCCCTGGAAATTGATAATGAGGAAGTATATCAAAAGCTGACCTCGGGCGCCGGCTTTGTCTGGCTTAAAAGACGGATTGATTATGAATCAGCCCAGAGCTTGAAGTCACTGGCTATAAATGGTGTCGAATTAATTGAAGAAAACAAGCGTTTTTATCACCAGGGAAGCATTGCCGCCCATGTGCTTGGTTTTTCCGGTGATGACAACCAGGGCCTGATTGGTGTTGAAAGCGTTTACGACAAAGAATTAAGGGGTATCCCGGGGCGTATAGTAATCGAAAAAGATGCTGTGGGCAGGAACATACCTGAAAGCCTCCAAAAATTTGTCCCTCCTGTCCCCGGTCAAAATCTCGTCTTAACCATTGACCAGACCATACAGTTTTTTGTGGAAAGAGAACTGGATAAGATTGTGAATACTTACCACCCTAAGAATGCTGTAATCATTGTTATGAATCCCAGGACCGGTGAGATCCTGGCCATGGGCAACCGGCCAACATTCGATCCTAGTAATTGGAGGCAATACCCCCAGTCGGTGTGGGACCACAACCCGAGCATTTGGTATAATTATGAGCCCGGATCAACCTACAAGATAATAACAGCGGCCGCCGCCCTGGAAGAGGGGGCAGTCAGCCTTGGCGATACATTTTACGATCCCGGATTTATTCAGATTGCCGGCCGGACAATCCAGTGCTGGTATGCAGGCGGGCATGGCGCCCAGACATTTGAGGAAGTCGTCCAGAACTCCTGCAACCCTGGTTTTATCACCGTTGGCCTGAGGTTGGGCAGGGAAAACTTCTACAAATATATCAACGCTTTCGGTTTCGGGCAGAAAACCGCGGTAGGGCTGCCGGGCGAGGAGATCGGCATCGAGATACCTGAAGCGGAAGCTACGGAATTGAATATTGCGATTATGTCTATCGGCCAGTCTATCGCGGTAACGCCGATGCAGCTGATTAATGCAGTTTCGGCGGTGGCAAACGGGGGCGTTTTATTAAAACCGACACTGGTCAAAGCGATAAAAGACGCAGATGGGAATGTGGCCAAAGAATTTAAATCCGAGACGGTACGACAGGTGATATCAAGGAACACGGCCCAGACATTAAAGGAACTTCTTGCTAATGTGGTGTCCAAAGGCACCGGGAAGAATGCCTTTGTTGATGGTTACGGGGCGGCAGGCAAAACCGGGACCGCCCAGGTTGTTGAAGGAGGGAGCTATGCTGATGGAAAATATGTTGCTTCATTTGCAGGTTTTGCTCCGGCAGACGACCCGCAGATCGCTGTGCTGGTAATGGTCGCCGAGCCGACTGGTCCGGTATATTATGGCAGCCAGGTGGCAGCGCCCGTTTTTAAGGCGATTGCCCAGGATACCCTCCGTTATATGAGGGTGCCGGAAAGGCCTGACCTGGAAAGCCCAAATTCATCCTTCGTTTTTGAAGAACACAGAGAAAATTTATTCATGCCCAACATGCTTAATTACCCTGTTGAAGAAGCACAAAAATATTTAATAGATACCGGTTTTATTGTTCAAACCAGTGGTGAGGGTAATATTGTTGCCAACCAGTCCCCGCAAGGCGGTATGGCAGTGGCAAGCGGTTCTATAGTAGTTTTAGAAGTGCAGCCATACGATTTTGGCGCCGCAGAAGAAGTAACAGTTCCTGACTTTACAGGCTTGTCCATTAAGGTGGCCGGGAGCGTCTTAGAAAAACTTGGCCTTTATCTCAACCCCGCAGGCAGCGGTTACGGCGCTGGCCAACAGGAAAAGCCGGGCACAAAGGTAAGAAGGGGGACAACGATCACTGTTGAGTTCCAGCCCCCCACAATAAAACCTCTACTTGACTGACCATCATCAAGCAGCTGCTGCAGAAAGTACAATGAAATTTAAAGATGATAAATAGTCGTGACCAGGAGGAAAGCAAATTGTTATTACGGGAATTGCTTGAAGCGGTCGAAATCCGTACGGCAGTCGGTGATCCCTCTGTTCTTATTAAAGGGATAGCATATGATTCGCGCCAGGTAGGGCCGGGCTTTTTATTTGTGGCTATAGAGGGATTTAATACTGACGGCCACGAATATATTAACGAGGCCATTAAACGTGGCGCTGCCGCGGTTGTAATACAGCGGGATATTGATATCCCTGAAGGCACCGCATGGGTGCGCGTGCACAATACCAGGCATGCGCTCGCCCTGATATCGGCCCGCTTCTACTATAATCCCTCAACAAAAATGAAAATGATCGGTATTACGGGCACCAACGGCAAAACAACCACCACTAATTTGGTGGCTGCTGTTTTATCAGCCTCAGGCAAGAAAATAGGCTTGATAGGCACGATACATAACCGGATTGGTGATAGGATAATACCGGTTAAGCATACCACACCTGAATCCCTGGATCTGCAGCGCCTACTATCCGAAATGCTGGCCGAGGGGGTAAATGTTTGTGTGATGGAGGTTTCTTCCCATGCCCTGGCCTTGAACCGGGTAGATGGATGTGAATTTGACGTGGCTGTTTTTACCAACCTGACCCAGGATCACCTCGACTTTCACGCAAGTATGGAGGACTACCTGGAAACCAAGTTAAAACTCTTCAGTGCTCCGGCCAGCGGCGGCAGTAAAAGCGGGGAAAAGTATACTGTGATTAACGCTGATGACAGCAAGGCTCCGGATATTGCCAAAGCTGCCGGCGGGAATGTTTATACCTATGGCATAAACTGCCCGGCGGATGTGTGGGCGGAAGACATCGTGGTCAAAGCCGGCGGGGTTGATTTTACAGTCCGGGGCAAATGGGGCAGTTGTTCTTTACAGCTCAAAATAACAGGGATGTTTAATGTTTATAACGCGCTGGCGGCTTTTACCACCACAGCAGCCCTGGGAGTGCCGACTGAAGTGATTAAAAAAGCCCTGGAAGGTGTCGAGGGTGTACCGGGACGATTTGAACTGGTTAACTGTGGCCAGGATTTTACAGTGATTGTAGATTATGCACACACCCCCGACGGCCTGGAAAACGTACTAAAAACCGCCCGCCAGCTGACCGTGGGGCGGCTGATCACTGTTTTCGGCTGCGGCGGAGACCGTGATCGTCAGAAAAGGCCATTGATGGGCAGAATTGCCGCCGCGTACAGTGACTATACAATAATAACCTCAGACAATCCCCGTACAGAAGACCCTTTACTGATTATTGAGGAGATTATGGCCGGGCTGAAGCTGGCAGCGGATGAGGACAGCTATAATATTGAACCGGACAGGCGGAAAGCTATCCGCATGGCGGTGGGGATGGCCAAAAAGGATGATGTGGTGGTTATCGCGGGCAAAGGGCATGAGGACTACCAGGTTATCGGCACCCGGAAATACCCCTTCGATGACCGCCTGGAAGCTGTGGCGGCCCTTGAAGAACTCAAAATTATAAGCGAGACGTGAAATAAATGATACCGATGGTGCTAAGTGAAATTGCAATGGTTACCGGCGGAGAAATTATCCAGGGTGACCCCGGGGCGAAATTCAGCGCAGTGTCGACTGACACCCGCGCTGCCCGGGAGGGTGACCTGTTTTTTGCTCTAAGCGGGGAACGCTATGACGCCCATAACTTTTTGGACCATGCTGTCAATGCCGGCGCCGGCGGTCTGGTGATCAGCCGCAGATTGGAACTGCCGCCGGAAATACCGGCTTTACTGGTTGGGGAGACACTATCCGCACTCCAGTCGCTGGCGTCTGTAAATAGGGCGCGCAGCGGCGCATTCCTGGTTGGAGTTACCGGCAGCACCGGCAAAACTACCACTAAAGATATGATCGCTGCGGTACTGGAAACACGCTTCAGGCTTATCAAGACAACCGGCAATTTAAATAATGAGATCGGGCTGCCGCTGACATTATTAAAGATTGGTAAGGATACCGAGGTGGCGGTAGTGGAAATGGCAATGCGGGGATCGGGGGAAATCGATTCTCTCTGCCGGATTGCCAGGCCGGACGGTGCGGTAATCACCAATATCAACGAAACCCACCTGGAACTGCTGGGGGATGTCAGCAGCATTGCCGCCGCTAAAGGTGAAATACTCGAACACATTCCACCGGAAGGATTTGCCCTGCTCAACAGCGAGAGCCCTTACATCAGGCGGGAGGCCGGTCGCTGCAGGGGCAGAGTGATCTACTTCGGTTCAGACCAAGCCGCCGATATCAGGGCTGATCACATCAGGACCGATGGCGGCAGCAGCACTTTTAACGTGGTTGCAGGCGGTGAACGCTACACCTTCGTTATCCCTGTCCCGGGCAGGCACAATGTTTTAAACGCTCTGGCAGCTGTTGGCGTTGGCAGGGAGATGGGTCTTGCTGATGAAGAAATTGCCCGGGGGCTGGCCTCGGTTGTTCTAACAGGCATGCGTCTGGAACTAATAAACTGCGGCGGCCTGAAAATTATTAATGACACTTATAACGCAAGCCCTGCCTCAACCAGGGCGGCACTGCAGACCCTGGCAGATCTTGCCGGTGAAAGACGAAAAATCGCAGTGCTCGGAAATATGTTGGAGTTGGGGCCGCAGGCGCTGGAGGGGCATAGGGAAATTGGAGAAACCGCGGCGGGGTTAAATCTGGCCGGCCTCGTCGCTGTTGGGGATCTGGCTGCCGCGATCTATGACGGGGCGATTGGCGCCGGCTTTCCGGCTGAAAAGGCTTATCAATGCCTTGATAACAATGAAGCGGCAGGGGTACTGAAAAAACTGCTGCAGGCCGGTGATGTGGTCCTGGTCAAGGGCTCAAGGGGCATGAAAATGGAGCAGATCGTCGTGCAGCTGATAGAATCCTGGGATGATATTAAACAACAGCAGACATCATGATTTTTACATCTTTGGATTAAGGATCAAAAATCTATGGAAAGCACGGCAGGCGTTTTATGAAAAGTCTTTCGCTGGCCTTTGTCATCTCGCTGGCAGTAACATCACTGCTAGGGCCGCTGATCATACCACTGCTTAAAAGAATGAAGTTCGGACAAAACATCCGCTCCGAAGGGCCTTCCCGGCACTTGAACAAAGCCGGCACACCTACAATGGGAGGGGTTATGTTTTTAGCCGGCACTGTTGCAGGATGTTTTTTTCTGGCCCGCGGTCGGGCTGACGGCCTAATCGTGCTGGCAGCGATCCTGGGCTTCGGTCTGATTGGATTTTTGGACGATTATATGAAAGTGGTTTTGAAAAGATCCCTGGGGCTTAAAGCGCGGCAAAAAATGTTGTGCCAGGTCCTGCTCGCTACAGTCCTGACTTTTTGGATCGTATATGGGCTTGGACGCGGTACTGAAATTGTAATACCCTTTGCAGGATTTTTCACATCCGGCGGCGTACAGCTGGAACTGGGCGTCTGGCCGTTTATGGCTTTTGCTGTCATTGTGATTGTAAGCGCGGCCAATGCCGTCAACCTGACGGATGGCCTGGATGGCCTTGCCGCGGGGGTCAGTATGTTGGTGGCCCTGGCATTAATGATAATTGCCCTGTTCGCCTTCAGAGACGGAGTGGCTGTAAGCATGGCCGCCCTGGCCGGAGGCTGTCTCGGATTTTTAATCTACAACCGCCATCCGGCGAAAGTTTTTATGGGTGATACCGGATCTCTTGCCTTGGGGGGAGGTCTCGGCGCAGCGGCGGTGATCACCAGGAGTGAACTGTTTCTGCTGATTATTGGCGGGATTTTCGTTCTGGAAACGCTCTCAGTGATTATCCAGGTTATTTGCTACCAGACCACCGGCCGCAGGTTTTTCCGGATGAGCCCCCTGCATCACCATTATGAGCTGGGTGGATGGAGTGAAAACAGGGTAGTGTTTACTTTTTGGACAGCCACCCTGATTTTTGCTGCAATTGGCCTAATTGGTATTTACCGGGTTTTTTAAAGTTACTATGATCGTGAAAGGCAGATGTTGATGGAACTCAAGGGGAAAAGGATATTGGTAGTGGGCGCCGGCAAAAGCGGCTTGGCCGTCTCGCGTTTTCTGGCGGCAAAAGGAGCGTTTGCGGTCCTGGCCGATGCGAAAATACCGGCCTGTTCAAGCGATGAACTGGACCAACTGGAAGGCGCCGGGGTAGTGCTATCACTGGGCGGCTATCCGGAGGTGAGGAGCAAAACATTTGATATGGTTGTTTTAAGCCCAGGTGTGCCGCTTACAGAGGAGCCTGCCAGGTCCGCAATGAAATACGGCATTGCTTTGACCGGTGAACTGGAGCTGGCCTATTTATTTGCCGCGGCGCCGATTGTAGCCATTACCGGGACAAATGGCAAGACTACAACTACTACTCTGATCGGTGAGATTTTTAAAAAAGCAGGCCGGGAAACGCTGGTCGGGGGCAACATCGGCCTTCCCCTGGTGACCGAGGTAGAACGGTATGGACCCGAGGCTGTAATAGTGGCAGAGGTTTCCAGCTTCCAGCTGGAAACAATAAGGTGTTTCAAACCAAAGATAGCGGTAATCTTAAACATCACCCCGGACCACCTTGACCGGCACGGCAATATGGCGGGCTACATTGCAGCCAAGGTCAGGATATTTGAGAACCAGGGCGCCAGTGACTTTACAGTGCTGAACTATGATAACCCCCAGACCGCCGGGCTTGGGGATAAAACCTGCGGCCGTAAAATTTTTTTCAGCGCCCGGCAGGTAATAAAGCCTGGTGTTTATGTAAAAGACGGTGAAATTGTGGCTGACTTTGACGACTCCCCGGAAGCAATCTGCAGGGCTGCAGAGATCGGTATTCCAGGCGCGCATAATCTCGAAAACGCTCTTGCTGCCGTGGCTGCCACAAAAGCGGCCGGGGTTGGGAATGATGCCATCGCCGGTGTCCTGAGAGAGTTTAAAGGAGTATCCCACCGGCTTGAGTTTGTAGCCGAAATTAACGGTGTGAAATATATTAACGATTCCAAGGGAACAAATCCGGATGCATCCATCAAAGCCCTGGAGGCCTATACCGAGCCGGTAGTCCTGATCGCAGGCGGCAAAAACAAGGGCAGTGACTTTGGTGAGTTTGCCGCCAAGGTTAAAGAAAGAGTGAGGGTGCTGGTGGTTCTCGGCCAGAGCGCAGAGCTGATCGCGGATGCCGCCAGGGCCAGGGGTTTTGATAATATGCAAAGGGCTTCTGACTTTGAAGAGGCAGTTGTCCTGGCTCACCGGGCTGCCCGGGATGGGGAAATCGTGCTGTTATCACCGGCCTGCGCCAGTTGGGACATGTTTAAGAGCTATGAGGAACGCGGGGATTTGTTCAAGAAGATCGTTTCTGGTTTTAAGAAAACGGCCGGCTGACACATTTGTCCACATGCGAATGCTGCCGTTGTATGAACAGCGCCAGTAAGCCTCGATTATGGAGGAGCAACCGATGCCTGTGAAAAGAAAATCCCCGGACTTTGTTCTTTTTATTACAGTTATCACCCTTTTGGGGATAGGGGTGATCATGGTTTTTAGCGCCAGTGAATATAAAACCCTGGTCGAATACAACGACAGCTATTATTATTTAAAGAAACAGCTGACGTGGTCGCTGATCAGTTTAATCGCCATGTTCGTTATGATGAATTTTGATTACAGACAGATGCGGCGTTATATACAGCCTTTTCTTGTTGTGTCCTTTGTTTTACTCGTCCTGGTCCTGATACCTGGCATAGGCCTGGAGATTGGAGGCGCAAGGCGGTGGATCGGAGGGCCGATTCCTTTCGCGCCTGCCGAATTCGCCAAGCTCTGTATAATAATTTTTACTGCTTATGGGCTGTCCAGGGAAGGGGATAACATCAAGCATTTTACCAGCGGTGTCCTGCCCTATCTGGCCGTGATGGGTTTGGCCGCCGCCCTGATCCTAAAGCAGCCGGACATGGGGACTGCAATGTCCCTAGTCGGAATCGTATTAGTTATGATCTTTGCCGCCGGGGCGAGGCTTACTCACCTGGGCGTTATTGCCGCGGCAGTAGTTGTGGCTGGATATTTTGCTATCTTTAAAGAGGCTTACCGCCTGGAAAGGTTTATGGCTTTTCTGGATCCTTGGGCTGATCCGCAGGGCGCAGGCTTTCATATTATCCAAGGGTTGTATGCTATCGGCTCCGGCGGTCTGTTCGGATTGGGCCTGGGCCAGAGCAGGCAAAAATTTCTTTACCTGCCGGAAAACCACACTGATTTTATCTTTGCTATCATAAGTGAGGAACTTGGTTTCATCGGTGCATCACTTGTGATCATGCTCTTTGTCTTGTTCATCTGGAGGGGGTTGAAAATCGCCATTACCTCCCAGGATCCATTTGCCAGCCTGCTTGCCACCGGCATCACAGCCTGGGTCGGGGTGCAGGCGATAATAAACATCGGTGTTGTGACAGCTTCATTTCCGATAACAGGCATTCCGCTGCCATTTATTAGCTTCGGCGGCACCTCGCTGCTGTTCACTATGGCGGCAGTGGGGATACTGCTTAATATCTCGCGGTTTACTACGACCAAGTAAAATAGGACCTGCAGGTTCAGTTATACCTGCCGACCAAGCAGAAGCGGGACGCGTGTTTTAAAGAGGCACTGCCGGTGTCCATCGTGGGCCTGTATTTTTTTAACCTGGTAAGGAGTTGGAACTTTTTGCGTTTTGTAGTAGCAGGTGGCGGAACCGGCGGGCATATCTATCCCGCCCTGGCCATTGCCAAAGGGCTTAAAGACAGGTACAACGGGGCTGAAATTCTGTACATGGGGACTGCCGGTGGTATGGAGTCGGATATCGTACTCAAAGAAGGGCTGCCTTTCAGGAGCATTGCGGCTGCCGGTCTGGAAAGAAAAATTTCACTGCGCAACCTGGCGGCAGTATGGCAGGCCTGGCAGGGATTACGCCAGGCTGGTAAAATAATCAGCTCCTATAAACCAGACGTGGTTATTGGTACGGGCGGCTTCGTCTGCGGGCCGGTCATATTGGCGGCAGCAATCAGGCGAATTCCAACCTTGATCCACGAGCAAAACGCCCTGCCGGGCATAACCAACAGAATTCTTTCCCGCTTTGCCAGCAGCATCGCAGTTACTTTTGCTGACTCGGTCAGATATTTTCCGCGCCGGGAAAAGGTAAAGCTGACGGGGCTGCCTGTCCGCCCTGAAATTTTACAGGCGGACAAATCTTCAGGTTTAAAGAGGCTGGGATTTGATGAAAGCCGTTTTTTCCTGTTTTCCTTTGGAGGGAGTCGCGGCGCGCGCACGATCAACAAAGCGATGGTCGAAGTATTAAAAACTTTCGCTGAGGACCCGCGCCTGAATATCCTTCATGCCACAGGCACAGCAGGGTACCAGGAATTTCTTGCAGACTGCGCCGCCAGCGGTATAGACCCGGCCAAAGCCAGCAATATCAAGGTCGTGCCTTATATCTATGACATGCGGGATGCGCTGGCTGCTGATCTGGTTGTCAGCAGGGCAGGGGCGGCCACCCTAGCCGAATTAACAGCACTGGGAATACCTTCGATACTAATTCCCTACCCTTACGCTTCAGAAAACCACCAGGAGTTTAATGCACGCGCATTGGAGAAAGAGGGGGCTGCGCTAGTGGTGCTGGATGGCCAGCTCAGCGGGGCGCTGCTCTGCGCCAGGATCAACGAACTTCTCGGCGACCGGGCGAGGCTGTCGGCCATGTCTGCCGCCAGTAAAAGTATTGGCAGGAGAATGGCCCTGGCAGATATAATTGAGTGTGTGGATGAACTGGTTAAACAGTCTGGCAAATAACGGGACTGGCATGAATTAAACTTTACGTGCATCATAAAGGAGATGTGACCTGTGCAGAAGACACAGCATGCTCATTTCATCGGAATAGGCGGCTCCGGCATGAACGGCATAGCGATGATCCTGATCGGGCTGGGCTATAAGGTATCCGGCTCAGACCTTAAACCTTCAGTTGTGACAGAGAGGCTGGAGGCGCTGGGGGCGACCTTTTATACCGGGCACTCCAGGAATAATTTAGGCAGCGCCGATCTGGTTGTAGCATCGACGGCAATACCTCCTGACAACGAGGAGCTGGCAGAAGCAAAGAAGAGGGGTTTGCCGGTGGTCCACAGGAGTGAGATGCTGGCCTGGCTGATGAAGAGACAGAAAGGGATCGCGATCGCTGGAGCGCACGGCAAGACCACTACCACCTCGATGCTTGCGCTGGTACTGGAAAAAAACAAGCTCAATCCGACCATAGTTATCGGCGGTGAATTGACGGATATAGGCGGCAACGCAAAATTGGGTTTAGGAGAGTACATGGTAGCCGAAGCGGATGAAAGCGACGGATCTTTTCTGAAGCTCGATCCGCTGGTTGAGATAATAACGAATATCGATGACGATCACCTTGATCATTATAAAAGTGTGGAAAACATCCTGGCTGCATTCCGTGAATTTCTGGCCAAGGTGCCTGAGAACGGTCTGGCTGTCGTCTGCCTGGACGATCCGAGATTAAGAGCCATGCTGGATGGTTACAGCCGGCCATTTGAAACCTATGCGCTGGATGAGCCCGGGGCTGATTACACCATGAAGAACATGCAGCTGGACGATCACACCACGGCCGGTGATGTTTACTGCCGCGGCTTAAAATTAGGGACCTTGAGGCTGAAAATTCCCGGCAGGCATAACCTGTCAAACGCCCTGGCAGTTGTTGCCGCCGGACGGTTTATCGGCCTATCTTTTAATCAAATTGCCGGTGTACTGGAAACCTTTTCGGGCGCAGGACGAAGATTCCAGCTGACAGGCGAAGTGAACGGGATAAAGGTTATAGATGACTATGCCCATCACCCAACAGAAATCAAAGCGACACTGAAGGCCGCAGCCCAGCTAAAAACCGGCAGGGTAATCAGTGTTTTTCAGCCTCACCGCTATACCAGAACTTCCATTTTGGGTGAGCGTTTCGGTGACGCCTTTAAAGACGCCGACCTGATCATCATCAGCGAATTATACAGTGCCGGGGAACCACCAATCGCAGGCATTTCCGCAGAAACGATCATCTCAGCCATAGAAAATCAGGATGGCCGCAAGGTTATTTACCTGGCGACCAGGAGGGAAATTGTAGATTTCCTTGTCCGGACAGCCTGTCCCGGCGATATGATCATTACAATGGGAGCAGGTGATATCTGGGCTGCTGGGGTAGAGCTGGTAGCCCGGTTAAAGGAGCGTCAGGATGTTGGCTGATAATACCTGTTACCTTGAATTGCAAAATATTTTACCCGGTCGGGTACGGTCCGGCGAGTTGATGAAAAAACATACCAGCTGGCTTATCGGAGGGCCGGCCGACATTTTTGCGGAGCCGGCCAGCCGGGAAGAAATGCAGCTGACAGTATCGTATGCTCACGAGCGGTCAATCCCGCTTATAATCATCGGCGCGGGTACGAACATCCTGGTTTCAGACAAGGGATTCAGGGGAATTATCATTAAGGTGGGCAGTGGGCTTGACCGGATCTCTGTAAATGATAACTTAATCACTGCAGGGGCGGGGGCAAAGCTGTCAAGGCTGGCTGCCGCGGCCAGGGATGCCGGTTTGGGGGGTTTCGAATTCTTAGCGGGCATACCCGGTACTGTCGGGGGCGCGGTGGTCATGAACGCCGGGGCCAATGGGTTTTCTGTCGGCACGCTGGCGATAGAGATCCTGTTATTAAACCCGGACGGTTATTTTATCAAAAAGACAAAAGATGAAATGAAATTTGGCTACCGGTCGAGTATCCTGCAGGATGAACAAACTGTGGTGATGGAAGCTGTGTTTTCCTGTTACAGGCGTGATAAAGAGGCTGTCAGAGAAGCAATGGCGGCTTACATAAAAAAAAGGAAGGATACCCAGCCCCTGCAATATCCCAGCGCGGGCAGTATCTTTAAAAATCCTCCCGGTGATTCTGCCGGACGCCTCATTGAGGCGGCTGGCTTAAAAGGCGAACGGGTAGGCGGCGCGCAAATTTCCATGCTGCACGCGAATTTTATTGTCAACCTTGGCGGGGCTACGGCCTGTGATGTGTTAATGCTTATTGACAGGGCCAGAAAAAAAGTGCTGGAATGTTTTGGGCTTGAGCTGAAACCTGAGATTAAAGTCATCGGCTGCTTTTAAGCAGCCGTGAGATGATGGAGTTTAATCGCACATCCTGAATGGGGAAGCGGAGAGAGTTTGCTTGCAGCAGCTCTTTTTTAGTTTATATCTGGACAACTTGCCAGCGGTTGATATAATTACATATGAATATACTATTTAAGAATGCGGAGTGAAAATTTTGGCCGGTTCCCCCAAGAGCCGCAAAAGACAAAAGAAATGGAATGTCCTTGAAAGCGTTATTTTTTTTATCCTGGTTCTTGCGACATTGTTTACCCTGATGCGCTCACCGGTTTTTGAGGTGCGCAATGTTCTGGTGCAGGGAAATCTCTATCTGGGTGAAGAACAGATACAAGCTGCGGCTGATATCGGCCAGGGTGTAAATATTTTTGCGGTAAAAACGGCTGCTGTAGCCGCCAACCTGAAGCAGGTCCCGATGATCAGGGAAGCAAAGGTTGCCAGGTCGCTGCCTTCTTCTATTGTCATAACGGTAGTTGAGCGTGTGCCTATGGGCCTAATACCGGCAAAAGACGGTTTCATTGAAGTGGACGAGGATGGCGTATATTTAACCGGTGCGGCTGCCGGAACACCGGGTCTGCCGGTGATTACAGGTGTGCAGGTAGACGTATCCGGACCAGGGCAGGCATTTGAATCGGAAGGGCTGAAATCCGCCCTCGCTGTGATCAAAGGGCTGCCCGCCGGCTCAGCAGCCAACCTGTCCGAGGTCCATGTCGGCGATGACGGACAGATTAATATTTACACAACCGAGGGATATCAGTGCCGGTTTGGCCTGCCCCAGGAAATTCAGGAAAAAGGAATAATATTTCAGCAGATTTTATTGGAACTGCGCAAACAGGGAGCGAAAATTCATTATATTGACCTTTCATACACCGGGCAGCCGGTGGTATATTATAAGAATCAAAAAAAAGCCGGTGATTAATTGAAAGGCCTGCACTGGACTATTGCCATAGTCGGCTTGGCGCTGGGTGTCTTGCTGGCCATGCAGTTCAAACTTACGACGGAAATAAACAAAACAGAACCTGTCCAGAGGACGCAGCTGGTAGCCAACCAGGTAAATGGGCTGAAAAATGATCGTGAGCTGCTCCAGGGAGAGGTTAATTCGTTGCGCTCAAGTTTGGACGAGATTTCCGCAGGCCCAGATGACGCTGAACTGAAGGAACAGCTGGACCGCGCCAGGATCCTGGCCGGGGTTACCGAACTGAGAGGACCCGGGGTAGAAGTGACTCTCAATGACAGTAATATCGCCCTGAAACCCGGTGAAAACCCAAACCTTTACGTCCTGCATGATGAAGATGTATTGCGTGTTTTAAATGAAATCAGGGCAGCGGGAGCTGAGGCCATTTCTTTAAACGGGGAGAGGATTCTTGCCAGCACAGAGGTGCGATGCATAGGCCCGACCATTGTTTTAAACAAGGATAAAAGGCTGGCCCCGCCTTTTGTCATCACAGCAATAGGAGATCCCAACACCCTGGAAAGTTCGATCAAAATGAAGGGCGGGGTGGCGGAGATCCTTCAGTTCTGGGGTATTCAGGTGGGAGTTAAGAAAATGAACCAGGTAACAGTGCCCGCATACAGCGGCGGGCTCAAATTTGATTATGCCAAAGCTGCCGGTTAGGGGGGTTGAGCTTGAACAGGCCTGTTTATATATCTGTAATCATAGTCACCTTCCTTCTAGGCTTGATGATCACATTCCAGTTTCGTACAAACAGCAATACCACGGGGATCGTGCCGACCGAAAGATATCAGGCGCTGACGATAGAGAAAAAAAATGTGGAGACTGATATAGCCGACCTGGAAGAGGAGGTTGCAGACCTTACCGCAAAGATTGATGAATCGCGGAAAGGCCGCACAGAAGCTGCAGTTGTTCTTGAGGGCGAGCTTGATAAAATTATGCTCTATGCAGGCCTTACACCGCTGGTGGGCCCTGGGGTGGAGGTGCTTCTGGAAAAATCATCCGAATCCCTGGGCAGTGCGGGTTTTTACAACATCCGGGATGAGGACCTCTTAAAAGTAATCAACGATCTGCTGGGCGCCGGGGCTGAAGCTGTATCGATTAATGATCAGCGCATTATTACGACCAGTGAAGTGCGCCAGGCCGGTAATCACATCAATATTAACCTGACGAAGCTTTCGCCCCCCTACCTGATCAAAGCTATCGGAAATCCAGATACGCTGAAAAGCAGTCTCGAGATAAAAGGAGGGCTTGCCGAGTACCTGGCTGCCAGCGGCACTGCCGTCAATATCCGGCAGTCAGGCAATATCCAGGTACCCGCATACAGCGGGCCCCTGCGTTTTGATTACGCCAAACATGTGTGAAGAGGGGGATCCTTAAATGTGGCTCGGTTTTTTGTTAGGCATGTTAGGTATGACAGTCGGGATTTTTATCGGGCTGAACATGCCCCTGGTGCTGCCGCAGGCATATGCCAAGTTTCTTTCAGTTGCGGCACTGGCCGCGTTAGACTCGGTATTTGGCGGCATCCGCGCAGCAATGGAAGACCATTTTGATAATTCCATATTTTTATCAGGTTTTTTCAGTAATGCACTTTTGGCGGCAGGTTTGGCATATACCGGGGAGCGGCTGGGGATCGATCTCTACCTTGCTGCTGTTGTTGCTTTTGGTGTAAGGTTGTTCCAAAACCTGGCAATAATACGCCGCCACATTTTAAAAAAATCATATCATAAAAAGGAAAATACTCATTAATGTGGAATCCTAACAGAACAAGAAAATTTCGGTGCGGGTGGCGTCTGGATCGGCCTTAGGGCGTTCTGTTTTACAGGCCCCCGACCTGATATAATCAAGGCGATGGCCATTATGGTTTACCTGTTGCGAGATAGGGGCAGATAATATATAACGGGATAAAACAAAGGACAGCCCGTTTTTCAGAAATAATGGAGGGGGACAAAGATATGCTTGATTTTGATCTCGACCTTGACCAGTTTGCCAACATAAAGGTCATCGGGGTCGGGGGAGGTGGCAATAACGCGGTAAACAGGATGATTAGCGCCGGGCTCAAAGGTGTTGAGTTTATCGCGGTGAACACCGATGCCCAGGCCCTTTATCTGGCACAAGCCAACCACAAGATCCAGATCGGCACCAAGCTGACCAAGGGTCTGGGCTCGGGCGGCATTCCCGAGATTGGCCAGAAGGCAGCAGAAGAGAACCGCGATGAAGTTCTTCAAGCCTTAAAAGGCTCCGACATGGTCTTTGTCACCGCGGGCATGGGGGGCGGAACAGGCACCGGTGCGGCGCCTATTGTAGCAGAGGTAGCCAAGGAACTGGGCGCACTAACGGTAGGGGTGGTAACCAAACCGTTTACCTTTGAAGGCCGCAAGAGAGCCAACCAGGCTGAAGTCGGCATCGAGAATCTCAAAGCCAGGGTCGATACACTGATCACGATTCCAAACGACCGCCTCTTACAGGTAATTGATAAACAAACATCTATAGTTGAAGCATTTCGTATTGCTGATGATGTGTTGCGCCAGGGTGTTCAAGGGATATCCGATCTTATTGCTGTGCCAGGCTTAATCAACCTTGACTTTGCTGATGTCAAAACGATCATGAAAGACACCGGTTCGGCTTTAATGGGTATCGGTATCGCCAAGGGCGATAACAGGGCCACCGACGCCGCCCGGAGCGCTATATCCAGCCCACTTTTGGAGACATCGATCGAGGGTGCCAGGGGAGTTCTTTTAAACATAACCGGCGGAACATCTTTGGGATTGTTTGAGGTTAACGAGGCAGCTGAGATTATCTTCCAGGCAGCCGATCCCGAGGCCAATATCATTTTCGGTGCTGTTATAGACGAACAGATGGAAGAAGAGGTCAGGGTAACTGTTATTGCCACCGGATTCGAAGACAGGATTCGCAAGGTAGAACGCCCAAAACCCGGTGAGATCGAAATCAAGCCCTTTTCCAACTCTGATGGTTTGGATATCCCGGCTTTTCTGAGAAGACGCTGAAACAAAACCCCCCTTTCAATGAGGGGGTTTTTTATTTAAGTGAATGACTGCATCAGTAAAACTTTATCGATAAGTTAGCGATATAATAACACACAAATTGATAAAACAATTTAATGCTGGCACCTTTATCCTTGACGGTTAATTTAGCGTGGTGTATAAAAGGGGTATATCTCAAGAAAGGGGGGATAAACTATGCAGCAGGGGAAAAACTGCCAACTTGCCGGGGCTGCCGGCTGTCTACTTACCGAGATGGCCAGTTCTGCCGGCTGAGCGGCAAAAATAGGTCCCAAGGACCTGGCACAGGTGCTGTGCCAATTAAGCTCCAGCGAGGACCCTAACCTGCTGGTTGGTTCCTCCACCTCTGACGACGCAGCGGTTTATCGGCTAAATGATGATCTGGCATTGGTGCTGACAGTAGATTATTTCACTCCGGTAGTTGATGATCCATACACTTTTGGACAGATTGCTGCGGCAAATGCCCTCAGTGATATTTATGCTATGGGCGCAAAACCGCTTCTGGCCCTTAATATTATTGGTTTTCCGATCAAACTGCTGCCGCTGGAAATAATGGTGGAAATATTGAAAGGCGGCGCTGATAAGATTAAGGAAGCCGGCGCAATAGTAGCCGGCGGCCATACCATCGAAGACAACGAGCCAAAGTACGGGCTTGCTGTTACCGGCCTTATTCATCCAGGCCGGGTGATCAAGAACGCCGGGGCGCGCCCCGGGGACGTACTTATTTTAACCAAGCCGCTGGGAACCGGAATTATCAATACGGCGGTCAAAGGAAAGCTTGCCGATGAACCGACTCGCCAGGCAGCTGTTGAAGTGATGACTGCTTTAAATGATCAGGCAGCAGCGGTTATGTTCAGCTTAGGGGTGAGCGCCTGTACAGACATTACCGGCTTTGGGCTGCTCGGCCATTTGTACGAAATGCTGTCTGCCAGTGGGGTCGGCGGCCGGATTTATCTGAATAATATACCTGTCCTCGAGCAGGTCCATAACCTGGCCGATATGGGCCTCATACCGGGAGGGGCATACCGGAACCTGGAATACCTGGAAGAGTGGCTGCGCTGGGATGAAGAGATCGATGAGACAGACCGGCTGATCCTGTCCGACCCGCAGACATCCGGCGGGCTTCTGATGACCGTCTCCGGTAAAAGAGCTGATGAAGCAGTCAGCGCCCTGCGGGCAGAAGGGGTAGCTGGTGTGAAGATCGGAGAAATCATCGAGTCCGAGCTCCCGCTGATAAACGTGGAAAAGTAATTTTGAAAGCTGCACATTAATTGGGGACGTTCCTCCGAAGGAGGTGTGTCCCCACTCCGCTATCTGCTTCCGCTCAACGATAAAAGCAACAAACATTAAACGATAAGTGCAACAAGGGTAAGATTTCCAAAAATAAATATTTTAAAATTGTGAAAATATAACTATTGGGGAGTATGGGAGAGTTAAACACTCTCCCATAAGTATTTTCGCTGGTTTTTCGTTTTTTCAGTAATTTCAATATATAGTATAATGGTACCTGTGGCAGACACTATATTTATGTTTTGTTGCATAAGAACCACACGTTTAAAAACTTTTTTCCGGAGCGTGAAAAGACAATGAGATGCCCCTTTTGCAGGTTATCTGACAGCCGGGTGCTGGACTCCCGGCCCACCGTGGAAGGTGATTCAATCCGGCGGCGCAGGGAGTGCGGGGGGTGCGGCAAAAGGTTTACCACCTATGAAAAAGTGGACGGGCTGCTCCTGGTGGTGGTAAAGAAGGACGGCCGCAGGGAAACTTTCGACCGGCAAAAACTCCTGCTTGGCTTAATCAAGGCGTGCCAGAAGCGGCCGGTTTCCACCGAAAAGCTTGAATCTGTTGTTGACAGCATCGAGCGTGACCTGCGTAATTTAATGGAACCGGAGGTTAAGAGCGAATATATAGGCGGGCTTGTCATGAGCCAGCTGCGCGGGCTTGATGAAGTGGCCTATGTCCGTTTCGCCTCGGTTTACCGCGAATTTAGGGACGCGGAAAGTTTCATGCAGGAGTTAAAAGACCTTCTCAGTAATAAGTGATGCATCTTAAAGGAGGAGCACAAGACAATGTTTAAAACCATCCAGAAACGTGACGGCCGCCAGGTGCCGTTCGATGAAGCCAAGATCACAGATGCTGTCTTTAAAGCGGCGCGGGCGGTAGGCGGAGAGGACCGCCAGACTGCTATGGAGCTGAGCATCGAGGTGCTGAAACTTCTGAAGAAGAAGTACAATGGAAATTTATTCGGGGTTGAGGATGTCCAGGACTTGGTTGAAAAGGTGCTGATCGAAGCGGGCCATGCCAAGACCGCAAAAGCGTACATACTGTATAGGGACAAGCGCACAAGAATGCGGGATGCCAAGGGCGAGCTGATGGACGCGGTCGAGGAGATCCTCGAGGAGACAAACCGGGAAAACGCCAATATCAGCAACTCACCATCGGCAAAGATGCTGCAGATCGCCAGTGCGGCCAGCAAGAAGTATTATTTAACGCGCCTGATCCCGGAAGAAATGTCCCATGCTCACCTGCGGGGTGACATACACATTCACGATCTCGATTTCTATGGAAAGACATTAACCTGTCTGCAAATACCTTTAAACAAGTTATTGTCCGAAGGGTTTAATACTGGTCACGGCTATATCCGGCCTCCCAAGAGGCCGATATCCGCTACTTCACTGGCAGCCATTATCCTGCAGAGCTCGCAGAACGATATGCACGGCGGGCAGTCTTTCGCCTTCTTTGACAGGGATATCGCCCCCTTTGTAGAAGGTGCTTCAGACCATGAAACCTACCAGGCCATGGAGGCCCTAATCCACAACCTGAATTCGATGCACAGCAGGGCCGGCGCCCAGGTGCCTTTCTCCAGCTTAAATGTAGGGACCGAGACCTCAGAGTCCGCCCGGCGGGTGGTGCGAAACCTGCTGCTGGCCTACGAGGCCGGCCTGGGCAACGGGGAAAACCCCATTTTCCCCAATATTATCTTCAGGGTTAAGGAAGGGATTAACTTCAACCCCGGTGACCCCAATTACGACCTCTTCAAACTGGCCATCCAGGTGGCCAGTCGGCGGCTGAATCCCACTTTCAGTTTCATGGACTCGTCCTTCAACAAAGAATGGGGCACGGATGTTTCATATATGGGCTGCCGGACAAGGGTGATGGCGAACAACCGCGGCCCGAATGTTACCGACCGGAGGGGGAACCTTTCCTTCACCACCATCAACCTGCCGAGAGTGGCCATCAGGGCTGAACGGAACCTAGACGAATTCTACCGCAAGCTTTCAGATGTATTGGACATTGCTGTCCGGCAGCTGTACCACCGCTACGGGGTCCAGTGTAAACTGAAAGTCAAGGACATGCCTTTTATTATGGGGCAGAAGCTGTGGCTTGATTCGGAGAACCTGGGTCCCGAGGATACCATAGAGGAGGCAATAAAGCACGGCACTCTCTCTGTTGGTTTTATCGGCCTGGCCGAAGCGCTGACCGCACTGACCGGGCGGCACCATGGTCAGGACGAGGAATCCCAGCTGCTGGGGCAGGAAATAGTCGGCTTTATACAAAATAAGATCAATGAGGCCGCCGGGGAATATAATTTGAATTACACCTTCCTGGCCACTCCCGCCGAGGGATTGTCCGGGCGTTTTGTTAAGCTTGACCGCAAGGAATTCGGCCTGATCCCGGGCGTAACCACAAAAGAATATTATACCAACTCCTTCCATATTCCGGTGGATTTCCCGATCAGCAGCTTCGATAAAATCAGCCTGGAGGCGCCATACCATAAATACTGCAACGCCGGGCACATCAGTTATGTGGAGATGTCGTCGCCACCGCTGAAAAACCCGGATGCGGTCGAGGCTATTATCAGGCATATGCATGACAGCGATATGGGATACGGGGGAATCAATTACCCGGTAGACTTCTGTACCAACTGTAACTTTACAGGCGTAATTAATGAAGAAACCTGCCCGCGCTGCGGTTCTGGCAATATCCGCCGGGTGCGCAGGATCACCGGTTACCTGAGCACAACCGACCGCTTTAACGACAGTAAGCTATCGGAGTTAAAAGACAGGGTGCCGCACGTATAATATTTCAAATAATATAACAAAGATGTGATCGTGATGGAAATCCGTATTGCTGGGATAGTCAGGGAAAGTGTGGTTGACGGGCCAGGCCTGAGGTTTGTAATATTTGCCCAGGGCTGCCGCCACCGCTGCATAGGATGTCACAATCCCGACACCTGGGATTTCCTGGGCGGTGAGCCGGTTAAAGCTGAAGATTTATTGAAGCAAGTCAAGGCAGAAAGATTGATCAAGGGAGTGACCTTTTCCGGCGGGGAACCATTCCTTCAGGCCGCACCGCTGGCCTGGCTCGGCCGGGAGATTAAAAAGCATGGCTTGGATCTGATCACCTTTACAGGATACACCTGGCAAGAACTCAGGGAACTTTGTCCTGAAGACCAGGCAGTAAATGATCTGATGCAGGTGTCAGATTATATTGTCGACGGCCCTTTCATCCTGAAGGAAAAAGATTTTGATCTTCCCTTCAGGGGTTCCCGCAACCAAAGGATCATCGATGTTAAAAAATCAATTGCTGCAGGCAAAATTATGGAAGCCGGCTTTTCTTAAATGAAAGGCCGGCTTTTTATTGTATAGCGAAAACCACCTGCTATGCAGGTGGTCAGGCTGTCGACAAAGTATTGTCGGCAGCCTTTAATTTTGCCCTTAAAAAGGTTCAAAAAAGCCCAAAAACAGCCATTTTCCTGGTAAAATAGAGATAGAATAATGATTACGGAGGATAGCCGTGTTAAAGAAGAAAAACCGAACAATCACTGACCAAGTAGAATTTGTAAGTATCAGTGACTTAATACCCAAAGACCATCTGTTGCAGGCCGTGGAAGCCAGTATCGACTTTGATTTCATTTATGATGAAGTCAAAGAACTTTACAGTGAAAAGCATGGAAGACCGAGCATCGACCCGGTTGTTTTGATTAAACTAATCATGCTGCAAGCACTTTATGGAATACGGTCCATGCGGCAAACCATCAAAGAAGTAGAAGTCAACATAGCTTACCGTTGGTTTCTCGGCTACGGGCTGCAGGAAAAAGTTCCCCACTTCTCAACGTTCGGCAAAAACTATGAGAGACGGTTTAAAGAAAGCGACCTATTTGAAAAAATATTCATCCGGATACTGATGGAAGCCATAAAATGTGGTTTCATCAAGTCTGATACCGTATTCATAGATGCAACCCATGTAAAAGCCAGTGCCAACAAAAACAAATATGTAAAGAAGATGGCCCAACACCGGGCCCATAAATATAAACGTGACCTGATGATAGAGATTAACCAGGATCGGGAAGAACACGGCAAAAAACCCTTTGAAGATAATAATGATGATGATAACGACAACGAGTCCAACGGCAGTGGCGAAAAAGAAGTCAAAGAGAGCACAGCGGATCCGGAAAGCGGAATGTTTCACAAGGGAGAAAAAGAACGCTGTTTTGCCTATACAGTTTCAGTAGCCTGTGACCAAAACAATTTCATCCTTGGAGCCAGGGCAGCTCCGGGAAACGTGCATGACAGCCAGGTGTTCTCCGATATATGGCCGGGCTGCGTTTAAAGGGACATATAGCTGGCCTGATTACCGTGACGCTTGCCGTCATGGTCGCCTCGACAATATTCAGGATGCCGGCGTGGTATGTATTCCAGTCTGTACTTTATGGCGCTCTTTACGGTCTTTTCCCGATCGGCTGGATAATTGTAACCGCGGTATTTCTGTATAATATGACGGTTAAAACCGGACAGTTTGAAATTATCAAGGACTCCATTGCGGCTATCACTGATGACCGCCGCCTGCAGGCTTTGCTGATTGCCTCTTCCTTTGGCGCCTTTCTTGAAGGCGCGGCTTGGTTTTGGCACTCCTGTAGCAATCACTTCCGCCATGCTGGCCGGGCTGGGTTTTAATCCTCTTTATGCCGCCGGGATCTGTCTGGTCGCCAACGCCGCCCCGGTAGTCTTCGGCGCTGTCGGCACCCCGGTGATTACAGCTGGTGCAGTCACCGGAATTGACGCGATGGCGATCAGCCAGATGGCGGGCCGCCAGTTGCCTTTTCTGTCTCTCCTGGAGCCGTTTTTGCTGGTGATGATCATATCGGGCTGGAGAGGCGTAAAAGAGGTCTGGCCTGCTGCCCTGCTCATCGGCGCCTCATTTGCCGGCATGATGTTTGTCTCTGCCAACTTTTTAAACCCGATGCTTCCGGCGATACTGTCATCTTTATTCTCGATCACCTGCCAGGTGGTCTTTCTGCATTACTGGAAGCCCAAAAAAGTCTGGCGCTTTAAAGATGAGCCGCCTGTTACCTTCAGAATCAGGGAGCACAGCCGTGGCGCAGTCTTAAAAGCATGGTCGATCTTTATCGTTTTAACTATTTTGATCACCGACTGGGGTCTCAGGTCGGTCAAAGCGATTCTGGATACAGTCGATATCAAGATTGTCTTTGGTAGCTTGAACAATATGATTATTACGGACAGCGGGCCAATTGCGGTAATCTATAACCTTAACTGGCTCTCCGCTGCCGGTACATCGATTTTGGCTGCCGCAGCGATTAGCGCCGTTTTGCTCAAGGTAAGCCCGTTGCAGTTCCTTAAAATTTTTTGGGAGACTTTAACTACCCTCCGTCAGGCCCTGCTGACAACAGCATGTGTACTTGGTTTCGCTTATGCCGCCAACTGGTCCGGCATGACGGTCACGCTCGGCAGAGCATTCACTGTCACCAGTATGGCCTTTCCTTTCGTCTCTGCCTTCCTTGGTTGGCTGTGTTCGTAACGGGCAGCGACACGTCTTCCAATGCCCTTTTCTGCAATATGCAAAAGGTGACGGCAGAGTCGATGGACATTAACCCTGTACTGACGGTAGCGACCAACGCAACTGGCGTGGTTGCCGGCAAGATGATTTCACCGCAGAGCATTGTAGTCGGCACATCGGCCACTGGCCTGACCGGCCGGGAAGGTGACCTGTTCCGCTTCGCACTGCCGTACAGTATATTAATCACCATGTTTATCGGCGTCATAGCTCTGATCCAGGCGTATCTCTTGCCCCAGATTATACCGTTTGCGTCTGCGCCAGCGGCCGATTCACTGCAGACAGGTCAGTCCGGCGGAGGGGTTTACATCCTTATACTTACGGTCCTGGATCTCCTGGCGCTGGGCGCTGCGACCCGCCGGGTTGATGATAACGCAGAAAAGGAATAAGCAGGCAGCCATAAATTTGTGAGGTGTCTCCCGCCCTTCTGAAATTACAGACGGTACTATTAATTATGTGCAGCCGCATCGATAACAAATTTCAGGAGGGCCCGGAGACAAAAAAAGGGTTTTGATCAGTGAAGCGGAATTATTTTACTAAAAAGGACGAATAGGGGGATATGTATGCGTCTGCAATTTTTGGGGGCAGCCGGGATAGTAACCGGTTCCTGCTTTCTCCTGGACACCGCAAATGCCAGGATAATGATCGAGTGTGGTATGTACCAGGGCAGGAAAGAAATTAGAGACAAGAATTTTGAGAGCTTTAATGTGCCGCCGCGCAGCGTGGATCACCTCCTGCTGACCCATGCCCATATAGACCATAGCGGTTTGATTCCAAAACTGATTAAACACGGTTTTAAAGGCAATGTATACGCAACCGGGCCAACCGTCGAGCTGTGTGAGGTACTGCTACCTGACAGCGCGTACATTCAGGAGATGGAGGTTGAGCGGAAGAACCGTAAGTTCCGCCGGGCTGGCAAGGGCATGATCGAACCGATCTATACAGTTAACGAAGCCTATAAATGCCTTTCTCAGTTTAAACCGGTTGAATATAATGAGATAATTCAGCTTACGCCTGATGTAAAAATGCGTTTTGTGGACGCCGGCCATATTCTCGGCTCGGCGATGGTTGAAATATGCGTCAAAGAGAGCGGGACGGACACCAAGCTTGTATTCTCCGGTGATATCGGAAACCTGGACCGGCCGATAGTTAAAGATCCTTCTAATATTGCTGAAGCCGACTATGTGATCATGGAATCGACTTATGGCGCGCGCCTGCATGGTCAGGATGAAGATGAAATGGAAACACTGCATGATGTCATCTGGGAAACCTATAAAAAAGGCGGCAACCTGGTCATACCGGCATATGCAGTTGAGCGCACGCAGGACTTGCTTTATCACTTATATGTACTGATGAAAACGAATAGGATGCCGGCCATGTCGGTTTACATCGACAGCCCGCTGGCTACTGCAGCAACAGAAGTTTTCTGGAACCATCGTGATGTTTTTGACCAGGAATCCGCCACCCTGATGAAGGACAGTGCAGACCCGATGCAAATTCCGGGCATTAAGTTTACCAAATCAGCCGAGGAGTCCAAAGCCTTGAACCAAGCTGACAGGGCCATTATCATCTCTGCCAGCGGTATGTGCGAGGCCGGCCGGATCAGGCATCATCTTAAATATAACCTGTGGCGCCCGGACAGCACGGTGCTGTTCGTCGGTTACCAGGCGGAGGGCAGTCTGGGCAGGCAGATTGTTGACGGCCAGAAATCTGTCAATATTTTTGGTGATGAAATTGCGATTAAGGCCGACATCAGGTTTATCGAGGGCTATTCATCACATGCCGACCAGGCTGGACTGGTCAAATGGATCAAAAGCTTTAACAAGCCGCCCCAGGAAGTCTTCCTGGTACACGGTGAGCCGGAATCTTCTGCTGCCCTGGCCAGTCTCCTGAGAGCAGAGCATGGTTTTAAAGTCAGCATTCCGGTCCTGCAGCAGATTTTTGAGCTGCTGCCGGAAGGAGCAAAAGAAGCGCCAGAGGATAAGATCAGGACTGTATACGATTCCATTTCAGCAAAGCTCCAGAAATTAATGGCTTCAGGTCTTGAAAAGTCCCAGCGGGAAGAAATTTTGAAACGCCTTGCCGAGCTTGAGGAGATTATCAGCAAAGAAAAATAAAACCGGCTGGAGGAGGGGAAGCAGAACTTGTTATCGATCGCCAGGAAAGGTGATTTATCATTTTGTGTTTTCCCTCACCTGGAAGCTACCAACCTCGTGAAACACGGCTTCACCACCCGTGCGGGTGGTGTGAGCACAGGATCATACGACACCCTGAACACGGCCTTTCACGTCGGAGACGACGATGGCAATGTCCTGATCAACAGGGACCTGGCCTGTAGGGCGCTGGGCATAAATTTCCGCCACCTGGTTGCAGGCAGGCAGGCGCATGGTGATGAGATCAGGGTGGTGGAGGAACGCGATAAGGGCAGGGGCGCGCTTTCTGAAGAAGACTCGCTGCCGTATACCGATGCTCTGGTGACAGGCCTGCGGGGCGTGCCTCTTTCCAGTTATTATGCTGACTGTGTGCCGATTTTTCTGCTGGACCCGGTGCGGAAGGTGGCAGCCTTGGCCCACGCTGGCTGGAAGGGTACGGTGCTCAGGATAGGTCAGAAAGTTGTGGCCAGGATGGCTGCGGTTTACGGCACCGATCCGGCTGACTGCCTGGCAGGTGTGGGCCCTTCAATCGGGCCCTGCTGCTATGAAGTGAACGAACCGGTGCTCAGCCTGTTCCGGGAGTCATACCCGGACTGCCAAAAGTTTGCCACAGCTGTTTCTCCAGGCAAGTGGAAGCTGAATTTATGGGAAGCCAACAGGTTCACCCTGCTGGAAGCAGGACTCAAGCCGACAAATATAATAGCAGCAGGTATCTGTACTTCCTGCCGCAACGAATTGTTTTTCTCATACCGCGCTCAAGCGGGCAAGGCAGGACGGATGGCGTCACTGATCATGTTGAAGTAGTCAGGCCGGGCGAAAGGAAGATAGGGATGTCCAAAATACTCGTGATTGAAGATGAGAAGAATATCCTTGAACTGGTAAGCTTTAATCTGGAGCGCGAAGGCTTCCAGGTGATATCTACAATGGATGGCACCAGCGGCCTGGAAATGGCCCGGGAAGAGCTTCCAGATTTAATCATCCTGGACGTGATGCTGCCGGGCATGAACGGTCTTGAAGTATGCCGTGAGCTTCACCAGGACCCAGCTGCCGGGAACATCCCTGTCGTTATTCTCAGTGCCAGAGCTGAGGAACTGGACAAGGTCCTCGGATTGGAAATGGGAGCCGATGATTATATCGTTAAGCCCTTCAGCCCCAGGGAGCTGCTGGCAAGAGTCAAGGCGCGCCTGCGCAGGTACAGCCCGGGAGAAAGCCCGGGAGAAAAAAATACACCTGGAAAAAAACTGAAAATCGGGCAGCTGGAAATTGATGATGATAAATATGCTGTTTTTTATAAAGGCATCAGACAGGATTTTACTCCGATAGAATTTGAGCTGCTACGCTTTCTGGCGCAGAACCGGGGTAAGGTGTATACAAGGGAGCAGCTGCTGGAACAGGTGTGGGGATACTACTATCCGGGCGATTCCCGTACAGTTGACGTGCACGTCAGGCATATCAGGCAGAAACTCGGTTCTGAAACGGGGGTTACGGAGCTTATAGAGACTGTACGCGGGGTTGGTTATCGCTTTAAGGAGGACTCGTGATGCCAGCTATTCTCAGGATCCTTAAAAATATCGGCTGGCGGCCGATCGCCAGCTATTTCCCCCTGCTTATTATTTTTATAGGCCTGGCCCAGCTCTATGCCTTGAACTGGCTGAGTTTCTGGGCTTTTGTGCTTTTATCTTTCTTGTGCACCATAATTCTGGCCTGGATTTTATACAGCAGCCTGATAAATCCACTCAAAGAAGTGGTTACCATCGCTAAAAGCGTGGCCGGCGAGAATTTTGAACAGTATGTGCCAGCCTTTTCACATAATGAAATTGGTGATCTGGCCCGTTCAATAAACTGCATGGCCAAACGTTTAAAAAAGGTAACTGAAAACCTCAACTCGGAGCGGGGAAGGCTGCAGGCCATTTTAAACGGTATGACTGATGGCGTGATCATTATGGACAGCTGGGGTCGGGTTATCTTGCTAAACCCTGTGGTGGAAAAACTGTTTAGGATTACCAACTCGGCCAGTAAAGGAAAAAACATCATCAGGGTCATCCGCGATTATGAACTGGAAAAGTTACTGCACCAGTCACTGGAGACAGGAGAATCAATCAAGAAGCAGATCCAGATACTGGCGCCGGACCGCCGGATCTTTCGAGTTTATGTGACGCCGATCAGCACCGGTGATGACTCGGGTGAAGTGGTGGCAATTTTAAGGAATGTCACAGACATGAAAATGCTGGAGGAGATGCGCAGCGATTTTGTGGCCAATGTTTCCCATGAACTGAGGACCCCCCTGACCTCGATCAGGGGTTTTGCCGAAACACTGTTAGACGGCGCATATGAAGACCCGGCTACGGCCAGGAAATTTCTGATGATTATAAATAAGGAGGCGGAAAGGCTTTCACGGTTAATTGATGAAATCTTGAACCTGTCCCGGATAGAGGATAAGAAGTTTGTGTTAAACTATGAGGCATTTAGTATCAGCGACATTATCCACAGGACCGCCGCGATTGTCCAGACACGGGCCGCAGAAAAGAATCTGACAATCAACATTGATGTTCCGGATGATCTCCCGGCAGTTCAAGGGGATCCTGATATGATCAGGCAGGTACTGCTCAATCTGATAGACAATGCCATTAATTATACCCAACCCGGCGGGACGGTCCTGGTCCGGGCGGCGGTGGAGCAGGGCGAGTTGATGGTAGATGTGCAGGACAATGGAATTGGTATTACGCCTGAAAACCTGTCCCGGCTGTTCGAGCGCTTTTACAGGGTTGACAAAGCACGTTCCAGGGAAATGGGGGGGACCGGCTTGGGCCTGGCCATTGTTAAACATATAGTTGAAGCGCATAAGGGTAAAGTCCAGGTGGAGAGCAAAGTCGGCAGGGGAAGCACTTTTTCCTTTCGCCTGCCGCTCACAGAACCGGAACATAAAGCGAATTGACAAACTTAAAAAAAATCTATTAACCTGAATTTCTTAAAAAAAGAGCCATGAATGTTGTGCCAACGCAGGAATCGGCTTTCATACCGTCGAATTTATTCCATTTGGAGGTAAATCTCAGGATTTATTTTATATGACAAAACAAAACGGCTCATCAAAGCCTATATCGGGGAAAAGACGCCAGCCGAAAAAATGGATCAAAAGATTTTTGATCATTTTATCACTGCTTTTATTTTTAATATTTTTAAGCAGGCTATTTCTTATTTCCACTATTTCCAAGGTGCAGGTTTTGTCAAGCCAGGTTGCGAATGAGACAATACCGCTTGATGTGACCCTGATCAAAGAAGAGAAAGTGGTTAATGCTCCTTCCAGCGGCAGGCTTCACCTGGTCGTACCGGATGGCAAACGCCTTGAAATGGGAGCCAAAGCTGCTGAAATAATTGTTGCCGGAGAGACTTACGAGGAGTATAAAATCGACATTTCCACGAGTGCAACAGGTATATTATGCACCCATCTGGATGGTTTGGAGAGTATTCTGGTCCCACAAAACATCACGGTGGCGAAATTGAAAAAGACAGAAAAAAAAGTTGTTGGCTCCAGTCTCGACGGCACTAATGTTGGCGAATGGCAGCCTGTTTTTAAAATAATTGATAACCTTTCTCCTGTGAGCCTTTTTGCCTCCATACCGAAAACGGCCCTTGCAGACGGTTATCCGGATCAACCTGAGATACTGCAGGCGTCATGGGAGAACCATATTTTTGCTTTAACACCCGGTGAACTCATTGACAACGGAGACATGCTGGAAGGCTTTTACAAGATTGAGGATTATCCCGAAGCACTGGTCCACCAGCGCAAAGTCCAGCTAATGATAACTGCCAGGCAGATCAAGGGCCTCTTGGTTCCAGGCAAAGCTGTTGTTTACCACAATGGTGTACCTGGTATATACTTAGCAGTCAAGAAAAAAGCGCATTGGATGCCTGTAACCATTGAGGGGGAACTGGCCGGTAAGGCGGCTGTCTCCGGAGAGGGAATAAGCGAAGGCGCCCGCTTTATAAGCAATCCCGTCCTGATTAGGGAAGGCTGGCCAATAGAATAAGGGTGTGTAGCAACTGTGAGTATTCAGGAAAATCTGGAGAGAGTTCGAAAACGAATAAATGCCGCTGCCCTTCGTGCCGGTCGAGATCCGGAAGAAATTAAACTGGTGGCAGTAACCAAAAAAACAAGCGTGGAGGTCATTAAAGAGGTGCTGGCTCTTGGGATTAAAAGCCTGGGAGAAAACAGGGTACAGGATTTTCTAGTCAAATACCCTCAGCTCAGCCCGGATATAGAGTGGCATTTTATCGGCCACCTGCAGAGCAACAAGGTTAAAAAGATAATCGGCAAAGTGAGTTTGATTCACTCTCTTGACAGCTGGACCCTGGCAGAGGTGGTGAGCAGGGCGGCTTGCGAGGCCGGCGTTGTCGCCGGGGCGCTGCTCCAGGTTAATATTGCTGGTGAATTGTCAAAATACGGGCTGTCACCAGATGAGACAGAAGCTTTCGCGGGTGCAGCAGCAGGGTTGCCAGGAATTGAACTGCGGGGGTTGATGACCATTGCCCCGGAATGTGAAGATCCGGAGGAGGTCAGGTATGTCTTCCGGCAGGCGAGGGAACTGGCCAAAAGGCTCAAGGATAATATTCCCGGGATAAAGATGGATCTACTGTCTATGGGCATGACAGGGGATTATGAAGTAGCAGTGGAAGAGGGTTCCAATATTTTAAGGTTGGGAACCGCTTTATTTGGCAGGTAATATTAATAAATAAAAGCGGGTTGACATAAATAATAATAAAATGCAAATTAAGGAGGCTTGATGACGAACATGAAGATTGTGGATAAAATGCTTAACTTTATGGGTTTCGAAGAGGATGTCACGGAAGAAATGGAAGAAGAAGAAAAGAGCTTCCACGAAGATCCACGCGAAGAAACACGTGAAGAAAAGTCCTGGCTGAAGAAAAAAGATAAAGAAAAAGGAGCCGTTATCAGCATGCACGCCCAGCGCCAGGTACGGGTGGTAGTTATTGAACCGAGGACATTTGAGGAGGCAAAAGGGATCACTGACAATCTGAAGAGCAGGCGACCGGTTATTGTCAACCTGGAACAGGCTGACCAGGAGCTGGCCCAGCGGGTTGTCGACTTTGTCAGTGGGGCGACATATGCTTTAAACGGCAATATGCAGAAGGTCGGCAATGCCATCTTCCTTTTTGTTCCCAATAATATGGACATTGCCAGCGACTTCAAAGAACAGGCCAAGGGGAAAAGCATGTTTTCTAACATGCGTTTTTAAAAATAGTATAAGGTGGTAAATACAATGCCTTTGAAAGGGCGAAAAATTGGATTTTTAGGCGGGGGATCGATGGGCGAGGCGCTTATGATAGGTTTATTGCGCACCGGCCTTGTGGCGCCCGCTGATATTTACATCAGTGACATTAGTAATCAGCGGCTGGCAGAACTGAAACAAAAATTGGGAGTGCAGAAAGCCGCAGATAACCAGGCTGTTGTAAAAGAAGCTGATGTTGTCATCCTTGCTGTCAAGCCGCATGTTATACCTTCAGTTCTGAAAGAAGTGGCACCCGTGGCTAAACCTGGCCAAACCTTTATTTCCTTGGCCGCCGGCGTTCCGATTAGCCTGATCGAAAACTGCCTTGCTGGCCCTGTGCCGGTTATCCGGGTGATGCCGAACACCCCCTGCCTGGTGGGCGAGGGCGCAAGTGCATTGAGCGCCGGAACACATGCCAGAAAAGAACATGTCAATATAGCGATGGCTGTCTTCAACGCGGTGGGAAAAGCCGTGGAGGTCCCGGAAGCCCTGCTCGATTGTGTCACGGGTTTGAGCGGCAGCGGCCCGGCTTATATGTATGTTATTCTGGAGGGGCTGATTGACGGTGCTGTGCGCCTCGGCCTGCCGGCTGACAAAGCGCGGGAACTGGCTGCCCAGACCATGCTGGGCTCAGCGAAGATGGTCCTGGAAACAACTGAACACCCGGCGAAGCTTAAAAACATGGTAACCACTCCCGGCGGGACCACTGCCGCCGGCCTTTACGCCTTGGAAGAGGGAGCCTTAAGGGCTGTGCTGATGAAGGCGGTAACCGCCGCAACCCAGCGTTCACGCGAGATGTCAGAATAAACCTGGAGATGTCCTGCGCGATGATTATTGCTGCGGCGAAGATTTGTCAGTTGTAAATTATTCTTTAAAAGATAAAGTGCGAGGTGCTATATGGGTCTCAGTCTATTGAATCTAATCAGACATGTTGTAAGTGTAGCCTTTGAGGTATATTCATGGATTTTGATCATACGGATCCTGCTTTCCTGGATCCAGCATAATCCTTACCAGCCAATAATCCGATTTATATATGAGGTGACCGAACCATTTCTGCGTATTTTCAGGCGGATTATCCCTCCTTATGGGGCAGTGGACTTCTCTCCGATAGTCGCTTTTATTGCCCTGCGCATTATCGAATGGATTGTCATCAGAATTCTATATTATTTTACACTTATATTTTATTAGATGCACGTAAAGGGAACCTGAGGTGAAGAGATTGTGCTGACACCGCTGGACATCCAAAAAAAAGAGTTTAAACATTCATTCCGTGGTTACAGCGAAGAAGAAGTCGATGCCTTTTTGGACCTGGTTGTCCAGGACTATGAAAACCTGATTCGGGAAAACCAGGAACTCAGGGAGAAAGTAGTCCAGACAGAACAAAGCATGGCCCGTTACCGTGAAGTAGAGGATGCAATCAAGGACACTATGGTAATGGCCCAGAAGAACACAGAGGAACTGCGGCAAAACGCTGAAAAAGAAGCCGCCCTGCTCCTGGACAGGACCCGGCTGGAAGCCGATAAACTTACCCGAGCCGCTGAGCGGGAGGCTGCTGCACTGAGGCAGGATGCCGAGAAAAAGCTTAAGCAGGTAGTCGAGGAGTATCACCGCCTGCAAAGTGAGTCGCACATGTTCAGGGTGCGCTTCAGGTCTCTGCTGGAAGCGCAGATCAAGGCTTTGGAAAGCGAGGAGAAGGAATTGTCCTCTGACGATGAACAGGATGGGAGAGACACCTGACCACATAAATTTTCTTTCTGCAGCTAAGTTTCTTGACTCCTAAAAAGGGTCGGGATTTTTTTTCAACTTTACTAATAGAGAGGGAGAGCAGGAAGTTGGAACACCTGAAGGACCTGTTAAAAAAAATAAAGCCGGGGATACAGGGCATAGAAGAATACTTTGTATCCGCGGTGCTGCTGCCGATTATCGAAACGGAGGACGGGCTGCACATACTGTTTGAGATCCGTGCTAACCACCTGCGCAGACAGCCCGGTGAAATATGTTTCCCGGGCGGCGCGGTAGAAAAAGACGAAATCTGTAATCCACAGGAAACAGCAGTCCGCGAAACTATCGAGGAGCTGGGGATTAAGAACAGCGAAATCGAGCTGCTGGGTTCCCTGAACTGTTTTTTTGCGCCGCCTGGAACGATAATTTATCCTTATGTGGGAGTGATCAAGAGAAAAGAAAGCATCAAGCCAAATCCAGCCGAGGTCGAGGATTTTTTTCTGGCCCCGGTGGAATACTTCCTGAAGCACCCGCCCACTAAAAGCAGTGTTGAAGTAGCGACACGATATAATGATGATTTCCCATTTAACAAGGTTCCACCATTCTACAAAAAAGAATGGAATAAAAGATGGACTTTCCCGGTTTATTTTTACGAGTACAAAGAATATTTTATCTGGGGGATCACCGCCAGGATGCTGCATTGCTTTATTGCCACTTATTATGATATAAATAATGACGGCTGACGGTTTGAGGAGGTATAATCTGTGGAGCATGTTTTTCAAAAAAGCTGGTTTTGTTCTGTAACTACTTTGGACGACGGCAGGCTGCTTGCTGAAACCACGCTTATAGGCACAGACATTGAGGCGCTGGGGCGGCTTGTCATAGAAAGGGATAATTTTATAATCAGGGAGGCGGCCTGGGAGGTAAACCGCTCACCGGAGGGCGCTCTAAACGGGGGCGGGACTATACAGGGACTGCGGGGAGTGACAGCTTATTTCAATTCCGGCGGAGATCTGAGGCGGGAGGCGGGAGATATTGCCGGCGGCCTGGTCCGGGAAATGCTGGCCGAATGCGTCAGGGGAATTATCCAGGCGGAAACTTTCCTGTACCGTGAAAGGGGTTACCCGACACCGGAGTCCTACGGGGAGTATTGGGAAAAAGCCTACCTGAACTCCTGCCGCTATTACAGCCACCTGCACCGCATCTCCCGCAGGTGGTCAGAGTACGTTGGCGGTTATTACACTGCAAAAAAGCTTTATGCCCGCTTCAAGAACTGCTCCATCCTCAGAATATCCGGAGGCTATGCGGCTTCCGGGATATTCAATGATTCTTTTCATGAAATGGGGATCTGCGTAAAATTGAATGATCAGGGCATGGTCCTGGACTGCCAGGGTAATTTCCTGCGGGCGCCGGATCCGGTATGCTTTGAAAATGCTGCCCGGCTCGAATCATTGAAGGGCGCTGTCCTTTCCGGCTTTGACAAAAAAGATGTGATCAAGAAGATTGGCGGGCCATGTGGCTGCGACCACCTGGCCGATCTGGTATACGACATGGCAAAGGGGCTAAGGAAAGCATTGTACCCCTAGCATTTTCAGGCTGCAAATGGAGGATAATAAGTTGCTTCAGATCAGGGAAGAAAACGGCAGTGTTTTTTTTAAGGTAAGGGTTATACCACGGGCATCCAGGGAGGGTGTTGTGGGACTTTATGAAGATGCCCTTAAAATCAGGCTGACTGCCGCACCTGTTGATGGCAGAGCTAATGATGCCTGCAGGGCTTTTTTGGCCAAAATAATGTCGGTGCCGCGTTCACAGGTGGAAATATTCTCCGGACATACCAGCCGCAATAAAGTGATCAAGGTTTCAGGCGTAAGCCCCGAAAAAATTTTAAAAGCTTTGCTGCCACAGTAATCCTTGCGAAAAAGGTAAATATTTCAGGTTTGCCTTATGCTTGTTGACTACCTTTGGGCTTTTTAATATAATATTGCTTGTCAGTGTATATTGTGAAAGCCTATGAGCGGGAAGAGTAAGCGGATTTTGTCTTTTTAGAGAGCCTGGGTTTGGTGGGAGCCGGGTACGGATATGCCGCTGAAAATCACCCGTCAGGCGCCTGCTGAAATTCATGACGCGAAGACTAAGCTGAGGCCGGTTTGCCGTCGTTATACGGCAGTTTGAGTGGTTAGCTTCCGGTGCCGTGCATATGGCACTGTGCCGGGCTGGAGTTAGGGTGGTACCGCGGGTTAATCCCGTCCCTTAGGGGACGGGTTTTTTGCATTACTGAAACCTTCGTAAACGCAATATTGATAGTTGAAAAAGTTTTAATAAACTTATATAAAGATTCAGAGAGGTGTTTGAAAATGGATTACAGCCAAACCTTAAACCTACCCAAAACTGATTTCCCTATGAGGGCAAATCTGCCCGAAAGGGAGCTGGAGTTTCTGAATTTCTGGGATGAGATCGAGATATACAGTAAAGTTCAGAAAAAAAACCGCGGCCGGCAAAAATTCATTCTGCATGACGGCCCCCCATACGCCAACGGCCATATCCACCTGGGGCACGTTTTGAATAAGGTTTTGAAAGATATCGTTGTCAAGTATCACTCCATGGCAGGTTTTGACGCGCCGTATGTGCCGGGCTGGGATACCCACGGCCTGCCGATCGAACAGCAGGCGATAAAGGCTTTCGGCATCAACCGCCACGAAATCGACATTGTGGAGTTCAGAAACAAGTGCAAGGACTTTGCCCTGAAGTTTGTTGACATCCAGCGGGAAGAATTCAAACGGCTGGGCGTGCGGGGTGAATGGGACAGGCCGTACCTTACCCTGATGCCGCATTATGAAGCCCGGCAAATCGGTGTTTTCGGCGCAATGGCCAAAAAAGGTTACATTTACAAGGGGCTGAAGCCGGTTTACTGGTGCGCCACCTGTGAAACGGCTCTGGCCGAGGCGGAAGTCGAGTACGCGGATAAAAAATCGGCTTCCATATACGTGCGGTTCCCGGTCAGAGACGGCAGGGGAATCCTTCCCGGGGATAACACTTACCTGGTGATCTGGACTACCACACCGTGGACGCTGCCTGCCAACGTGGCCATATCCCTGCATCCCGAGTTTAATTATGTATTGTTCAGGGCTGGGAAAGAAAAATACCTGGTGGCAGAAGAACTAAAAGATAATTTTCTTAAGAACACCGGTATCGAAAGTGACGAAGTGCTCGGGGAGTTCAAGGGTTCTGAACTGGAGCTGATCGAGTGTGCCCACCCCTTTGTTGACAGGGTGTCGCTTGTCATCCTGGGTGAACATGTCACGCTTGACCAGGGCACGGGTTGTGTGCACACCGCTCCCGGCCATGGCATGGAAGACTTTGATGTGTGCAAAAAGTATGTTTTGCCTGTAATATCTCCTGTAAACGGTAAGGGTGTCTTTACTGAAGAAGGAGGTATTTTCGCCGGCCAGTTTTACCTGGATGCCAACAAAAGCGTGCTGGAGGAGCTGGAACGGCGGGGACATTTGCTAAGTCATACCACAGTCATGCACCAGTACCCGCACTGCTGGCGCTGCAAAAAGCCTGTTTTTTTCCGGGCTACCGAGCAGTGGTTCGCCTCAATTGACGGGTTCCGCCAGCCGGCCCTTAATGAGATCCGCACCGTGCGCTGGATTCCCGCCTGGGGTGAAGAACGCATATATAATATGGTGGCCGGCCGGGGTGACTGGTGTATCTCTCGCCAGCGCAGCTGGGGGGTGCCCATACCGATTTTCTACTGCAAAGGTTGCGGCAAAGAATTGATCAATGATCAAACCATCGTGCACCTGCAAGGTCTTATCAGGCAGTATGGTTCTGATGTCTGGTTTGCCAGGGAAGCTGCAGACCTGATGCCGCAGGGCCTCAAATGCGGCTGCGGCTGTGCTGAGTTTGACAAAGAAACAGATATCATGGATGTCTGGTTCGATTCCGGCACAAGCCACTTTGGAGTGCTGGACGAGCCGTCTGTCTGGCCTGACCTGTGCTGGCCGGCGGATCTTTACCTTGAGGGAAGCGACCAGCACCGGGGATGGTTTAACTCCTCGCTGTCCACTTCGGTGGCCGTGACCGGCAAGGCGCCCTACCGGACGGTGCTGACCCACGGTTTTGTTGTAGACGAGCAGGGCCGCAAACAGTCCAAATCCTTGGGCAACGTGGTGGATCCGGCCAAAGTGATCAAGCAGATGGGCGCCGATATCCTGCGCCTCTGGGTCAGTTCTGCTGATTACCGGAGCGACCTGGCGGCTTCGCCCAGTATTTTAAAACAGACGACCGAAGCCTACCGTAAAATCAGGAATACGTGCCGCTTCCTGCTCGGCAACCTTTATGATTTCGACCCGGCGAAAGACAGGGCTAATGATGACCAGCTGCTGGAGATAGACCGCTGGGCCATGATGAGGCTGCAGAAACTGGTGCAAAAGGTAACCGGCTCATACCGGGATTACGAATACCATGTGGTTTACCATGCCATTCACGGGTTCTGCACGATAGACATGAGTTCTCTTTACCTGGATATCATTAAAGACCGGCTCTACACCATGCCGGCTGCTTCGAATGAACGCCGGGCTGCCCAGACAGTGATGTATGAAACCCTTTCAGTCCTTGTCCGTTTGCTCGTACCGGTCCTGTCATTCACAACTGAAGAAATCTGGCGCCATATGCCAGGGGACAGGGGTGGTTTGGTCAGCGTCCAGCTGGCTGATATGCCGGAGGCGAATGAAAAATATATTGATGATGAACTGGAGCAAAAATGGGAACGCCTCCTGGCTGTGCGGGGTGAAGTGACCAAAGTCCTGGAGGCAGCGCGGCGGGACAAGGTGATCGGCAACTCCCTGGAGGCTGCAGTTGACCTGTTTGCAGGCAAAGACCTTTACATTTTCCTTGAAAACTTGATGGTTGACCTGGCTAACGTCTTCATCGTTTCGCAGGTTACCCTGGCCAAACTGGAATATGCCCCGGCAACTGCCCAAGGCAGTGATACCATGCCTGAACTGGGGATATTAGTTCGGCCGGCCGGCGGCGAAAAATGTGAACGCTGCTGGATGTATAACGAGGGTGTTGGCGCTGACGCGGAGCATCAGACACTCTGCCCGCGCTGCGCTGCTGTAATAAAACAGGTTTAGCATAAATGTTTATCGCTTCCAACAGGTATTTTATGCAGAAAGGAGAGGACTTGTTACTGGAAATTAAAATACTCAGCTCCGGCTGCCGGCGGAGCAAGGCGCTGGCAAAAGAAGTCTATGATGTGGCAGCCGGTCTTGACAGGGAGATCAAGGTTGAAGTGATAGAAAAGATGGATGAAATTTTAGAGTACAATATCCTGAGGATGCCGGGTTTGGTGATTGATGGCAAGCTGATGACGTCCGGCAAAGTCCCTTCCAAAAGCGAGATCAAAAAGTGGATCCAGGAAATACCTGAGATATAAATGACGAAACAACAACGGTGGTATAAATGTTTCTTTCAATAATTATAGCTGTTTTATTATTTGATCAGGGTTCCAAAGCTGCTGTTCAGATATTGATGCAGCGGGGCGAGTCGATCGCCGTGGCACCGCCTGTTTTTTATCTCACCTATATTGTAAACCCCGGTGCTGCCTTTGGCATACTGCCCAACCAGAGGTTGCTTTTTATCATCACTGGGCTGCTGCTTGCTATCGGGATCCTGGTTGGGTACAGGATGCTGCCTCCCGGCAGGACAGCCTTAAAAAGCGGTCTGGCTATGGTGCTGGGGGGCGCCCTGGGCAACCTGGCGGACCGGCTGCGGTACGGTGGGGTTGTGGATTTTTTAGACTTTCGCGTATGGCCGGTGTTCAACCTGGCTGACACGGCAATTTTCATTGGAGCCTGCCTTTTAGCATGGGAGCTGCTGAAAGACGGCAGTAAATCTGATAAGGGTAGTGAACATTAGTATTGTCGGTACATTATTTTGAGGTCAGGGAGGGTGAGGCAGGGAAAAGGATTGATGTTTTCCTGGCCGGCGAGGCTGAGGACTATGCCCGCTCGCATATCCAGAAGCTGATCGAAGACGGCTTTGCCTCCGTAAATGGGCTAACAGCTAAAGCAAGCTATAAGGTTAAAGCGGGTGATATGATCAGGCTGGAGATTCCGGAGCCGGAAGGACTGGAAACAATAGCGGAAAATATCCCTCTCGATATCTACTACGAGGACAGCGACCTGATTGTTATTAATAAGCCCAGGGGGATGGTCGTCCATCCTGCACCCGGCAATTACACCGGCACTGTCGTTAACGCCCTGCTGTACCACTGCGGCGATCTTTCCGGGATCGGCGGAGTGCTGCGGCCGGGTATTGTGCACCGCCTGGACAAGGAAACGTCCGGGTTGATCATGGTGGCAAAAAACGACGCTGCCCATGTCAGCCTTGCCCGGCAGCTGAAAGACCGCCAGGTTACAAGGATTTACCTGGCGCTCGTACATGGCAGGGTAAAGGAACAGGCTGGTGTGATAGATGCGCCCATCGGGCGTGATCCCAAAAACAGGCAGAAGATGGCTGTTGTGCATAAAAATGCTAAGAATGCGATTACAAATTACCATGTTCTCAAGCGCTTCAAGGGATATACGTACCTGGAGCTAAAACTTGAAACCGGCCGGACCCACCAGATCAGGGTACACCTGTCTTATATCGGCCACCCGGTGGCCGGCGACCTAAAGTACGGGCCCGCCAGGCCGCATTTTGATCTTAAGGGACAGTTTCTCCATGCAGCGGTCCTGGGGTTTAAACACCCGCGCACAGGTGCCTGTCTTAAATTTGAAGCGCCCCTGCCGGCTGAACTGGAAGCAGTCCTGGAAAAATTGATGGCAATTGATGGCAAATTGATACCTGAACAGGCTGAATAAATTATTGACAGGCACTCTTATTTGCTGTAAAATTTATGAGAATAAAACAGCCTTGAAATCGGTCCAGAGAGACCGGTAAGGATACATAGATACGGTTATTTTGGCGTGCTATGCCTGCTTACTGGGATCTCGAGTAAGCAGGCTTTTTGGTTATCCGGGCCTTTTTGGCAGGCTCTTGGAAGGTTAATGAGCAGTTTTAGAATAGTCTGGAGGGTTTAAGACGAAGGAAAAGGCGCAAATTCTTGATGAAGACGGGATCCGGCGATCCCTGACCAGGATAGCACACGAAATTATTGAGCGGAACAAAGGCGTTGAATGCCTGGCCCTGGTCGGCATAAGACGCCGGGGGGTGCCGCTGGCGGAACGACTGGCGGAAAGAATCAGGGAAATTGAGGGGCATAGGGTGCCGGTAGGTATTTTGGACATCACCCTTTACCGTGATGACCTGTCAACCCTCGCTCACCAGCCGCAGGTGCGCTCTACGGAGATCCCGTTTCCGGTTGTGGGTAAGATAGTGGTCCTGGTCGATGATGTCATCTATACCGGGCGGACTATCAGGGCTGCCCTGGGCGCGCTGATCGACCTGGGCCGCCCAAAAGTCATCCAGCTGGCGGTGCTGGTTGACAGGGGCCACCGGGAACTCCCCATCAGGCCTGATTATATTGGCAAGAATGTGCCTACATCAAAAAAAGAAGAAATTTCAGTGCGTCTGCAGGAAATAGACGGTGAGGAAAGGGTGGTTATCCTTGAACCGTCTGACTGAACAGACACTGTTAAACAGACGTCGGATCCACCTTTAATATTCGGTCCCGTGAGGCCGGAAAGGGGGGCCCAGCCGGTTTCCCTTTCAGACCTCAGTCCGGAGTTAAGCAGCCGGACGGAGGTTTTATTTTATATACGCAGGGGGGAAATTAATGGACTTAAGCAGCAAAGACATGACTGGGCTCCGCGATATCACCGCGGCAGAAATAGCGCTGATCCTTGATACAGCAGTGCCTATGAAGGGAATAATTCAAAGGCAGATCAAAAAAGTGCCCACTTTAAGAGGGCGGACAGTGGTGACAGTTTTTTACGAGGCGAGCACACGCACCAGGACCTCCTTTGAGCTGGCGGCGAAGTACCTAAGCGCTGATACCGTGGGTATAACCGCGGCGACAAGCAGTGTGAGCAAAGGGGAAAGCCTGAAGGATACTGGCCGTAATATAGCCGCTATGGGCGCAGATGCGGTCATATTGCGGCACCCTATGGCCGGTGCGGCGGAGCTGCTGGCCCGCACCCTCGGCGCCTCGGTTGTTAATGCCGGTGACGGCGCTCATGAGCATCCTTCCCAGGCCCTGCTAGATCTTTTCACGGCAAGGGAAAAAAAAGGGCGCCTGGATGGGCTTAAAGTAGCCATTATCGGTGACATCCTGCACAGCAGGGTGGCCCGCTCGGATATCTGGGGTTATACAAAGATGGGCGCCGAGGTGAGACTGGCCGGCCCGGCGACATTGATACCGCCCGGTATTGAAAAAATGGGCGCTAGGGTTTGCAGCAGCCTTGAAGAGGCGCTGGCGGGCGCCGATGTGGTCAACGTACTGCGCATTCAGACTGAGAGGCAGCAGCAGGGGCTGTTTCCGAGCATGAGAGAGTACAGCCGGATGTACTGTATTAACCGTGACAGGTTGAAACTGGCCGCGCCGGATGCTCTGCTGATGCACCCTGGCCCAATGAACCGTGGTATTGAAATATCCCCGGATGTAGCTGATGGCCTGCAGGCTGTGATCAACGAGCAGGTAACCAACGGGGTGGCAGTCAGGATGGCTCTGCTTTATCTCTTGATTGGAGGGAGCGTAAAATGAAACTGGTCATAAAAAATGGTTTTGTGGTTGACCCGGTTGCCGGGAACGTAATAAAAAAGGATATCTTGGTAATTGACGGTAAAATAGCCGGATCCGGTACAAATATTAATACCAGCGGCGCTGAAGTGCTCGACGCTGACGGCCGGCTGGCAGTGCCCGGTCTGATCGATATGCATGTACACCTTAGAGAACCGGGCTTTGAGGCTAAGGAAACTATCTACACCGGCACCCGCGCGGCAGCCAGGGGTGGTTTTGCCTCGGTGGCCTGCATGCCGAACACAAACCCGGTGATAGACAACGCCGCGCTGGTGTCAGCGGTTATCAACAGTTCGCGGGCTGGCGGAGTGGTGAATGTTTATCCGATTGGGGCAATCACCCGCGGCAGCAGAGGTACGGAACTGGCCGAGATGGCTGATATGAGGGATGCCGGGGCGGTTGCTTTCTCAGACGACGGGATGCCGGTAGCAAATGCCGGCCTTATGCGCCGGGCTATGCAGTATGCCGGAATGCTGGGTGCAGCAATCATCTCACACAGTGAAGATAAATCCCTTTCTGCAAGCGGCTGCATGCATGAGGGTTATATATCAACAATGCTTGGATTAAAGGGGATTCCGGCCTGTGCCGAGGAAGTCATGGTCGCCCGGGATATCCTTTTGGCTGAAGATACAGGCTGCCATGTGCATATCGCCCATGTTAGCACGGCCGGATCGGTCCGGCTGCTCAGAGAGGCGAAGGCCAGAGGTGTCAAAGTGAGCGCGGAGGCGGCGCCACACCATTTTACACTCACCGATGAGGCTGTAATGGGCTTTGATACAAATACCAAGGTCAACCCGCCTCTGCGTACAGAGGATGATGTGGCAGCGGTAAGGCAGGGACTGGCGGACGGTACCATAGACGTTATCGCCACCGACCATGCTCCGCATACAGCTGAAGAAAAAGACGTTGAATATGAGAATGCCCCCTTTGGCATGGTCGGTTTGGAAACAGCAGTGGGGCTGGTCTGGACCGAACTGGTAGCAGCCGGTGTGCTGACGCCTGTTCAGGCGATAACCAAAATGACCCTGAACCCGGCCAGGATACTGGGCATAACAAAGGGCACCCTGGAGACAGGGGCGGACGCAGATATAACAATCATAGACCCCGAAACAACCGGAGCGGTTGATCCGGCCATGTTTGCCAGTAAAGGCCGGAATACGCCTTTTGCCGGGCGTCTGATCAAAGGGCTTCCCTGGGCGACGATAGTAGGAGGCAGGATAGTGATGCGGAGTGGAATATTGGAAGATTATAAGAAGTAAGGAAACATTTAATTATTTTAATTGACGAGTGCCATTTCCAGTATCACGCAGCCATGGGAAATTGTGCGGAGGTGTTATTATGCAGGCAAGACTCGCGCTGGAAGACGGTACCGTTTTTACGGGAAAGTCTTTTGGGGCAGAGGGTGAGCAGTGGGGTGAGGTGGTCTTCAACACCGGGATGACCGGTTACCAGGAGGTCCTTACAGACCCTTCCTACTGCGGCCAGATAGTGGTGATGACCTACCCCCTGATTGGCAATTACGGTATTATGAAGGAGGACTTCGAGTCCGCCAGGTCATATGCCAGAGGTTTTATAGTGCGTGAAGAGTGCAGGCGTCCCAGCAATTGGCGTTTATACGAAACTCTCCACAGCTTTCTGGAAAAAGAAAAAATAATCGGCTTGGCGGGTATTGACACCCGCGCCCTGACCAGGCGCCTGCGCAGCAGCGGCACCATGCGCGGGGTGATCAGCACAGGTTTCGCAGACACAGCGGCACTTGTGGAACGAGCTAAAAACTGTCCTCAGCTGACCGGGCAGGAGCTTGTGCCGGCGGTAGCGGTCAGCGAGAGCTATACTCTACCTGGCAGCGGGTACAGGGTTGTTCTCATCGACTTCGGCGCCAAGCTTAATATTATCCGCTGCCTGCAGGTGCGCGGCTGCGAAGTAGCAGTAGTGCCGCCTGCGACTAAAGCCGGAGAAATCCTGGCCCTGGCGCCGGACGGGATTGTGCTTTCCAATGGCCCCGGAGACCCTACGGACGTGCCTTACGCTATTGAGACCATCCGGCAGCTGATCGGCAAAAAGCCGATCCTGGGCATCTGCCTGGGCCACCAGGTCCTGGGGTTGGCCCTGGGCGCAAAAACCTACAAGCTGAAGTTTGGGCACCGCGGCGCCAACCACCCGGTTAAGGATTTGGCCAACGGGCGGGTCTACATCTCCTCGCATAACCACGGCTTCTCAGTGGACGAGACATCGATGCAGGGGCTGGATATTTATGTCTCTCACCGCAACCTCAATGATGGTACGGTAGAGGGATTGAGGCACAAATTCCTGCCCGTATTTTCAGTACAATACCATCCCGAGGCAGCGCCGGGGCCGGGAGACTCTGAATATATCTTTGATGAGTTTCTGGAAATGATGGCCGGGGGTGGGAAATAATATGCCCTTAAATAAAAAGATCAAGAAAGTGATGGTTATCGGTTCCGGCCCCATTGTCATCGGCCAGGCGGCTGAGTTTGACTACGCGGGCACCCAGGCCTGCCGCTCACTGCATGAAGAGGGCGTGGAGGTGGTGCTGATCAATTCCAATCCGGCGACCATCATGACCGATACAAACATGGCTGACCGGGTATATATCGAACCCCTCACTCCGGATTTTGTGGCCCGGGTAATCCGGCAGGAGAAACCGGACGGCTTGCTGCCCACCCTGGGCGGGCAGGTCGGTCTGAACCTGGCCCTGCAGCTGGCTGAAGCCGGCATACTGGAAGAAGAAGGGGTCAAACTGCTGGGCACTTCTTTAGAGGCCATCAAAAAGGCGGAAGACAGGGAACTCTTCAAAGAGATGATGAATACGATCGGTGAGCCCATCCCCGAGAGTGTGATCGTTTCCACACTGGAAGAAGCCGAGGCTTTTGCAGCTGAAATCGGGCTGCCCATGATCGTCCGCCCGGCCTATACCCTGGGCGGCACCGGCGGCGGTATCGCCTGCACTATGGAAGAGCTGCGCGCTACTTGCACCAGGGGCCTCAAGCACAGTATTATCAACCAGGCGCTGATCGAACGGTGCGTAGTCGGCTGGAAGGAGATCGAGTATGAGGTGATGCGCGACAGCGCCAACAACTGCATCACCATCTGCAACATGGAGAATATTGACCCGATGGGCATTCACACCGGTGACAGTATTGTGGTGGCGCCCTCCCAAACGCTGAGTGACAAGGAGTACCAGCTTTTAAGGACCGCCTCCCTGAAGATCATCCGCGCCCTGGGCATTGAAGGCGGCTGCAATGTCCAATTTGCGCTTGACCCCAACAGTTTTCAATACTATGTGATCGAGGTCAATCCCAGGGTTTCCCGTTCCTCAGCGCTGGCTTCCAAGGCCACAGGTTACCCCATAGCCAAGGTGGCTGCCAAAATAGCCCTGGGCCTGACCCTCGATGAAATTCGCAACGCCGTAACAGGCAAAACTTACGCCTGTTTTGAGCCGTCACTGGACTACCTGGTGCTCAAGTATCCTCGCTGGCCGTTTGACAAGTTTGCCAGCGGTGACCGTTCCCTGGGTACCCAGATGAAGGCGACGGGGGAGATCATGGCCATAAACCGCACTTTTGAAGGGGCTTTGCTGAAGGCGGTCCGTTCTCTGGAAATCGGCCTCGATTGTCTGGCTCTGCCCGGAGCCGAGCTGCTAAGCCGGGATGAGCTGACGGCAAGGCTTGCCAGAGCTGACGACGAGAGGATCTTCCTGGTGGCCGAGGCTATACGCCGCGGCATGACCGGCACCGAGATACATGAATTAACAGCAATTGACATATTTTTTCTTGACAAAATCGAGGGGATAATACAGCTGGAAAAAGAAATCCGCAAGGCCGCCGGTGAGGACGGCCTGACGCCCGGGCTGTTGCGGAGAGCCAAGGAAATGGGTTTTGCAGACAGCCACCTGGCAGCGCTGACCGGAGCGGCGCAGGGTGAAATCCGTGCTCAACGCATTGACATCGGCATTGTCCCCACCTTTAAGATGGTCGATACCTGTGCCGCCGAATTTGAGGCCGTGACACCGTATTACTACTCTTCATATGACAGTGAAGACGAAGCGCAGCCTACTGTAAACCGGAAGGTAATGGTCCTGGGTTCAGGGCCCATCCGCATCGGCCAGGGTATAGAATTTGACTATTGCTCTGTCCACTCGGTTTGGGCGCTGCGGGAAGAAGGTTTCGAAGCGATTATCGTAAATAATAACCCCGAGACAGTGAGCACGGATTTTGATACTGCAGACAGGCTTTACTTTGAGCCGCTGGTCACAGAAGACGTGCTGAATATCCTGGACAGGGAAAAACCAGAGGGCGTGATTGTCCAGTTCGGCGGGCAGACTGCCATAAATCTGGCCAAACCGCTGGAACAGGCCGGGATTAAAATCCTCGGCACTTCAGTAAATGATATAGACCGCGCGGAGGACCGCGAGAGATTTGACCAGCTGCTGATTGAGTTGGCTATTCCCAAACCACCCGGACGGACTGCCTTTTCGGTATATGAGGCCGTTCAAATCGCCGCTGAGATCGAATACCCGGTCGTGGTCCGCCC
>DHGV01000109.1 GCA_002402945.1 Pelotomaculum sp. UBA4789
CACATAACTTTGGACTTGATCTTCAACATAAAGATTAAGAAAATTCTATTATGACTGCTTAAATACAATATAGTAATTACTGGAAAAATAAAGGGCTGCCTATTTTCCGGCAGCCTGATAATTTGACTAACTGTCTGCTTACTGAGATGATACGGCTCAGCAGTTCAATGCCTTTGTTGATGATGTTCCTCCCCTTCTAGCCAACCATAATTTTTTCTTCCGGGTAGCGCAGGTGCGCTTTTCTCTTGGCCCTGGCCAGGGAGAACGCCAGGGTCAGAGGCCCCAGCCGGCCCAGGAACATGGTCATAATGATCAAAATTCTGCCCAAAGAGGTCAGATTAGGGGTGATCCCCATTGTCAGACCGACGGTGCCGAAAGCAGATGTGGTTTCAAACAATATAGCCATAAAATCAGCACTCTCAGTAATTGACAGCAGCAGTGTCACAATAGTTACAAGAGCGGTGGCCATTAACAGGATAGCCAGAGATTTGTATACCTGGTCCTTGCCTATCCGGCGCCGGAAAACCTCGCTATCTTCTTTACCCCTGATCATGCACCAGACGGAGATAGCCAGGGTACCAAAAGTAGTGGTTTTAATACCGCCTCCTGTGGAACCGGGAGAAGCGCCGATAAACATTAAAATTATGATCAAAAACTGGGTGGCCGAGTGCAGCGCCCCGATATCAAGAGTATTATAACCCGCCGTTCTGGCTGTAACCGCCTGGAAATATGACGCCAAAACCCTGCCCAGCGGGTTGAGACTACCCATGGTGTTGTTATATTCAAGAAAATATATGAAAAGAGTACCTAATATAATCAAGATACCCGTTACGGAAAGGGCCAGCTTGCTATGCAGCGCCAGGCGCCTGGTTTCTTTCACACGCCGGACAATGTCAACAATTACACTAAACCCTATCCCACCCAGAATGATCAACGTGGTAATACAGAGCGTTACCGTCGCGTCACCGGCATAAGCGGTCAGGCTCCTAAACTCTCCAAAAAGGTCAAAACCGGCATTATTAAAAGCAGATACTGCATGAAAAAGGCCAAACCATAAGCCCTTCTGCCAGCCCAGGTCCAGCGACCAGCGTATCGAAAGGATCGCCGCGAAAAATATTTCAGTGACAAAAGTAAATAAAAGAACATACCTGGCCAGCCTGACAATGCCGGCCAAGCTGGTATGGTTTAGGGATTCCTGGATAATAAGGCGCTGTTTCAGCCCGATGCGGCGGCCCAAAAGCAGGTAAAGGAATGTCGCCATGGTCATAAAGCCCAGGCCGCCCACCTGGATTAAGGCCAGGATAACAATATGTCCGAAAGTTGTCCAGTGCGTCGCTGTGTCTACTACCACCAGGCCGGTAACGCAGACCGCGGATGTCGCCGTAAAGAGAGAAGTTAAAAAATTAATCTCCTTCCCTGACTGTACAGCTATCGGAAGCGTCAATAAAATGGCGCCAATCATTATTACCGCGGCAAAACCAATAACAAGGGTCTGCGCAGGAGAAGTTTTAACAGTAAACTTTTTCTGTCTATCCCCGTTCAGTGTTATTTTCCATTCTTTTGTTTCATCACTCTCCAAAATATTTCTCCTCTTTTCAAGCCCTTTCCCACTAAGATAGATTCCAAGTTATGCATTAAAACAACAAAAACCCAGCAATGCGAAAAATTAACGCATGGGTTTTTTGGCAGATCTAATAAACAATTTTACATCCTTCTTTCAACGCTTACGAGGTTAGCTGACGGATTCGGGCCGAAAGTATAGCCCTACCAATTCAGTCGTCGGACGTCGGCTATCAGTCGTCAGATTGATTTAGGAATTCGCCCAAGCGAATTTCTTCTATCTTAATGTCTGACGTCTTACGACTAATTTGGATTCACCCCGGGAAAAGTGGTTCCCCCGCTTCTTATCTAAGAATTAAGCGATCTTTTTTAATGAATATATTATAAATCCACTACCCAAAAAAACAAGCATTATTTTTAAAGACCAGTTTAAATAAATGACCGGCAGGATTTTGCCCTGTAAAAAGCGAATAAAACTTTAGTTGATCAGCGCCACCCCGTATTTAAGGCTGGGGTTTTTAATTTATGTTGCATGAAAAACTTAAGATATTTTTGATTTTAAAGAGGTGCAGTATGTTTAATAAAATGAAATCAACTATTACCGCGCTGCTGTCTGTTTTTTTGATCCTGTCTTTTGTTTTCCTGCTTCAGGGATGTGGTGAGAAAACAAAAGCTGTAAGTGGTTCTGGTTTTCCACTGCAAATAACTGATGACCTGGGCAGACAGGTAACCATCAAAGAGGCGCCCCAGCGGATTGTTTCCCTGGCGCCGGCGATAACAGAATCCCTCTTTGCCCTGGGGTTGGGTGACAAAGTGGTGGGCGTGACTAATTACTGTAACTACCCGGCCGAGGCCAAGGAAAAACCAAAAATAGGCGGCTTTTCCACCCCGAGCGCAGAACTGGTAGTAACAGCCAGGCCGGACCTGGTGCTGGCGACAAAAATCAATGAGAGTTACGTGCCCCAGCTGGAGAATGCGGGACTGACGGTGGTTGTAATCGAGTCACTGGATCTGCCGCAGGTGCTGGAAAATATCAAACTGATTGGTAAGGTTACCGGGGCGTCTGCAGCAGCAGACAACCTGACAGCTGATATGCAGAAGCGCATCGACAACATCACAACCAAGGTGGGCGGCCTGCCTGATGATCAAAAGCCCGCTGTCTACTTTGAAATCTGGCCCGACCCCCTCACCACGGGCGGCTCAGAAAGCTTCGTGAACAGCCTTATAACCCTGGCCGGGGGCAAAAACATCGCCGGCGACGTGGATCAGGACTGGGTAAATTTAAGCCCTGAAATGGTGTTGACCCGGGATCCAGAGGTTGCTATTTTATGCCACCACGGCTCATCGGCGCAAACAGTGGAGGATTTTAAATCACGCCAAGGCTGGGAACAGGTGTCTGCGATCAGAAATAACCGCATTGGGCTGGTCAGTGACGAGAACACTGTGGTCCGCACCGGCCCGCGTGTAGTAGAAGGTTTTGAGTTTATGGCGAAGATGTTCCACCCCGATCTGATCAAATAGACCTGACTGCTTCTGATACAGCACCATCAGGAGATTAAAAATTATTTTTTTATTGTCATTCTTTAGCGATAGTGAAGAATCTTGGGGTAAGATCCTTCGCTGCATCTCAGGATGACATTTTCCGTATGACATAATCACTTGTTTATATATCTTTTTTGGGGGACAAGTAGTTGAATCAAAATGACCGGGTTTGGCAGCGGCAATTTTTAATCTTATTACTGCTGGCCTTGCTGGGGCTGACTGTAATAATATGCACCACGATCGGTCCGGCGGGCATCGGTTTTACCGACGTTCTGACCATGCTGCTGCGTCGCATACCGTGGCTTGGCAGCCTGATCCCACGCGGTGACTGGCCTGAAAATTATGAGACTATCGTCTTCCAGATGAGGCTGGCGCGGGTCATTCTGGCAGCACTGGTCGGCGCCGGCCTGGCCGCTTCCGGCGTTGTGCTCCAGGGCCTGTTTGTTAACCCAATGGCAGACCCTTATATCCTGGGCATATCACAGGGCGCCGCCCTCGGAGCGACGGCCGCCATGATGTCCGGCATAGGCTTACAGGCGCTGGGTATTTACGCGGTACCCTTGATTGCCTTCGGCGGCGGCTTGGGTACATCCATCGTTGTATACAACCTGGCCAGGGTGGGAAACCGGGTCCAGATGTCGACTTTGCTCCTGGCCGGGATAGCGGTAGGACTGTTTCTTTCAGCCATAACCTCGTACATCATGATCACCAGCGGACAAAATGTACACCAGATACTATTCTGGATGATTGGCGGATTTTCCGGCCGCAGTTGGAATCATGTAAAGGTACTGCTGCCATACTTCATTGTAGGTTATTCCCTGATGCGCCTCTATGCCCGCAAGCTGAATATAATCCTGCTGGGTGAAGAACCAGCACAGCATCTTGGAATAGACGTGGAAAGGATGAAAAAAATCCTGCTGGTAGCAGCTACATTAACTACAGCTTCCGCCGTTTCGGTCAGCGGCGTCATTGCATTTGTCGGCTTGATTGTACCGCATGCCGTACGCCTGGTGGTCGGTCCAGACCACCGGGTACTTCTCCCCGCCTCGGCACTCACCGGCGCCATTTTCCTGATTGTTGCGGATGCCCTGGCCCGTACTGCCGCGGCTCCCGAGGAGATACCGGTAGGCATCATCACGGCCCTTTGCGGAGGCCCATTTTTCATATACCTGTTGAGAAAAAAGAATAACCCAGGCTTTTAACTTGAAGCATATTTCCGGGATAGAAGCATCCGTTTTTTAATTTTGGAGGTTAGGATTGTGGCTGTGATTTTTAAAATTGATAATATAGAATGTTCTTACGGTGCGGTCAAGGTGCTGAATGGGCTGACCTTTGCAATAGAAAGAGGCAGCTTTACCGGCATTATCGGCCCCAACGGTTCAGGCAAATCTACCCTGTTGAAATCTTTAAGCCGGGTACTGAAACCCGTTAAAGGGGCAGTCCTCTTGGACAAGGAGGACCTTTACAGTCTGGATATAAGGGATGTGGCTAAAAAAGTGGCTGTCGTCCCCCAGGAGACCGCGGTAAATTTTTCATTTACAGTCAAAGACGTGGTGATCATGGGCCGCTCCCCCCACCTGGGCCTTTTACAGAACGAGGGGGAAAAAGATTTTGCCGTGGCCAGGCTGGCTATGGAATTGACAAACACTTACCACCTGGCAGACCGGCCGATCACAGCTATCAGCGGCGGGGAAAGACAAAGGGTGATTATCGCCAAGGCCCTGGCCCAGGAACCAAGGATAATTTTACTTGACGAGCCAACATCACACCTGGATATCAACCACCAAATTGAAATCCTCAGCCTGTTAAGGCGCCTGAACCGTGAAAATAACCTGACGATAATCTCGGTATTCCACGATTTGAATTTGGCCTCCCAGTACTGCGATAGTCTTATTTTAATGAACAACGGCAGTATATTCACCATAGGCGAACCTGATGAAGCGCTGACCATGGAAAACATAAAAGAAGTATATGGCGCCAATGTTTTAGTCAGAAAACACCCTGTAACCGGACGGCCCTCTGTTGTTCTCCTTTCACAAGACTCACAGCCTGGTTTACAGAAAGGCAGGGTTCACGTTGTCTGCGGCGGCGGAGCAGGCGCAGCTATCCTCGGGCTGCTGGCCGGCCACGGTTATGATATCAGCGCCGGCGTCCTCAACGCAGGTGACGTTGACTGGGAAACGGCAAGGTTTTTGGGTGTCAAAACGGCTGATGAAACACCTTTTCTGCCAATTTCCGAACGAAGCCACCAGGAGAACTTAAAACTTATTGGTGAAGCCGAGGTCTGCATACTGGTTAACATTCCCTTTGGCCGGGGCAATTTAAAAAACCTTGAGGCGCTTTCTCTCGCCCTCGAGCGGTCGATTCCTGTTTTAATAATAGAAGAACAGGAAATCGGGGAGCGTGATTTCACCGGCGGCAAAGCGGCGCAAATTTATAACAGCTTAATAGAAAAAGGCGCGGTTGTCCTAAACGATAAAGCCGCGCTGGTTGATATGCTGAAAGATATAATTCCTGTTAAAAGTCAGCCTTCCGATCTTCAGGCAGACAATCAATAAATATAACCATTACAAAAACCTCCAATTACAAAAACCTTTATTTAAATAGTGGACAAATTGTTTTGTTGGTGTTAGGATCATTTTAATTGAAAAGAAACTGTCCAGGTCCCCCTGCAAAAAAGGGGTGAAAAGGGAACCGGGTGCAAATCCCGGACGGTCAGGCCACTGTGTGTGGGGAGCAGCTCCCTTTGATGCCACTGGGTTAGAAGGTAATCCGGGAAGGCGGGAGTTCAGCAAAGAACCACGAGTCAGGAGACCTGCCTGGTCAGATGGTACCGCCTTCCATGGAAAGGCCAGGGCTTTTTTGTATTTTTCACAAGGTTTATACCTTTGGAAAACCCGGGTTCTTTAGCGGAGGAAACCGGGTTTTCCATTTATCTCCTTCTTCCAAGTATTTTTTTCATTTTACCCGTTCATAACGAACGGGTTTTTTTCTGCTAGCCAGAAGGATTTTAAAATTTTTTAATAAATTAAGTGTTAAGATATAAGCAAACCGGAAAATATCTTAAGGCTTATAACTGCTGAAAATCTACCGGGGGGGGTAAAAGTTATGGCAAAACGAAGGAATGTTAATCGTGCTTTGGATAAACAGGGTGGATCGGAAGGCTGCCTTCATGTTGCCGCGGCCATAAAAATTCTGGCCGGGGAGCTTGCATCCGGCGGTCATGAGGATACGCTCTGCCGGGCCGCGGCGCGCCTGGCCGAAGAAGGCGGGATTATAGACAGCTGCCGGTCAAAGTGGGATGCAGAGCAGGAAAATGCGGCCGGCCAATCCTCCGCTTATCTGTTTGACCGCCGCCAGTGCCTGGAGCTGATCCGTTATCACCAAAACAAGGGAAATAATGAAGCTCTGAAAAAGGAAAAGGACAAACTGAGAATCCTGGAGGGGCGCCTGCTGCTAGGCCAGAAACCGCCCTTGAAAATCACAGAAGAGGACCTGGAAAAACTGGAGGAATTTATCAGGGAAAGCGGCTTTTAAAAGGATTGCAGGCATTATTAGCCCTTAGTGATCAGGACCGGGCAGCCGGCATTCTGAATCACATAATTGGAGACGCTCCCCAGCCCCATCAGCAGCCCTTCAAAAACACCCCGGTTGCGGGAACCCATGGTGATCATATCTATCTTTTCTTTTTCGGCAAAACTAACAATTGCTGCGCCTGGGCTGTCGTGGACAATCACTGTCTGAAACTGCACACCTTCGTTTTTGATTCTTTCACCAGCCTCCGCCAGCTCACTTGTAAAATAATCGTAACTCTTGTCTTCCAAATCCTTAAGCATATTATGACCTGCTATCGAAGATACTATTTCCGGCATCTTAACGGAGGTAAAGATGTAAATTTCCGCATCAAATTTCTTTGCAATTTCTATTGCAATCTCCAGGGCTTTATTGGACTTTTTGCCGCTGTCATAGGCTACAAGAATTTTATTAATCATAATTCATGAGACCTCCATCATAAAATTATAACCATGCTGACGCTGTCTATCCATTCCGGCCTCTAATTAATATTATAAGCAAATAATATTGTTATGGCAAAAGCGTTATGATAAAGTAAGTCATATTATAAGCACATTATCCGGCTTAACGGGGTGACTTTTTTGACCGAACAGCTCCAGGTGATCATCGCCACCATAGTTTTCCTGGTAACTTACGTGGTGATCGTCTCTGAAAAGGTCCACCGCACAGTGGCGGCCCTGGTTGGCGCCGCCCTGGTGGTCTTAACCGGCATCATCAACCCGGACAGGGCTGTCGAGGCCATTGATTTCAACACCATCGGCTTGCTGGTCGGCATGATGATCATCGTCGGCGTCACCAGAAAAACCGGCGTGTTCGAGTTTATGGCCATCAAGGCTGCCAAAAGCTCGAAAGGCGAGCCGCTGAAAATAATGGCCGCCCTATGCCTGGTCACGGCCGTGCTGTCCGCTTTCCTTGATAATGTCACTACCGTGCTTTTAATTGTGCCGGTTACCTTTGCCATCGCCAGGCAGCTTAAAATCACACCGCTGCCGTTCCTGATTGCCGAGATCCTTGCTTCCAATATTGGCGGCACTGCTACCTTGATCGGCGATCCGCCAAACATCATGATCGGCAGCGCTACCGGCCTCGGATTCATGGACTTTGTTTTCAATCTGACCCCGGTGATTGTGCTGATATATGTCCTGACCATCCCGCTGCTCCAGCTCATTTACCGGAATCAGCTGTCGGCGGAAGAAGAACTGCAGACGAATATAATGCAGCTGAACGAGTGGGAAGAGTTAAAGAATCCCGTCCTGCTGCGCAAATGCCTGTTCGTGCTGGCCATAACCATCCTGGGCTTCGTATTGCACCAATATGTCCACCTTGAATCATCGGTGATCGCCCTGTCCGGGGCCACGCTGTTGCTGCTGATCACAAAGGAGGACCCCGAACACGCCCTGCAGATTGTGGAATGGCCGGTAATCTTTTTCTTCATCGGGCTGTTCGTGGTGGTCGGAGCCCTGGAAGAGGTTGGCGGGATTGAAGCAGTCGCCAGGTGGTCCCTGGAAATAACCGGCGGTGAAGTGCTGCCGACAGGCATACTGATCCTCTGGCTGTCCGCTGTTGCTTCCTCTTTTGTGGACAACATCCCCTTCGTGGCGGCGATGATTCCGCTGATCCAGGATATGGGGCGCCTTGGCGGTATCGCCGACCTCAACTTCCTCTGGTGGTCCTTATCCCTGGGGGCCTGCCTGGGCGGCAACGGGACGATCATCGGCGCCTCCGCCAACGTTGTGGTCATCGGTATGGCTGAAAAGAGAGGCTATTACATTGGTTTTGCAGACTACTTCAAGATAGCTTTTCCGCTGATGCTGATGTCTATCGTAGTATCAACCGGCTACCTTCTCTTCTGGTATCTCTTCCACACCTGGGTCGCAACGCTGGTCACACTTTGCACCGGGCTGCTGCTGGCGTTGCTTCTTAAACTGTTATCCGGTGCGCTTCAAAAAAAAGGAGAAGCAGGATAGCAGCCGGTAAATACCTCACCAGCAAACGCAAATTTACTTCTCTTCCAGATCTTTTAACTTCTCGTTGCGGCCAACAACCACTAACACATCTCCCTTATTAACGACATGCCTGGCGCCGGGGGATATGATCACGTCGTCGCCGCGCCTGATGGCCAGCACGGTAACACCATACTCAACCCTCAGGGCCCCTTCCTCCAGCGTTTTGCCGGCAACCACATCCGGGGCCAACAGCTCAATTATGCTGTAATCAGGTGACAGGCTGATCTGGTCCATGATGTTTTTTGAGACTAGGGCCTGGGCCACCCGGACACCCATATCTCTCTCGGGAAAGACCACCTTGTCGGCGCCGACTTTTTCCAGAACCTTGCCGTGCAAATCAGTTATGGCCTTGGAAACCACATTTTTAACTCCCAAATCCTTGAGCATCACCGTCACCAGGATGTTTGTCTGGATATCCTGACCAATAGCCACAATCACCACGTCGAAATTGCGGATGCCCAGCGCTTTCAGCGCCTGTTCGTCCATTGCGTCCACCTGGACCGCATGGGTAACTTTATCCATGATACTGTTTATTTTTTCTTCGTTTGTATCAACCGCCAGAACGTCATAGCCCATCCTCGTCAAGGTCATGGCCAGGCTGGTCCCAAAACGCCCGAGGCCGATGACGGCAAACTGTTTCATTTTTCCAACCACCCATACTCTGTTTTTACAAATTACCGGGTAATACAAATATCTTCTTTGTCTTTGATCAGTCTTCCTTCATTGACCAGCTCGTCGGCTGCCACACTGAAGGTTAAGAAATCCCGGATTCCCGCTATCTCCATTGTTTTTTTAATGTCACGGGCACTGCCTGATTCTTTGACAGCCTCGTATAAAGCTTCCTTTTTTGCATCAATAAACTCTCTCAGCTCTTTATCCATTTTATTTGTCCGGAAAACAGTGTCGTTGCTCCTGATCAGGTAGCCAAGCTTAATTAACTCCTCTTCGCCAGCGCCATCCCGCTCCGAAAACAGCAGCATCCTGAACATCTCTTCATCCATTTACTACCCCCCCGATCGCAATAAAAATCATTTTAATTAATAATAACACTATTATATCGAATCTTTAATTTAAAAGATAAGATTACTTTTTCCCCTCTTCTAAATACTTTAAAGCGCTGTCGATTATCGTGCCCAAATTTTTATCTCCCAGCGAGTAATACACGAACTTGCCTTCCTTGCGCTGCCTGGCCAGGCCCATATTCCGCAGCAGCCTTAAATGATGGGAGGCGGTAGCGACATTGGCGCCCAGAATACAAGCGACGTCACACACGCAAAGTTCCTCCCTGGAAAGAGAGTAGACTATTTTTACCCTGGTATCATCGGCCAGGGCTTTAAACAAGCGGGACATCCCTCCAGTCACTGCCACCTCGCCTTTTAACCTGGCCACCTTTTCCCGGTCAAAGCAAAATTCTTCACAGCAGTCTCTTAACTTGCCTGCAGACAAAATTATCCCTCCCCGCCTACCTGTTTTGAAGGTTTGACCCGCATCAGCCTGATCCCGTTTAAGGTTACAATCACGGATGTCCCCATATCGGCAAGAATTGCCAGCCACAGGGTCAGCCAGCCCGGAAAAACCAGCGCCACCGCAGCCAGTTTTATCACCAGAGAGAAGGCGATATTCTGCTTGATTACTGCCAGTGAAGCCCTGCTGAGATAGATAGCGTAAGGCAGCTTGGAAAGATCATCTGCCATCAGGACAATATCCGCGGTCTCCAGAGCGGTGTCAGTACCGGCGCCTCCCATGGCAATCCCCACGGTGGCAGTTGCCAGCGCGGGGGCGTCGTTGACCCCGTCACCGACCATGGCCACCTTTCCGTACCTTGTGAGCAGTACTTTTACAGCTGTTACCTTATCCTCGGGCAGCAGCCCGGCCATATATTCATCTACACCAGCCTGCCTGGCTATTGCCCCTGCTGCAAGCTCATTATCTCCAGTGAGCATGATTGTCCTGATGCCTGACGCACGCAAAGCGTCAACTGTACATCTGCTGGCTTCCCTGACTGTATCAGCAACTGCCAGGATACCGGTGATCTTCCCGCTTATTGCAACCAGCATCACTGTTTTCCCTTCAGACCAGAATTTATTCATCATTTCTTCCCAGGCTGCTATGTTAATTTTACTATCCTGAAACAATTTTGGGCTGCCAACAACGACCTCTTCCCCCTTCAGTTTCGCCCGGGCCCCCCTGCCGATTATTGCTTCAAAGTCGGTAACCGGAGCGGGCTCAATACCGCTGCTCCGGGCTCTTTGTACTACGGCGCCGGCAAGCGGGTGCTCCGATAGTTTTTCGACGCTCGCAGCAATCATGAGAAGTTCCTGCTCGCTTGTATCCGCCCCGGTTATGATGATATCAGTCACTTCAGGGGCGCCTTTGGTCAGCGTGCCGGTTTTATCAAAGGCCACTACTGACAATGCGCCGGTTTCCTCCAGGTAAGCGCCTCCTTTAATCAAAACACCGTTTTTTGCCGCATTCCCAATAGCGGACACGATGGCTACCGGGGTGGAAACAACAAGGGCGCAGGGGCAGGCCACCACCAGCAGCGCCAGTCCCCGGTATATCCAGTCGTTCCATTCCAGCCCTAAAAAGAGCGGTGGCAGTGTGGCAATGCCCACCGCCATTGTTATCACCACCGGTGTGTAGATAGCGGCAAATTTTTCGACAAAGGTCTGGGAAGGGGCCCGCCGGGCCTGTGCTTCCTCAACCATATCGATAATTTTAGCAATGGCGGTGTCACTGACCAACCTGGTCACTTCAACTTCCAGAGCCCCCTGCAGGTTGAGCGTGCCGGCAAAGACTCCGTCACCGGCTGCTTTATCCACCGGTATGGACTCGCCGGTAATGGCTGCCTGGTTTACCGCCGAGTATCCTGCTATAACCAGCCCGTCCATGGCGATTTTTTCACCGGGTTTGACCAGGAGAATATCGCCCGGTTGGATTTTCTCAACAGGCAGTTCCATTTCCAGGTTGTCCCTGCGAACGATGGCAGTCTTCGGCGCGATCTCCATCAGCGAACGGATGGATTGCCGGGCCTTGTCAAAAGTGTAAGACTCGAGTGCGCCGCTCACCGAATATAAAAAAGCGACTACCGCTCCTTCCCGCCATTCTCCAATCAGGGCGGCGCCGGTAACAGCAGCGGTCATCAGTACGTTCATATCGAAACTTAAACGCCGTAAAGAAAAATAAGCCTTGCGTGCGGTGGCAAAGCCGCCGGTTATTATCGCGATCAAGTAAAGCCAGGTTGCGGCGCCCGGTTGGTTAAAAAAAACATCAACAGACCAGCCGATTATCAGGATGGAGCCTGCCAGCGAGCTGATTATCACCAGCTGGTTTCTTGCCGGAGAAGCTGTTTTCTGCAGCACGGGAACACCCTCAACAGCTGCTGTGACACCTTCTTTACGGGCTTCTTCAATAACAAGGTGAGCTGCGACATCCCCAGTAACAGTTAATTTTGCCGCTCCAAAATTGAGTTTTGCCGAAACAGCTCCCGGCAGCATGGCTACGTGTTTTTCCAGCTTTGCCGCACAGTCCGCACAGGTTAATCCGGACAGCAGATATACCTTTGCCTCCGGTACGCCATCAATCTCAGCCTGCACACCGTGTTTTTTTGCTGTTTCAATAATCCTTTCAGGTTCAAACGTTCCCCGCACTTTCAGCTTTGCGGCGGCAAAATTCATTTCGGCTTTTTCCACGCCCCGCAGCTCTGCAATATCCCGCTCCAACCGGGCGGCGCAGTCAGCTCAGGTAAGCCCTTTCAACCGGAAAAGTATAAGGTTGCCGGCACTGTCGTTTAACATATTAAAAGCTCCTTCAGTTTCTTACTCATATCAGAGCTGAAATCAATTCAACGTTCATATGATTGTTTGAATGTTATTATAAAACATTCTGCTTTTTTGTCAATAAAATCTACGTAAAAAAACCTGCACCTGCAGATTTTAGACTTTCGGTAAATTAAAATGTAATAATTCATGTGGGGTATGACCCCATAATCATGTTCTTAACTAACTTCCAACGGAAGTTTACGGGCATGGTTTGCCTCAGCTGGACCCTGGCTTGACCGGTTCCGCCGGTTTCTCAGCCGCACCGCTGTCCGGCTTGACTTCCGGCGTAACAGGACCTGAAACACTGGGATCAGGGGTATTCCCCTGCGGGATGTCAGGAATTGTGGCTGCCGGGCTTGTGGCCACAGTTTGTTCCTGCTGCGTTTCGATCAGCTTGGAATCCCCTCCGTTTTGAGCCGTTGGAGCTTTTGTGCCGGTGTCTGCGGCAGCATCAGGGTTGACAGCTGCTGGCTGATTATTATTCTGCTGAACAGGAGTTTGATACTGTGCTTCAATGCCCGGCTGCTGGGTAACACCAAGCTGTCCTTTGTCGGCAAATATTGATGGCCAGGCGTACCAGGCGCCGGCAATCAGCAGTAATGGCAAAACAGCCGCCGCCAGCCTGGTGTATATTGTTGCGGCCAGCAGAGCGAAGCCTGCCGCGCCAAAACAGTAAATACACGGTACAATCTGAGCTGTCTGCCAGCTCCAAAGGGAGTACCCGACCAGCACAGCATGCGCGCCTACCGCAGCCCAGAGCAATGTTGCGGCCCTGCGGTAGTTAAACAATATCGCCATCGCGCAGATTGCGTAATATATTATACCTGCGTAAGACAGGTAATTCCCTGCTCCATTGGCTGAGGCCGCAGCCCCGGCCAGGGCAATCAGCGTGAGAAATTTCCGGCTGTCAGTTTTAGTTGTGTTTTCCAGTTGAAACATTTAATTTCAGAGCCCCTCTTAATGTAATGGTGTTTATTCGTCCATGCTGCCTGAGCGGTAACCGCGCAGATCCAGCGCCGTGTAAACAAAGCCGACAGCCTTCAGCTCCCTTTCAACCTCCGCTGCCCTGCCCATTATCACATGGAAGTACTCGCCGGGCACCTCGATCCTGGCCAAGTCACCGTGGTGCCTGACTCTGACCACCGGGATACCTATTTCCCTGATTATTGCCTCTGCGGCTGCCACCTGTTGCAAAGCTTCCCGGGTGATTCTCATCCCATAAGGAAAACGCGTAGCCAGGCAGGGGCTGGCCGGCTTGTCCGCCGTGGGCAAACCTAATTTTCTTGACATTGCCCGAATTTCATCTTTTGTAAAACCGGCTTCTTTCAGCGGGCTGACAACACCCATCTCCTGCCCGGCGCGCGTACCGGGACGGTAGTCATGCGCATCGTCCGCATTGGCGCCGTCAGCCACAACAATGATCCCGCGCCTCAGTGCCTGATCCAGGAGCGTTCCATATAAATTTTTCTTACAATGATAGCAGCGGTCAGGCGGGTTGCTGAAGAAGGCTGGCTTTTCCAGATCGTTGATTTCGATAACCAGGTGCTCCACACCCAGGCTGCCTGCCAATGCAGCGGCCTCCTCTGCTTCACCCGGCGGGTGGATTTCACCGGCGACGGTAGCAGCCAGCACATAATCACCAAGCTCGTCCACCGCAGCCCGCAGGAGAAGAGTACTGTCAGCCCCGCCTGAGAAAGCCACCAGCATACTGTCGTAGCCGGACAATATTTTTTTTAAGCATTCGTATTTATAATCCAAGCGGGCGCCATTCCCCTTCAGGGATAAACTTATTCCAACACTTTCAGCCTGCTGACCTCACCGTCCGTCAGCTCGATTTGGACCTCTGCATCCTCATCTATGTCTTCCAGGTTGATGCTCTCGCCATTCTCATATTCCAGTTCCGGATCGCCAGTGAAGTAGTATGTGAAAATATTGCCGCTTACCTGTTCTATCCTGATCCTCTCATAGCTTACATTCACATAGACTACGGCGCCCTCAAGGGTGATGTCCTTATCATTGGTGACTTCAATCCTGTCGACCTCATTGTCTTCAGCCACCCGCACCCTAACTTCGGAGCCGATAATGATGTCGTCCAGGGTGATGCTCTCGTCGCCAATGTAAAAATCGGCATCGCTGTCCACATAATACTGCACGCTGGTGCCGATGCTCCTCGTTATCCTGATCAGCGGTGGGCCGTCGTTCACCAGTTCACTAACTGTTCCTTCGATAATATTGTAATCGGCAGCTGCCACTTCGATAGATTCAACGCGATCCCTGCTGTCCAGTTCCAGGCTGACCCTCTCGCCGAGCTCCAGTTCGTCAAAGTCGATGCTGTCGTCGTCACGCTCCACATCCACACCGCTGAGCACTTCATATTCCGTGATCTCACCATCATCGTCACGAATGGAAATACCCAGGTCCCCGATGGTATCCAGGTCCATGATATCGCCTTCCACCCGGTCAGTCTCTATTACTGCAATATATTCAACGACATCGTCATTATCCAACTCCAGCCTGACCTGATCACCTTCATCCAGGTCTTCAAAATCGATGCGGTCACCGTCGCGCCTCACGTTCACATCATCGCTCACATCATATTCCGTGGTGTCACCGTCATCGTCACGTATGGTGATACCATAGTTCCCAACGATATCCAGATCCCTGATTTCACCTTCCAGTTGATCCGTGCCAAGGACCTCGATCTGTTCAACCCAGCCGGTGCTGTTCAGCTCCAGCTTGACCTGATCTCCCACATCCAGGTCGTCAAAATCGATGCGGTCACCTTTGCGCTCCACTTTCACATATTCGCTCACCGCGTAATCTATAATATTTCCGCCATCGTCGCGGATGGTGATGCTGAAGACCCCGATGGTATCCAGGGACTTGATCTCCCCTTCGAGATTGCCGGAAATCCCGATGAACTTGATTTCAATAATTTTATTGTCTGAAACCAGAATTTCTATATTGTCACCCACGTTCAGCGTAGTAATATTTAACTGGCGGCCCGCATTATTCACTGTAACCCCTTCTGCCACAAGACGGGTAAACTCCTGTCCATCCTCGCGGATGATGCCCAGCCAGTATTCATCGTTGATCGTCTGGAGAAAACTTACCTTACCGCTGTAGCTAAGTTCTTCACCCGGCCGCAGGGCATTAATGAAAACAACGTGCTGGTTCTCGTCCCAGATCAGCTTAACTTCGTCACCAACCTGAAGCTTATCCGGAGAAATGCTGATCCCGCCAAGAAATACCTCACAGTCGGCAGCGTAAAACATGCTGCCGGCAGAACTGATTGTTATTATCCCGCTGTCCAGGTTGATATCTGATATCATACCCTCTGCCCGCCGGCCTGGTATGGGATCGGCGAATTCATAAGCCACGATACGTGACATCAGGACAGCCATCTGGGCCCGGTTGATATTATCGTTGGGCTTGAAAAGATTACCCGGGAGGCCTTTGATCAAATTTTTTCTGACCACCGCGGCCACTCCGTCCCGGTATTCCCCCGGTATCTGGTCCGCGTCATCAAACTCCAGGGCGCCGCTGTCCGGGCTGAATCCGAGGGCATGGAAAACCAGCATGGCCACTTCAGTCCTGGTCGCCGGTTCATTCGGCTGAAGCAGGTACAAGTAGTCCTCATCCAGCATGCCCAGCTGGACCGCCTTAATCAGATATCCGCTGCCCCAGTAAAGATCCTGAGGCAAAGCATAGTCCACACCGGCCTCTTCCAGTGCCAGGGCCTGTTCTTCCAACCCGAGCACCCGCACCAGCATAGCCACTGCTTCCAGCTTGGTCACATTGTTGTACGGCTTGAAATCACCGCCCGGATAGCCATATAATACATCACTGGCTGTCATTTCAGATATGGCCTGATGGGCCCACTCTGCTGCTGCAATGTCCGAAAAACTGCTGCCTTCCGCTTTTAAGGCTGCGCCCCCGGAAAAGGTTATCAATACCGCCAATACCAGGACCAAAGGATACAACCTTATGTTTCTGAATATGGACAAGTGTTATCCCTCCTTTAAAGTTCATGCATCACATACTGTGTTTACAATAATACTACCATTTATACATGCAATTTCCTATGTTTACATAGAAAAATTTAAAAACCCGGCTGCGATCAGGCACGGCTGGGTCATAGATACTATAATTTATTACTAACAGCCTTACTTGTCACCTGCTTCCGGAACGATGCAGATGAAGGCAAAGTCCTCATCAGATGCGCTGACAAACTGGTGCTCGATTTCGGACGGTACATATGCTATGGAGCCCTCCTCCAGCAAGGTCTCTTTCCCGCCGGCATACAGCGCCCCCCGGCCGCGCAAAATGTAATTGATATGGGGCCAGGGATGAGCGTGGCGGGGCGAGCACCCCCTGTCTTTCAGGGTGAAAAGGCGCATGACCCAGCCTTCCCAACCCTCCCGCGGGCCGATCAGGGTTTTTTTAAAAGCGTTTACCGCCCCCGGTACGGTTACTTTTATTTCATCTAAATTTTTGACATTGCCTGCAAACACAGTAACCCCTCCAAAAATATTTTTAAGTAAAACATTCTGGTCTTAAACTTAAATCCCTTCTTGAAATCAGCAAAGCAAACCTTCGTGCCGCTGTCTTTGATCGGCAGATTAATTATTCCAACATGTTTAAAAATATATCAAAATTCCAGGCCATGGATCAAAACAAAATATGTTGTTTACATCCTCGTCCCGCGCGTGCCTTATGTTATAATAAATTAATTATGAACGGGGAGTGATTTCATGCCTGATGACAAACTACTCATAGCCAAGGGGGAGAATGAACTCTACCTGCTGCCCAAAATGGCCAACCGCCACGGCCTGATCACCGGCGCCACCGGCACAGGCAAGACTATTACCCTTCAGGGTATGGCGGAGTCTTTCAGTTCCATCGGCGCCCCTGTTTTCCTATCCGATATCAAGGGCGACCTTTCCGGCCTCTGCGAGCCGGGCGGCGGAAACGCCAAAATCGACGAACGGGTCAAATTGCTGGATATCAAGGATTTCAGCTACCAGCCTTTTCCCATACAGTTCTGGGATGTCTTCGGAGAGCAGGGCTGTCCGGTACGCACTACCGTCTCAGAAATGGGACCGCTCCTTCTTTCCCGGCTGCTGAACCTCAATGAGATCCAGAGCGGCGTGCTCAACCTGGTTTTCCGCATTGCCGATGACCAGGGCTTGCTGCTGCTGGACCTGAAAGACCTGAAATCGCTGCTGGTTTATGCCGCTGAGAATGCCGCGAAATATACAGTTGAGTACGGTACAATTTCGAAGCAGTCCGTCGGCGCCATCCAACGCGCCCTGCTGGTCATCGAGGATCAGGGCGGGGCCCTGTTTTTCGGCGAACCGGCCCTGGACATCAAAGACTGCATGAAAACTGACGAGAACGGCCTGGGTTATATAAACATCCTGGCCTGCGACAAGCTGTTCCAGTCGCCTGCTCTCTACTCCACCTTCCTGCTGTGGCTCCTCTCAGAGCTGTTCGAAGAGCTGCCGGAAGTCGGAGATCTGGATAAGCCGAAATTGGTGTTCTTCTTCGACGAGGCCCACCTGCTGTTCAACGATGCTCCGAAGGTCATGCTGGAGCGAGTCGAGCAGGTAGTCCGCCTGATCCGATCCAAGGGTGTCGGTGTCTATTTTATCACCCAAAATCCGGTGGACATCCCGGACAGCGTTCTGGGCCAGCTGGGCAACCGGGTGCAGCACGCCCTGCGGGCATATACACCCAAAGACCAGAAAGCGATCAAGGCCGCTGCCGAAACCTTTCGCCAGAATCCCAAATACACAGTCGAGCAGGTAATCACCGAGCTGGGCGTCGGTGAAGCCCTCATCTCGTTTTTAGATGAAAAAGGACGCCCGTCTGTCGTGGAAAAGGCTTTTGTCGTCCCGCCGCGCAGCAAGATTGGGCCGGTTTCGCCGGAACGGAGAAATGAGGTTATCGCACGATCTGAAATGAAGGACCGCTACGAAAAAACCGTCGACCGCGAATCAGCTTATGAGCTTTTACAAGCCAAAGCGCTCCGGGAGAAGGAAGAAGAAAAAGCAGCAGCTGAAGAACGCAACACGCGGGTAGAGCATGAAGAGCAGCCGCACCAAGGTAAACCCGGCCGAAAACCGGACACGATGATCGAAAAATTGTCCAAAACGGCTGCCGGCAGCGCCGGCCGCCAGGTTGCCAGGGAACTGGTGCGGGGCATCCTCGGCTCCCTGCTGCGCAAATAGACGTGTCAGGGGGACAGTCTCCTGACACGTTTTTGATATAAATATGAAAAAGCAAGGAAACGTTCTCTTGCCACCAAAGTAATACCTAGTTCAATCCCTTGATATTAGGAGGGCTATAGCCTGTGCATAATATTTTCTTCTACCAGACCAGCATCGGGGAAATCGGTATAGCAGAAACCGGGGGCAAAGTTACCAATCTTTATTTTCATGGTGAACAAATACACCGGCACAGTATCATTGTAGAAACTGACGTGTTAAAAGAAGCCGGCAGGCAGCTGCAGGACTACCTGGCAGGGAAATTGAAGGTTTTCAAACTGCCTCTTGCTCCCGCCGGTACAGAATTTATGCTGCGCATTTGGGAAAGCCTGTGCAGAATCCCCTATGGTGAAACCCGGAGCTACCAGGAAATAGCGCAGAACACGGGCAATAAAAAAGCGGCCAGGGCAGTGGGGCACGCCTGTAACCGCAACCCCATTCCGATTTTCATCCCCTGCCACCGGGTGATCGGGGCCGGCGGAAAGCTGACCGGCTACGGGGGCGGTCTGGAAATCAAGTCACAGCTTTTGGCGCTGGAAGCAGTGTCAGTAAACCCGGTTAACTGACACCACGGCAGCCCCTGACAGCTTTCCCCCACATTTGAAGCAATTGGATATCAGCTTTTCCAGCAACCTGCCGGTTTTCCGAAAAAGTCACCGCTTAGAGCGTAAGACTGGGCTGGACAACCGCGGCAAAGCTGTCTCAGTTCACAGCCGGAACATACTTTGAAGCGGTCCACCCGGCGCAAATCATTGAGGAAGTGAGACTCAATAAAAATCTCCGTGAATGTCTGCCGTGGCATATGACCCAGTTCCAGGCCAAGCCGGCGGCAGGGGTAAACGGTCCCGTCCGCCAGAATGGCGAAACCACCACGTCCAATGCCACAACCACCGAAATTGCTTTTTTTGTCCAGGGCAGGCGGCTCAAGCAGCCCTTCCTCAGCCAGGTACAGTGTGTACAGGTGTGGTTTAATGGCGTAATCCGTCTGGTAGATACCGTTCTGATTTGATTTGGTGATAAAATGATGGGCCTCATCGATTATTTGCCGCAGTTCCGGGGGAGTTAACATCTGCGCCTGCATATCAATACCCTTACCGGCAGGCACCAGCTGGTCAAAAGCAAAGCTGCTGACCCCCAATTCACCCGCCAGCTTCATGACCTCAACCAACTCCCTTGCATTATGGCGGCCCAACGTAAACATCACGCCCGTTGCAATGCCTGCCCCAGACAGTACCCGCAGCGCCCGCAGGCTGTCATCAAAGGAACCCGGGCGGCGCAGCGCGTCATGGGTCTGGCGCAAACCATCAAGGCTCAGCTGGTAGAAATCAACACCATGTTCTTTCATGCGTGCTGCTGTATTGGGATCCACGTGGTAGGGATTGCCCAGGATATCGACATCTATATGGCCGCCTCGGTCAGCCAGGGTAATGGCTGCCAAAAGGTCAAAAAAGCGGGGGCGCAGCAGGGGATCTCCCCCGGAAAGCGTGATCTCACCGCGAATGCGCCACCTGGCAAGGGTTGATTCGTAATCATTGATAATGGCCTGGCATTCATCAAATGTCAGCTGCGATTCAAGCTCAGACTTGTAACCGGGGCTGTCAAACATATAACAGTGCCGGCAACGCTGGTCACAGGCAGCAGTAATATGCCACTGCAAATTCAGAAGCTTGAGCGGCAGAGGCCAACTCATTCCCGCAGCTGCACCCTGGTTTTTCATATCCCTAAAGCGCAGCATGCCTATAAAAGCCAGGTGGCGAAGTACTGCTGCCGCATCCTCCCGGTCAAACTCACCGGCCTGCAATTCTTCCAGGCTTGTCCACTCTGAAAGTTTCCGGACCAGCGGCAGGATTGAAGTATCGACAGTTATTTCCTGGTCACCAGCCCGGAGCAGGCCGAGATCATTTATTTCCTCCACAACGGCTTCATGCGGCAGCGCGAAATATCTCCGGCTCAGATCCAGGTTGATGATATGGTCCTGCCAGGCTTTGTACTGCCACAATACATCTTTTTCCCTGTTCGTAAAAATGAGTATCACCTCCCGGACAGATCAAATAAGGCAACAGTATTTACCATCGCCTTCTTTTAATGAGCTCCCAAGATATTGCTGCACCCGGTTACGCTTTATGGCAGCGACCGCTGCCTATTTGGGTGCTTTTCAGGCGCATTGTACTTTTGCTTGAAGCTTTTCATCCTTGCGCAGCGATTGGATAGTGAGAGTCTTATCCTTTTTCATGACTACCCTCCAATAATCTTCTTTGATTTTTATTATAATATACATTATATTCTGATTCAATCTATGCTATCAGAAATATTTATATATTCTAATTATACATAAGATATATTTATTTATGATATGTCGATTATAGGCGGATGGGAGCTTCCAAAAAGCCCATCGCTTTTGAACGATGGGCTGGCTTCCTTTAATGCTTAATCATAATGCCGGGAATTTTTTTAACAACCTCGTCCTTCTGATACCTTTGGCATCTCCAGGATGTCGGCTACGTTATCCATCAAGTCGCCTTCAAACAGTTCAATCAGGCCCCTGTCGCAGGCGGCCGCAATTTTCGGGTCAATGGGAAGCCTGGCCAGGACATCGATGTCGTGGGTCAAGGCGATTTCCTCAATATTGCTGTCGCCGAACACCGCGCAGGCCCGATCACAGCTCGGGCATTTGAAGCTTGACATGTTTTCGACTATGCCAATGATTGGAATATCCATCATTTTAGCCATCTTGACCGCCTTGGACACGATCATCGAAACCAGCTCCTGGGGAGAAGTCACAATTATTATCCCGTCCACGGGGATGGACTGAAACACGGTGAGAGACACGTCCCCCGTACCGGGCGGCATATCAATGAACATATAATCCACGTCGCCCCAGATCACCTCCGTCCAGAACTGCTTGACCGTATTGCCGATGATCGGACCCCTCCAGACAACCGGGTCTGTATCATCTGCCAGCAGCAGGTTAATCGACATGATACCGATGCCGGTCTTGCTCTTGGTGGGAAGCAGCCCCAGTTCATTCCCCGACGCTTTTTCTGTGATCCCAAAGGCCTTGGGTATGGATGGGCCAGTTATATCAGCATCAAGGATGGCCGTATTATAGCCCCTTCTCTTCATTGTCACAGCCAGCAATGAGGTTACCAGAGACTTGCCGACTCCACCCTTGCCGCTGACAATGGCAATTACTTTTTTGATATTGCTGCCTTCATGCGGCTTGGCGAGAAAATCATGCGGCGTTTCCTTTCTGTCAGCATATTCATCGCCGCAGGCGCCGCAGCCTTGCTTGCACTCATCGCTCATTCTTATCTCTCCTTATACTTATGCTACCCTTATAGATTTTCAACACCCAAACAAAAGCACCTGCCTTCATTACAGCAGATGCAGCGGTTCCTTCAACAGAGATTCTCAATCAGATAATTATTTAGGCTTTTTTGCTGGATCTGTTAAAGAAGATATTGGAGCAATAATAATTTTATCAACCTTTTTTTCAGCCTTCTTCTTCTTTTTTTCCTTATTTCTAGGACTTTTATCTCCCATGTCAGCTACCTCCAATCAGTTATTAAACTTAATTATACCCTATTCCATACAATTATGGTCAGTCAATTTTCAGAAGCCTAGCATTGATCGACACGATGATGGTGCTTAAGGACATCAATACAGCCCCCATGGCAGGGCTTATGGCAATGCCCTGGTTGTATAAAACACCTGCTGCCAACGGTAGCGCGACCACATTATATCCGGTGGCCCAGATCAGGTTCTGGATCATTTTTTTGTATGTTGCCTTTGAAAGCTTTAAGATATTTACTACATCCAGCGGATTGCTCCTGACAAGGATCACATCGGCCGTTTCGATGGCCACATCTGTGCCGGCGCCGATCGCGATGCCCAGTTCGGCCTTGGCCAGCGCCGGCGCATCATTAACCCCGTCACCGGTCATGGCGATTATCTTGCCCTCTCTTTGAAGCTCTTCAATTTTAGATGCTTTTTCCTGAGGCAGCACTTCGGCGATGACTTTGGTTATGTTGAGTCTGGTCCCGACATATGCAGCGGCCCTCATATTATCTCCTGTTAACATGATAGATTCCACCTGCATCGCTTTTAAAGCTTCAACGGCCTGCCTGGCTGTATCTCTTACTATATCTGATAAAGCAATGTAGCCCAGCAGTTTATTCCCTGCCAAAACAAAAACTACAGTCTTGCCTTCCCCGGCGAGTCTTTCATAACTCAGCTCATCAAAGGCAATTTTTTCAGATCTTAAATAGCCCGGGCCTACAACCAAAACCTCTCTGCCGTCAACAACCGCTTTTAGCCCGATCCCGGTCAGGTTCTGAAAGCCCGTCACCTCCCTGCGCTGCAGGTTTAATTTCTTTCCTTCCGCCACGATCGCTTTAGAGATGGGGTGCTCCGAGTTTAGTTCCACTGAATAGGCGATCGACAGCAGTTCGTCCCTGGATATGCCGGTTTCATG
>DHGV01000020.1:0-2799 GCA_002402945.1 Pelotomaculum sp. UBA4789
AGGAATTTTCACTTGCAAAAAACAGGTGGTTTTAAGAAGCGTACAGGTGTCCTTTGTGGCGTGAAATATTCAGTAAGCGCTGCTCATGGTTTGATTCAAATATTAATGGTTATAATATCATTTTTTACGAATATAGTTATCAAAGGTTAATCTTTTACTTTACTTGATCTATGGTAATAATTTGACCGCAAAATAAGAAAATAATATAGTGGATTTAAGGGATTGCGGAGTCGCATCCTAATTTATACTATAGAGATAAATCATACAAAGAGGCCATGACCGAAGACAGATATCTGCCAGAGAAGATATTAGAGAAGATCAAGCAAAAACCAAATACAAAGTAAAAGGCGGGCGGCTTCCACTGTAACACAAACATGCGCCACAAAGCTGCCGAAGAGAGGGAGGGGGACCATATAAGGCAATCTCCTCTAGGAGCAAAACGATACAAGCCGCGCATTTTTCAACTAGTATCAGATTTCTGCCTGGCTCGCGCAATGGGGCGCCCGAAGGGAGCCCTGCGCCGGGCCGGCAGAAGATGCACACGTTATGTAAACTAGCGCGCGTTATCAGAAACTAGTCTTGCGCCTTACGTCAAGATCTTCATATTGTCACAAATCTATCTCTTTAATCGCATATACAAAAAGCAGCTTTTCGGCAGCCAGGTATCAATTCCGAATGTAGCTTCTGCCAAGCTGGCCGCGATAATACCTCCAAGCGGAATTACCACGAATGTGGTTTCGGCCTACGCCGAGAGTGCCAAAAATACCACTAAGCCCGCCTTAGATAAAATGGAACAAGTACAAACACCTTAGGTAACAAATTATAACGCGTTAGAATCGATGCTAGCGCGTCTTGTGATCTCAGGAGAATTAAGAGATATACAGATATTATGTGACACCCGCAAAGATAGGATTTTTAATGTTTTAAAAGTACGGGCGGCACGAGATGTGTCATTAAGGTCACAAATGAGTCAGATATGTCCCATAAGAATCAAATGAAAAGAAAAACAGCACACCGCCCAACTGGAAGAGGATCGAGTTCCTGGGGATACTATTCTAAGGGCGGGTTTACATAATATCTATTATCGGAACATAAACAGCGCATTAAATGAGGCAAAAAATGGCGTATTTATGGGTCTTTGATTCTAGTACGTATGAAGGCTTCTTATACATTGTTTCTCAATTCCATAGGCAATCTACTTGGTTCATAATTTAAAACGCGTTAGAAACGATTATAGCGCGTTATTATTTGATATATATCTATTCCTTCACACTATTTCATGTTTACCAGCTAAAATATATTTTTACATTTATTTCGATTGGCACAATAATAATAGGTATATATTAATAAAAATAATATTTTGCAATTCCAATCAAAACGCATTAATTAATTCCTGTGCCGCATTATAACCCATATGAAATGCTATTTGATTTTGTTCAAGAACCTTTTCCGGAACTACCTGGCTGATAATACGTTCAAACGTTTCCTTTGGGATACATAAATAACCAAATCCTGCCAGGGCGCCAATCATAACTATATTTTGCATAACTGGATTGCCTGCCTGGGTGGCTAACGATGTACTTTCAATATAATAAACCTGCGCTGAGATATTTTTTAGTCTATCAAGCAAAACATCTATATCAGGATAATTATCCTTGCCCATAAGAACACCGACTGGATATACCGGGCGTGGGTTGACTATGATCTGTACATCTGGGCTGCCAAATTCAACTGCAGTTCTTGCTGCTTCAACCGGTTCAAAACCTACAATGATATCTGCGCAGCCGGCAGGAATTATTGGCCCGTATAATGATTTGCGGGACAGCCTGATATGTGATGTTACTGATCCGCAGCGCTGTGACATGCCGTACGATTCACCAACAGTAACTTTAAAACCAACAGCAGATGCTGCTTTTGCCAGGATCTCTGAAACTAGAATATTGCCTTGTCCGCCTACTCCGACAATAATAAGGTTAAACGGATCTTTCACTGCAGATCACTCCCCTCGACTACTATTGCTTCGGCCGGACATAGGCTGGCACAGACTCCGCAGCCTGCGCATACGGCCTCATCTATGGCCGCCTTCCCCGCTGCCGCATCCCATATATTACCAGGACATCCCCAGATCGAGGTACAGAACCGGTCACAGCCACAGGTCTCACCGCGACAAAGGGCTTGATCCACATAGACCCTCTTCTTCTGGTGGTTTCGGCGCCCTGCTACCAGCGCACATTCCTGGCGCAGGATCAGCACTTTCACACCAGGCTCCCTCAAAAGCCTGCAAATTGTTTCAGCTGCCTGGCTGTTTTCATATGGATCAGCTATTTCACATTTAACCCCAAAACCCCTCACCACGTCCTCAATCAGCACTTTGTTCACAGGCACACCCTGGGCGGAAATGCCAGTTCCTGGGTGGGGTTGGCGCCCGGTCATAGCAGTCACGCCGTTATCAAGCACGATGCACAAGAAGTCAGAGCTGATGTAATGGCCGTTAATCAAGCTGGGAATTACAGCGTGATAAAAAGTTGAATCACCTACAAATGTAAGCGCCGGCCTTTTTAAGCCAAACCTGCCGAGTTTGCTTAAGCCTCCTGCAATTGACGGGCCTGCCCCCATGCAGTGCAGGGTGTCAAAAATATTGAAACCTGTATCCCATGCGCCAAGGCAATAACAGCCGATGTCTCCGGCGACTATGCAATCTCTTCCATCTACCGCGATGGCAGTTTTGGCGGCCCAGAATGAAGCCCGGTGCGGGCATCCGGGACACATGGCGTATTCCCTGGGTGGGATCATGGCCTC
>DHGV01000020.1:2811-11275 GCA_002402945.1 Pelotomaculum sp. UBA4789
CTAATATTTTTAAAATTATATCGACGTTCATTTCGCCGCAGGAAGGCCCGCGTGCGCCGGCTACATCACCCGATAACTTACCAAAAAATCGGACTTCATGATCAATATTCCTGGCGTAAAGGAGCATAACCCCCTCTTCAAGGAATGGACGCACTTCTTCAGCAAAGATTACATTTCTTATTCCACGCAGCTGAGTAAGGATGAAATTTTCCGGCATGGGAAATGTGGTTCCCACCCTTACTATCTTTATTTCATCTCTTAAGCCGAGAATATTTAGCGCTTCCCTGGCATATAGCAGGCTTGTACCGCTGCAGAATATAGCGGTATCCCTCTGTTCAGGTCCTTCAGAAAAGTTCAGCCCGCACTCATCAAGGACTACAGCCGCTTTTAGCAGCCTGTCTCTTGCCTTCATATGGAACACTGTTTTGGTTAAAAAACATTCTCCGGATGGAAAGAAGGCTGTCCTTTTTTCCTGACGCGGCTCTCCAAGCTGAACCAGGCCGCGGGAGTGAGATATTCTTGTCACTGTCCGAAGAATAACCGGCCCCCTGATCCTTTCTGACAGCTCAAATGCCATAATAGCCATGTCCCTGGCCTCTTCTACTGAAGATGGTTCGAGCACCGGGACCATGGCCGCTTTCGCCAGGTAGCGCGCGTCGTACTCCTTCACGCTGGAGTGCCCCTGCGGGTCGTCCGCCACTACAACTACCAACCCGCTCTTGCAGCCGCCGAGATTCATGCTGGTCAGAAAATCAAAAGCCACATTCAAGCCATCTGACTTCATTATGCACATGGCTCTCAAACCTGCAAAAGAAGCTGCGGCAACACCTTCCAGGGAGACTATCTCATTAATTGACCATTCTGTATAAATTTTAGTGTCCGCTACCCTAGTCAGCGTTTCAAGTATTTCTGTTGTAGGCGATCCGGGGTAAGAAGCGGCATAGGTTACCCCCGCTTCAATGGCGCCGCGGGCAATCGCTTCATTCCCGTTTAACAGAACCAGGTCACCTTGACTTCCTTCAACCACGTCTTTCCAGCCCATTTATTCTTCACCTCCAGCACCCAGGAAATATTCTCTCTCCTGGTCGTTCAGTTCTAAATATGTTGCGTCTGGCCTTTCCAGTACACGTTTCTTTTTATTAAAGACCGCCTTTTTCAGCATAGGCAGCAGCTCATCAGGATATTCTTTTATTTCTATTGCACCGCTTGCGACAGCATCCTCCACCAACTTAACACCTTTTACGGTCCGGGTAATCAAAGTGTTCCAGCCGTAATCGCTTTCGGTTGAGCCCACAGACAGATCTGCCAGCTCAGACAGTGGATCATAGCATATCAGGCAAGCTTTTCTTATATATTCTCGGATCTCGTCATATGGAAAGCAGGTTTCTTCGTTTTCCGAGCTGAATTTCACGTCCCCGGGTATGTCCATTTTTTCGTATTTACCGAGACCTTTGTCTTTTATAAATTGATAAAATTCCGGTGAAAACGACCCCATACAAAAAAGCCCTGCTATAAAAGATAATCTCTCCCCTTTTATCTCCGCCACCTGCTGCATCTTCCGCGCCGCTGTAACCTGGCAGGGCCGTCCGATGATGCCTATATTTTGAAATCCTTTTTTAACTGCATCCTGAAATAAACTTAAGCTTGGCGATGCATTAAATTTAGAGCCAGCGCATGCGAGAATCTCTTCCTTGTCAGCGGAGACGACCGGTTTTGCGCCAGTGAAATCTCCTCCAGTCATCAGCGCACAATCAATGATACCTGTTTTCAGGGCAAAAACGGATAAAGCTGTTACCACCCCACCATACTGTCCCATGCCGTGTATTGACTCGTCACATGCCCTGGCAAAATAAATCCCTGCGAAATTGCCGAGCACAAGATCTCTTGCCGCAGATCCGAAAGTGTCTTTTCTTAAATCATCATATTTCGTGGCGGCACGCGGACAGATACGGTAGCATACCCCTTCAGTTATCCTGCAATCGTGCACTACTCCTATTCTCTCACCATAGCTTTTTATATACGGGCAGTAGCCCGTACAAGCGCCGCAGCCGCTGCATAGTCCGGGACTGATGATCTCCTGCTTCAGTTTTTCCGCTGTATTGAAAAACGCAGCAACATTCTGCATAAACCGCACTCCTTCTATCTTTATATGAGTATCTAAACTCAAATATGTATTTAAAAAGAAATATGTGTGTATGTATAGAATAACACTATTTTAAATAAATGTAACATACAATATGTGAAATTTATAAAAATAGTAATACTCTGAAAACACAGATAAGTATATAATTTATGAAAAGTCGAAATATATTAATAAATCTTACATTAGTCTAAATAGTTAGACTATTATATGATTATGTGTAAATACTTATATTAGTGTGTCGCATAAAAAGAAAAAAGCAGGGGCTCTTGAGCCCCTGCTGATTCTCGCTTTACTAGTACTATTCCGCCATTTTTTTGTAGATTTCGTACCTTGTCTTGGCATCTTCCTGTGTCTTCGTGAAGAGTGCTTCGGCAGTTGCGGGGAATAGTTTCGCCAGTGAATTGTAACGAACTTCGCTCGTAATGAAGTCCCTGAACAGGCTGAGATCCGGCTCTTTGGAGTCCAAAGTAAACGGATTCTTGCCCTCTTTCTTGAGCTCGGGATTGAACCTGTACAGGTGCCAATAACCGGCCTTGACAGCCTTATCCATTTCCTGCTGGCTCTTGGTCATGTTGATACCATGGTTGATGCAGGAGGAATAAGCAATGATCAGGGACGGGCCGGGATACGCTTCAGCTTCTTTCATAGCCTTAACGCACTGGGCCTGGTCTGCGCCCATGGCAACCTGCGCCACATAGACATAACCGTAGGTCATGAGCATGGCGCCGAGGTCTTTCTTCTTCGTCTTTTTACCGGAAGCGGCAAATTTAGCGATGGCCGCGGTCGGTGTTGACTTGGAGGACTGGCCGCCGGTATTGGAATACACTTCGGTGTCCACAACCATGATGTTGATGTCTTCACCGGATGCGAGCACGTGGTCTAAGCCGCCGTAACCAATGTCATAGCCCCAGCCGTCTCCGCCGAAGGACCAGTTGGACTTCTTAATGAGGAAGTCTTTTTTGTCAAGGAGCTCTTTCAGTAAGGGGTTCTTCTGCCCTTTCAGCAGCGGTACGAGTTTGGCTGTGGCAGCCTTGGACTCGTCACCCTTGGCCATATTGTCGAGCCATTCCTGCAGGGCTGCTTTGATTTCTGCCGGTATATCCTGGGCCAAAGCCTCTTGCGCTTTTTCAGCAAGGCCTTTTCTGATCTGCTTGACACCAAGGTATAAACCCAAACCAAATTCCGCGCTGTCTTCAAACAGGGAGTTGGACCATGCGGGCCCTTTGCCTTCCGCGTTTTTGCAGTATGCCAGTGACGGCGCTGCCGCGGGATAAATGGAGGAGCAGCCCGTGGCATTGGCAATCAGCATCCTGTCGCCGTAAAGCTGAGTCAGGAGCTTGATGTACGGTGTCTCACCGCAGCCGCCGCAGGCGCCGTTGAATTCAAATAACGGCTGGCAGAACTGGCTGCCTTTAACGCTGTATTTGTTCCAGAGGTTGTCTTTAACAGATATCGTTGTGGCAAATTCCCAGTTGGCAGCTTCAACGTCAACCTGGCTTTCGATGCTTTCCATGACGAGAGCTTTTTCCTTGGACGGGCAGCAGTTGACGCAGACTTCGCAGCCCATGCAGTCAAGTGGAGTTACCTGGATGCGGTAGGTCAGCCCTGCCAGTTGTTTGCCTGTGGCGGGCCTGGTTTCAAACTCTTTCGGAGCTTTCTTGGCTTCCGCCTCGTTCAACAGGAAAGGCCTGATGGCAGCGTGCGGGCAGACCAGCGAACACTGGTTGCACTGGATGCAGTTTTCCTTAATCCATCTCGGTACAAACGCTGCTACACCGCGCTTTTCGTACATAGAGGTAGCAGACGGGAATGTGCCGTCTTCAGCACCCTTGAAGGCGCTGACAGGGAGTTTGTCCCCTTCTTGCCTGGTCATCGGCCGAAGGACGTTTTTAATGAATTCAGGATCTTTTTTATCAATAACCTTATCGTCAGCCAGCTTAGCCCACGCGGCAGGCACATCAATTTTAACCACGTTGTGGATCCCAGCGTCAACAGAAGCGTTGTTCATGCTGACGATCTTGTCGCCTTTTTTACCGTAGGCTTTCTGAATCGCGCCTTTCATATAACCAACAGCTTCGTCGCTGGGAATCACTTTGGCCAGGTTAAAGAAAGCGGACTGCATGATCATGTTGGTGCGGTTTCCAAGGCCCAAGCCTCTTGCCAGTTCTACAGCGTTGACGGTGTAGAAGTTGATCTTGTTTTTGGCAATGTAACGCTTCATGGCGGCCGGCAGTTTTTCGTCCAGTTCTTCCGGAGTCCAAACAGTGTTCAGAAGGAAGGTGCCACCCGGCTTAAGTCCTGCAGTTACATCATACATATTGACATAAGCCTGGTTGCTGACGGAAGTGAAATCGGCAGCGTTAATCAGGTAAGGCGCCTTGATCGGCTTTTTGCCGAAACGCAGGTGAGAGATGGTGATGCCGCCTGATTTCTTGGAATCATAAGCGAAGTATGCCTGCGCGTACATATCAGTGTGGTCACCAATGATTTCAACGGCCTGCTTGTTGGCGCCGACCGTACCATCAGAACCGAGTCCCCAGAATTTGCACTGGATGGTCCCTTCCGGTGTGGCGTCGATTTCTTCGCCTCTCGGCAGTGAGGTGTTTGATATATCGTCAACGATGCTGAGTGTGAAGTTGTTCTTCGGCTGCTTGGCTTTCAGGTTAGTAAATACTGCGGCTACGTCTGAAGGCAGGGTGTCTTTCGAACCCAGGCCGTAACGGCCGCCGACAATAATCGGTTTAATATCTGCATCATAAAACAGGGTCTTGATATCCATGTACAGCGGTTCTCCGGGAGCTCCGGGAGTCTTAATCCTGTCAAGGACAGCAATCTTCTTAACTGTCTTGGGCAGCACATCAAAAAAGTACTTGGCTGAGAAAGGCCTGTACAGGTGGACTTTGATCAAGCCGATCTTTTCGCCTTTAGCCATCAGATAATCCACTGTCGATTCGGCTGTGTCGCATATAGATCCCATAGCTATGATAATGTTTTCGGCATCAGGCGCGCCGTAATAATCAAACGGCTTGTAATGCCTGCCGGTAATCTTGCCGATTTCCTTCATGTAATCAGCCACTATGTCGGCTACTGGAAGGAAGAAGGGGCTGCAAGCTTCTCTGGCCTGGAAGAAGATATCCGGGTTCTGGTTGGTGCCCCTGGTAACCGGGCGATCAGGATTCAGGCTCCGGTTGCGGAATGCCTTGACAGCATCCATGTCAACCAGCTTGGCAAAATCTTCAAATTCGATTTGTTCGATTTTCTGCTGTTCGTGCGAGGTCCTGAATCCATCATAGAAGTGCAGGAAAGGAATCCTGGACTTGATGGCAGCCAGGTGAGCGATACCGCCAAGGTCCATAACTTCCTGAACACTGTTGGAACACAGCATGGCCCAGCCGGTTTGCACAGTGGACATAACATCAGAGTGGTCACCGAAAATATTCAGGGCATGGGTCGCCAGGCTGCGGGCTGTTACGTGCAGCACGCCCGGCAGAAGTTCACCGGCTATTTTATACATGTTGGGGATCATCAGAAGCAGACCCTGAGAAGCAGTGTAACTGGTTGACAGGGCGCCTGATGTCAGGGCGCCGTGCAGAGCGCCGGCAGCGCCGGCCTCGGATTGCATTTCAGTCACGTTTACAGTCTGTCCAAAAACGTTCTTTAATCCTTGGGCGCTCCACTCATCAACGTATTCCGCCATGGGTGAGGATGGGGTGATGGGGAAAATGCAGGCGCATTCGGTAAAAGCATAAGAAACGTATGCCGCTGCTTTGGTTCCGTCCATCGTTTTCATCTTTTTGGCCATTAATTGACTAACCTCCTTTTAGATTGGATATCTTTTATTTCGTCATAACGGGCCGGGCGGAAAATACCGCCGGCCCGATAATGACATTTTTAGTTGCTTTTGCGACTATACAGGATAGTACTGGGAGCTTGCCTTCGCCAGATCAACATCCACCTTGAGTTTCTTGGCCATTCTCTCCTCAAGGAATTTGGGCGCTACCTGCGGGTAAAGGGCGTTGGAAATGATGTCTTCTTCCTTCTCCATTACGTACGCAATAGTTGCCTTAGCCTTGGGAAGTTCCGGCTCAAGCATGTCGGCCGGACGGCAGGTAATTGGTTTCTCGTTGCCAATGATCAGCTTGCGGGCTTCTTCGTTAATCGGGGCCGGTGGCCGGCCNNNNTCATTTTGTAGCGGCCCATCAGGACATTCAAAACGGCCTGCGAACCAACGATTTGGCTTGATGGGGTAACCAGCGGCGGCCACCCAAAGTCTTCCTGAACCCGCGGCATTTCAGCCAGCACTTCAGGCAGGCGGTGCAGGGCGTTAGCCTGCTGCAGCTGGGAAAGGAAGTTGGACATCATGCCGCCCGGCACCTGCGATACCAGGATACCGGCGTCGGGATACTTTTGAGCCAAGTCAAACTCAGCATAAAGCGGGCGAATTTCTTTCCAGTAGTCAGCCAGCTCAATCATGGGCGCAAGAGTTAAACCAGTGTCATATTCAGTTCCTGCAAAAGCTGAAGTCATAACTTCGATTGAAGGCTGTGACGTCTGCACAGACATTGGAGATATCGCGCAGTCAATAATGTTCGCGCCTGCTTCAATACCTTTCATGTAAGCCATGGAACCCATACCGCTGGTATAGTGGCAGTGAATCTGGATCGGCAAGGTAATCTTGGCTTGTCTGATTCCTCTGACAATGTCGCCAACTACATATGGTGCGATGATGCCGGCCATGTCCTTAATGCAGAGTGAATGGACTCCCATGCCTTCAAGTTCCTTAGCCAGTCCGACATAGTGCTTGATTGTGTGGACAGGGCTGATAGCGTAACAAAGGGTACCTTGGGCGTGGCCGCCTTCTTCGATGACGGTTTTAATCGCTACTTCCAGGTTGCGGTAATCGTTTAAAGCGTCAAAGCAACGGAAAATATCCATGCCGTTAAAGACCGCTTTTTTGATAAACTCAATCAGGACATCATCAGCGTAGTTTCTGTAACCAACTACGTTCTGGCCCCTTAAGAGCATCTGGGTTTTAGTCTTTTTCAGATGGCGCCTGATTACTCTGAGACGCTCCCACGGGTCATCCCCGCAGAAACGCATGCAAGTGTCAAATGTTGCGCCGCCCCAGCACTCCATTGAAAAGAATCCAATTTCGTCATGTTTTTCCGCTATCGGAATCATATGCTCGGTCTTCATCCGGGTTGCCAACAAGGACTGGTGGGCATCCCGGAAAGTAGTATCCGTAATTAATACAGCTTTTGGTCCTTTTGCCATCTTATTTATCCTCCCCTTTTATCGCTAGACGGACTTTTTTATGCCAGTCCGACTACCTTCATCAGGTCGCGAACTGCCTGGATGGATCTATCCAAGCCCGCTTTTTCATCCGGTGTGAGATCAATTTCAAGAACCTTTTCCACACCGCTGCCGCCGATAATGGCCGGTACGCCGGTGTAAAGGTCCTTGGCCCCGTATTCTCCGTTCAGATAGGCCGCCACAGGCATGATCCGCTTCTTGTCTTTCAGTACCGCTTCAGCCATTAAGACGCAGGCTGCTGACGGTGCATAGTAAGCGCTTCCAGTCTTCAGGAAGTCTACGATCTCGGCGCCGCCGTGTGCGGTCCTCTTAACGATCTCAGCCAGGCGCTCGGGGGAGATTAACTTGGTTATCGGGATACAGCCAACATTAGCGTGACTGAGCACCGAAACCATTGTATCGCCGTGGCCGCCAAGCACCAAAGCATTAACATCCTCGAACGAACATCCCAGTTCCAAGGCCACAAAGGTACGGAAACGTGCTGCATCAAGCACGCCGGCCTGACCGAAAACACGGTTGGATGGGAAGCCGCTGGCTTTCCATGCCGCGTAGGTCATAATGTCAAGAGGGTTGGAAACCACGATAATGATTGCATTTGGTGAGTAGCGAGCAAAGCTTTCAGCACAGGTGCTGACGATCTTGAAATTGGTGTTCAGAAGGTCATCGCGGCTCATGCCAGGCTTACGCGCTATACCGGCTGTTATGATACAAACATCTGAGTCGGCTGTGTCTTCATAACTATTTGTGCCCTTTACCCAGCTGTCTATTCCATCGAGGGGATTAGACTGCATTAAGTCTAAGGCTTTACCCTGCGGTATACCTTCAACCACATCAATCAGTACTACATCTCCCAGTTCCTTGGCAACACACCAGTGAGCAGCTGTAGCGCCAACGTTACCTGCCCCCACAACTGTGATCTTGTTCCTTCTCATGGTATAACCTCCTGTTTTTTACGAACAAAATCTGTTGTTCTTATTTCTCTTTCCAATATTAACCGATAACGATAAG
>DHGV01000020.1:11289-16421 GCA_002402945.1 Pelotomaculum sp. UBA4789
TGTCAGCCTGAAGCTCATTTTCCATCTTCATGGCTTCCAGGATCAGAAGGACGTCGCCCATTTTAACAGCGTCGCCAACTTTTACCAGGACATCAAGGACTGTGCCGGGCATCGGGGCTTTCAGTGCGCCAGCGCCACCGCCACCGCCACCGCCACCGCCAGCAGCGGGTTTGGGAGCAGCTGCCGGAGCTGCTGCTGCTTTAGGCGCCGCAGCAGGCGCCGGAGCCGGCGGGGGTGCTGCTGCAGGAGCTGCCGGGGGCGCGGCTGGCGCCGCTGCTGCCGGGGCTCCGCCAATTTCTTCAACTTCTACTTCAAAGATTTCTTCATTAACTTTAATTTTGAATTTTTTCATGCAAACTTTCCCTCCTAATGGTAGGTCGTTCTCTCTGCCAATTGTCTTACATGAAATCCTTAACTGACATCATTAGCTCAGCAAGACCGGCTCTTTTCCAGGGGTTGCCGGCTTTGGTCACACTGCTAACCTGGTAGCCTGCTTCAGCCGTGTAACCACAAAGAGCCACAGCCGCTGAGATAGCGGCGAGCACCTCGGGATCGATACAGGCCTTTGCTTTTTGTTTAGCCATTAATTATATCCTCCTCCATGCCGGTATCCATCACTACATGGGGATGTTTCCGTGTTTTCTCTTGGGTCTGACTTCGCGTTTGGTGGACAGGTTCCACAGAGAATTAATAATCCTGGCCCTTGTCTCACTCGGGTTAATAACATCCTCAATTAAGCCCCTGGCGCCAGCGATGTAAGGATTGGAAAATTTATCGCGGTAATCCTGCACCAGCTGCTTGCGTGTTTCAATTGGATTTTCGGCTTCGGCGATTTCCTTACGGTTGATTACGTTAACAGCGCCTTCCGGGCCCATAACAGCAATTTCAGCAGTGGGCCAGGCAAATGTAGTGTCAGCCCTCAGTGAGGCTGCGCACATGGCCAGGTATGCTCCGCCGTAAGCCTTGCGGGTGATAATCGTAATTTTGGGCACAGTAGCTTCAGAATAAGCGTAGAGCATCTTGGCGCCGTGCCTGATAATCCCGCCGTATTCCTGCTGAACGCCGGGAAGGAATCCCGGAACATCCATAAATGTGATAATGGGAATATTGAAGCAGTCACAGAAACGGATTTGCTTGGCAATCTTGTCGGACACGTTAATGTCGAGGCAACCGGCCAGTACCCTGGGCTGGTTGGCGATAATTCCCACCACCTGGCCTGCGATACGGGCAAAGCCTACAACACCGTTTGTAGCGTAGTACTGCTGTACTTCAAATAATGAACCCGCATCTACTATGCCTTTGATCAGATTCCGAACATCATAGCCCTTGTTCGCGTCTTCAGGAATGACTGTAAGAAGGGTTTCTTTGTCGAGCTCGGGATCCACTGCCGGGTAGGTCGGCGGGTCTTCCAGGTTGTTCAGTGGCAGGTAGCTGACCAGCGCTTTGAGCTGGGCGATACAATCATCCTCATTAGCAGCCATGAAATGCGCTACTCCGCTTACCTGGTTGTGGGTAGCCGCGCCGCCTAAGGCTTCCTGGCTGACATCTTCACCGGTTGTTGCTTTGATTACCAGCGGGCCAGTGATGAACATCTGGCTGGTGTTTTGGACCATCATGATGAAGTCTGTAAGAGCCGGTGAATAAACCGCGCCGCCGGCACATGGGCCCATAATCACTGAAATCTGCGGTATCACACCGGATGAGATGGTATTGCGATAGAAAATCTGGCCGTATCCGTCGAGGGCGTCCACGCCTTCCTGAATACGGGCTCCGCCTGAGTCACATATACCAATAACAGGTGCTCCAACTTTCAGAGCCATATCAAGTACTTTGCAGATCTTAGCGGCGTGTACCCGTCCCAGCGAACCGCCAACTACTGTGAAATCCTGGGCAAAAAGATATACCTTGCGTCCGCCGATAGTGCCGTAACCGCCGACAACACCTTCGTTCGGATTCTTTACTACCCTGTAGTCAATTTCAGTGTTTGCAAAAACATCTACTTCTTTGAAGGAATCTGCGTCAAACAGCATTGCAATTCTTTCGCGGGCAGTATACTTGCCACCTTCATGCTGTTTGTCAATTCTCTTCGGGCCGCCGCCGGCTTCAACAGCAGACTGCAGCTTAGTTAGAATATCCAGTTTTTCCTGCATACCCATGCGATTACCTCCATTCTAGTCGCGCTCACTCAGTTCAACCAAAACACCAAAAGATGTTTTTGGGTGTATAAATGCTATTTTTGCTCCGCCGGCGCCATACCTGGGTTTCTCGTCAATCAGCCGGAATCCTTTTTCTTTAAGTTCCGCCAGGGCTTTTTCAATGTTGTCAACCTTGAAAGCGAGATGCTGGATTCCCGGCCCGTTTTTTTCTATATATTTAGCAATAGGGCCGTCCGGTGACGTTGATTCAAGTAATTCAACCTCGCTGTCGCCACAAGGGAAAAACGCCACTCTCACCTTCTGCTCTTCCACAACCTCAGTCCCAGTGGATTTTAAGCCCATAGCCTCATAAAATTTCATGGCTTCAGCAAGATCCTTCACCGCAATCCCGATATGGTCAACCTTTTTAAGCATCCGAATCCCTCCCAACATTTTGGATTCTTAAACTTTATAACTTTACTCACTATCAAAACAGGGCTGGCGCAGGGCAGTTAACCCGGCAAACCCGGACTGCCCTGCGCTGTCATAAATCCATTTTATTTCCTACTATTTAATCTTATCTTTGATGTAATTAACAACATTTGCCAGTGGAGTGCCAGGTCCGAATATTTCGGCCACACCCGCTGCTTTTAATGCCGGGATGTCTTCTTCGGGAATAATCCCGCCGCCGACCACCAGAACATCACCTGCGCCCTTTGCCCTCAGAAGGTTTACTACTTCCGGGAACAGGGTTGCATGGGCTCCGGATAGGATGCTCATACCAACAACATCTACGTCTTCCTGCAGCGCCGCTGATACAATCTGTTCAGGGGTCTGTCTTAAGCCTGTATAAACTACTTCCATGCCTCCATCACGAAGGGCCTGGGCGATAACTTTGGCGCCACGATCGTGACCATCAAGGCCTGGCTTAGCAACCAGGACACGAATGCGTTTCTCGCTCATCTGCTTTCCTCCTTCTCCTAGAATACGATTTGCTGCTTGTACTCACCGAATACTTCTCTCAGAACACCGCAGATCTCACCGAGGGTGACATATTCTTTTACAGCATCGATAAATACAGGCATCAAGTTGGCTTCGCTCATAGCTGTTGTACGAACTTTCTCCAGCAGGGCTTTAACCTTGGCCTGATCTCTGCCAGCTTTCATCTTTGTAAGCTTCGCAACCTGGATATCTCCAACTGAAAGGTCAACTTTCAGCAGTCCCGTAGGAGGTGCTTCTTCCATCTGGAACCTGTTTACACCAATAACTGTTTTCTTCTTATTGTCAATAGCCAGCTGGTACTGATATGCAGAGTTGTGGATTTCTTTCTGCATGTACTCAATAGCTTTAACCGCGCCGCCAAGGGCATCGATCTTGGCAATATAATCCAAGGCTTTTTCCTCTAAGGAGTTGGTCAGGCTCTCAATGTAGTAAGAACCACCCAGCGGGTCAACCAGGTCACAGACACCAATTTCATATCCAATAACATGCTGGGTGCGCAGGGCGATCATCACTGACGCGTCACTTGGCAGAGCCAGAGCTTCGTCGTAGGAGTTGGTATGCAGGGACTGGGTGCCGCCAAGCACAGCAGAGAGGGCTTCAAAAGCAGTCCTCATGATATTGACCATGGGCTGCTGAGCTGTCAGGCTGACGCCGGCAGTCTGGGTGTGGAAACGAAGTGTCCAGGACCTTGGGCTCTTGGCGCCGAAGCGCTCTTTCATGATCTTTGCCCAAACGCGGCGGGCTGCCCTGAACTTAGCGACTTCCTCAAGGAAGTTCAAGTGGGCGTTAAAGAAGAACGAAAGTCTTGGGCCAAAGTTGTCAACATCCAATCCGGATTTTATTGCAGCGTCTACATAGGCGATCCCGTCAGCCAGGGTGAAAGCGATTTCCTGAGCAGCAGTGGCGCCAGCTTCACGGATGTGATAACCACTGATACTGATGGTATTCCACTGTGGGATTTCCTTGGAGCAGAACTCGAAGATGTTGGAAATAAGACGCATTGAAGGCTCTGGAGGCAGGATATATGTGCCCCGGCAGATATATTCTTTAATCACGTCATTTTGAATAGTACCATTAATTTCTGATTTCTTAAATCCTTGCTTTTCAGCACAGGCGATGTACATGGCCAGCAGCACGCCTGCCGGCGCATTGATGGTCATCGAGGTGCTGACCTTGCCCAGGGGGATCTGGTTGAAGAGGGTTTCCATGTCTGCCAGAGAGTCTATGGCCACGCCCACTTTACCGACTTCACCCCGTGCCAGCGGATGGTCAGAGTCATAACCGATCTGGGTAGGCAGGTCAAAGGCGCAGCTCAGGCCTGTTTGGCCCTGTTCCAGCAGGTAGCGGAAACGCTGGTTGGTTTCTTCAGCTGAGCCAAAACCGGCATATTGGCGCATGGTCCATAAACGTCCACGGTACAAGTTGGGCTGCACACCCCTGGTAAATGGATATTCACCGGGCAGGCCCAGGTCTTTGTCGTAGTCTCTGTCTGCGAGATCGAGCGGAGTATAAACAGTGTTGATGGTGATCCCTGAATCAACTGCAAACTCTGCTTGTCTTTCCGGGCGTTTTTTCACTGTCTCTTCCAGCTTCGCAGCCCACTTCTCTTTCTTGGTTGCTATTTTGTCCAGTTGATCTTGTTTAAACAAGATATCTCCTCCTTCCATTTTAACTATTTTCTGCCAAGCGCCTCTTTGATCAGCGCGGGGACTTCGAACGGCAGCGGAGCAACTTTGGCGCCGGCGGCAGTCAAAGCATCAACTTTGCCCTGGTAGGTTCCCTTGCCACGCTCAATGATAGCTCCCGCGTGTCCCATACGCTTGCCAGCGGGTGCGCTTTTGCCAGCGATGAAGGCTACGACCGGTTTGGTCATTTCCTTGATGTATTCAGCGGCGATTTCTTCGTTATTGCCGCCGATTTCACCAATCAGCACAACAGCTTTGGTCTGATCATCTTTTTCAAACATTTTCAAAACATCGACGAAGGTCAGGCCTA
>DHGV01000007.1 GCA_002402945.1 Pelotomaculum sp. UBA4789
TAAAAACGTGGGGTTTTGTTTTGCCGGGAAGCAAGATTGGCTATTCTTCAAAAGATAGTTTTTTGGCTAATTTTACTGCTTCGTAAGCATCCCTGGCATACCCGTCAGCACCAATTTCCACCGCATACTTATCATTAACTATAGCTCCGCCGATCATAAACTTAAATTTCAGCCCCTGATCTTTAGCAAGATTTATAACATTTTTCATCTCAACCATAGTTGTAGTCATTAATGCAGATAACCCTATGATTGATGCGCCTGTTTCTTTGCCCTTCGTTATAATATCTTCAGCTCGTACATCTTTGCCAAGGTCAATAACGTTAAAGCCGTAATTGCTCAGCATAAGTCCTACAATGTTTTTACCAATATCATGAATGTCCCCTTTTACTGTGGCGAGTATTATGGAAACACTGGTATTAACCAACCCGGTTTTATTTTGAGAAATATAGGGCTGCAAATAATCAAAGGCAGTTTTCACTGTTTCGGCGCTTTGAATAAGCTGCGGCAGAAAATACTTCTTTTCATCATAAAGCTCGCCTACTTCGGTGATCGCGGGAATAAGATAATTATCAACGATAGCTTCAGGCTTAACTCCTTCATGAATCGCTGCATTGAGAAAAGAGACAACTTCTTCCTTGTTTCCAACAAGCACAGCTTTAAATATTTTTTCGACTGGCTTAAGGGGATTACTGCGTTCATCCCGCTTTGGCTGTTCTGTATTATTTCCGGTGAACCGGCCTATATATTTTAAACTGTTTTTATCCCTCGAAGTCAATACGTCACAAGCCAGCTTTATATTGATGAGCATATCATCATTAGGGTTAGCGATAACCGTACAGAGGCCTTTCCCGACAGCCATTGCCAGAAAAGCAGCGTTGATAAAATCTCTTTGCGGCAAACCAAAGGATACGTTCGACAGCCCTATAGTCGTAGCGCACCCCAGTTTGGTACACCATTCTATCAGCTGCAAAGTTTGCAGCGCCGCCCGCTGGTTTGAAGATACTGTCATTACCAGGCCGTCAACGATAGCTTCGTTTTGGCTTATACCATGTTCTGCCGCACGATCCAGGATGTATTTAACAATACTGTACCGTGTTTCGGCCTCTTCAGGGACCCCTTCATCGCTGAGAGGAAGCAGGATAAACATCGCGCCATATTTTTTAGCCAGGGGCAGGAGTTTTTCGAGTTTTGCCTTTTCGGCTGATATTGAGTTGATTAAGGCCTTTCCGGGATAAATGCGCAGCGCCGCTTCCAAAACATCAGGTGATGACGAGTCAAGGCACAAAGGACTTTCAACAATATTACTCAAAAGCTTAACAACTTCCACCATGGTTGCTTTTTCATCAATCCCAGGCATGCCAACATTAACATCCAGCAAATCTGCTCCATTTTCTACCTGTTCCGCAGCCAACCGGCGGACTTCAGAAAATTTTCCTTGTCTAAGCTCCTCGCCAAGCTGTTTTTTCCCTGTCGGGTTTATCCTTTCGCCGATTATGGCGACGGGATTATTAAAACCAACAAACACCGTTTTCCTGGAAGAAGTCAAAGCGCTGTATGGTTTTGCAGATATGCCGGTGGGTTGGCAGCCCTCAATATTTCTTTTAATGCTTTCAATATATGGGGCTGAGGTTCCGCAGCATCCGCCGAGAAGATTTACACCTGCCCTGGCGAAGTCTTTGGCATAAGCGCCAAATTCTTCTGCTTCCAGATCGAATTTAGTGACGCCGTTTACCAGTCTCGGCAGCCCGGCATTTGGTTTTGCCAGGAGAGGAACCCTGGCATACGGTTTCATCAATGAGATAATCTCGATCATATCCCTGGGACCGGTTGAACAGTTTACACCTACAGCATCGGCGCCAAGGCTTTGGAGGATCAATAGCACTGTAATGGGATCACTGTTGGTTAATGTTCTTCCTTCATCTCCAAAGGTCATGCTTACCAGGACCGGGAGATCGGTAGATTCTTTGACAGCCAGCAGCGCGGCTCTGGCTTCCTGGATATCCAGCATGGTCTCAATTATAAATAAGTCAACTCCGCCTGCCAGCAGTCCCCGGACCTGTTCTTTGAAAATGTCAACGGCATTTTCAAATGGCATACCGCCAAAAGGTTCTATGAAATTTCCCGTCGGCGCAAGGCCACCCGCGACAAGACATTTTGAACCGGCTGCCGCCTTCTTGGAGAGTAAGGCCAGCTCCCTGTTTATCTCAACAACCTTTTCGCCCCATCCATACTCTTCCAGTTTAATCCTGTTGCCGCCAAAAGTACACGTGTATATGATGTCAGAACCCGCTTTTATATATTCATGCTGTATCTCTTCAAGAACATCCGGGTGCTCAATTACCCACTTTTCAGGACATGCGCCGTTGGGCATGCCTCTTTTTTGAAGCTCGGTGCCAGTGGCTCCATCTAAAATCATGATTCTTTTTGAAAGCAGTTCATTAAAAAAGGCCCTTTTCATCATCATCACTTCTCCTTAATGCCGGCAACGGCAGTTACGGACTTTTCGGGAACAAGTATGTATTTTTCCGTAAGTTCAAGATCAAGCTTTGCGAGCTGCAACACATCAAAAATAATTCTTTGATTGGCAAGAGAAAAATCACCATATCCCGGGCTATACCTTCTGGCGGTGATGGTTTTCCCTTCTTTGCGGAGCATTTTATTGACAAAAGCTGTCATCCAATCGAGGCAGGCATCAGCTTTTTGTGAGGCGACGGAATCGATTATCAGGCCAAGAGAAGCATTTCCTTCATTTACCTCATAAGATATTCTTTCTGTTACTTCCCGCCCTACTGTTGCGCCCATTAGAATAATTTCGCCGCACTCTTCCAACATAGCTGAGAGATTTCTGCTGATAAACTCAATATTATTTTCCAGCTTCACCTGCTCTGTGTTTCTCTCGGTAATTTTTAGACGGCAAAAAACACCTTTCGGACGGCACAGTAAACTTCCTTCCCGAATGCCGTATTCAAGCAGTTCTTCATTTTTCCGGTCAAGCATGGTATTGATTTTACTGTAACCTAAGCGGTTTAAAATCAAATCTTTTTTAGGAACAGAAGGAATGTGTTCAAGGTAATGAAGTTTTATGTTTCTGCGTACCAGTCCAGCCAATACCGATCACTCCAGACGAAGATTTGTATATTAATTCTATTATACCAGTCAGGGTACCTCCTCTGACTCTGTCAAAGTTATAATCGCGCGTTATTTTTTATTGACAAAATAAAAAAGTGTTGATCAGTATGGTCGATCTCATCTATAATATAGCTAAGGTCAGTAAAAGTCAAAAAGGATTTGATAAGCATGGATAATATTTCTGATCTGATAGAGAGATATTTAAAGAAACTCCTGGCTGACAGCAGTAAGGAATATATTGAAGTTCAGCGCAGTGATCTGGCTGTACGTTTTAGCTGTGTTCCTTCCCAAATTAATTATGTTTTAACTACACGTTTTTCCGCAGGACATGGTTATTTTGTGGAAAGCAGGAGAGGCAGCGGCGGGTACATCAGGATCGTTAAGCTGCAACTCGATCAAAGGGCTGATTTAATTCTTGATCTGTGCGCTATAGTTGGCGATTCAATATCACAGTCCGATGCGGAAGGTTTGATCAGCCGCCTGCATGAAGAAAAATTCATATCACTGCGGGAGGCCAGGCTTATGCAAGCTGCTGTTGACGGGAACACATTAAGGCTGAGCATGCCCGTCCGAGGAGACCAACTGAGAGCAATAATATTAAAGGCCATGGTAATATCTATTCTGCGCAGTTAAAGGCTGCTGTTTTTAGAACAATGCTGATTTGAGAGGAGATAATTAAATTGTTGTGCGAAAAGTGCAGCCAACTTCCTGCGACGGTGCATGTTGCTGAGATAACCAATGGACAGAAACAGGAGACCCATCTGTGTGAGTCATGCGCCAAGGAACTCCAAATACACGGGTTTGGTTTTTACCCGCAAATGAATATGAATAGTTTTTTAGCCGGTCTGTTAAATTACGATTTTAACAGCAGTAATGTTAATCAGGTTGAGACGATAGGTAAGAAATGTGAAAAATGCGGTGTTTCGGAGGAGCAGTTTGCCAATAAAGGCCTTTTAGGCTGCGGAGACTGTTATCCCATCTTTGAGGAAAAGATGCTGCCGCTGTTACGGAGAATTCACGGCAACACAAGGCATACAGGCAAGGCGCCGGAACGCACGGGCGGCCGCGCCAGATTAGTCAAAGAGATTGAGATTATAAAAAGGCAGCTTAAGGAAGCTATCAGCCGCGAGGAATTTGAAAGGGCGGCTCAGCTTCGTGATTCCATTCGCCAGATGGGAAAAAATCTTGAAGAAGGAGGTGAGGGATAGATGCCGATTAATGACAAGGTCAGCAGTGCAAACAGCCGCTGGATGGATTCCGACGGTCCGGACGCTGATATTGTGATCAGCAGCCGGGTAAGGGTGGCCAGAAACCTTGCCGGCGCCCCTTTCCCCCACCTGTTGGATCAGCAGAAGTCTGTGGAAGTTATAAATGAAGTCAAAGCGGCAGTTGAAAACAAGGAAGCGTCAGATCTGATCGGGAGTCTGGAACTGAGCCTGTTAAATGACTTATCACCACTGGAAAGACAGATCCTGGTGGATAAACACTTGATCAGTCCTGACCTCTTAAATAACTTTCAGTTTAAGGCAGTTGCCATCAGCGATGATGAAGCTGTCAGCGTCATGATCAATGAAGAGGATCATTTGCGTATCCAGTGCATCCTGTCCGGACTGCGGCTGCAGGAAGCATGGGCGATCGTCAGCAATGTTGACGACGGACTGGAAAAGACTCTGGACTACGCTTTTTCAGAAAAGCTTGGTTATCTGACATCCTGTCCAACGAACACGGGAACCGGCCTGCGCGCCTCAGTCATGCTCCACCTCATAGGATTGAAAATAACCAATCAGTTAGGCGGGGTTTTCAATGCTATCAGCAAGCTGGGGCTGACAGTGCGGGGCCTGTATGGCGAGGGCACAGAGGCCATAGGAGATTTATTTCAAATATCAAATCAGATAACACTGGGACAGTCGGAGGAGGAAATAATAAATAATCTTGTATCCATGACCAGGCAGATTCTCACCCAGGAACAGGCATCACGCCAGGCCTTATACAGGGAAAGGCGGGAAGCTATTGAAGACCGCGTATACCGGGCCTGGGGAACTTTAAAATATGCCCGGATCATGACATTGGAAGAGGCAATGCGCAAGCTGTCTGATCTGAGGCTGGGGATTGAATTAAAAATGATCCCGGGGGTGCAGAACAAACTTTTAAATGAGTTGATGGTAAAGATCAGGCCGGCTTTTCTAATTAAAACCGCCGGGCGGGAGCTGTCCAAAAACCAGATGGACGCCGCCAGGGCTGATCTTATAAGGATGGAATTTGAAAGATAAGGATTAAACTTTGTAGTTGGGAAGAGTTAATAGGAGGTGTTAGTTATGTACGGTAAATTTACTGAGAGGGCACAAAAGGTACTGGTGTTTGCCCGGGATGAAGCAAAAAGTGTTAATTACCCTAATGTCGGAACAGAGCATTTGTTGCTGGGACTGCTCCAGGAAGGAGAAAGTGGTGCGGCCAAAGTCCTTTCTGCATTAGGAATAAATGCCGAAAACGTGGCGGAGGCTGTATCACAGCTGGTAGAAGCGAGCGACGAGCAATTCCAGGGGGAACCAGCCCTTACGGCCAGGGCGAAAAAAGTGCTGGAACTATCTTTAGACGAAGCGCGCCGGATGGGAAACAATTATGTCGGGCCTGAACACCTGCTCCTGGGTCTGATTCGGGAAGGCGAAGGTGTTGCGGCTAGGATTTTAAATGCCGCCGGGGCTGATTATCGCAGGCTGCGAACCATGATTGCCCATCTGCAGGGAGGACAGGCTCCACAAGAAGAGCAGGCCGATGGCCAAGCCAAAGTAAACCCAACCCAAACCCTGGATCAGTTTGGACGCGACCTTACGGCAATGGCCAAAGAAGACAAACTGGATCCTGTAGTGGGCAGGGAAAAAGAAATTGAAAGAGTGATCCAGGTGTTGAGCAGGCGTACCAAGAATAATCCTGTGTTAATCGGTGAGCCCGGTGTCGGGAAGACTGCTGTGGCCGAGGGGCTGGCCCAGCGGATTGCGTCTGGTAACGCCCCTGAAATTCTGCTCGACAAAAAAGTGGTTACACTCGACATGGGTTCCGTGGTAGCCGGCACCAAATACCGGGGGGAATTCGAGGAACGCCTTAAAAAAATCATTGACGAGATCCGTCAGGCCGGAAATATAATCATGTTTATTGATGAACTGCATACGCTGGTGGGCGCCGGCGCGGCGGAGGGAGCCATAGATGCCGCCAATATATTAAAGCCGGCGCTGGCCAGGGGTGAACTTCAGTGCATAGGCGCCACTACTCTTGATGAATACCGCAAATATATAGAAAAAGATGCCGCTCTTGAGCGGCGCTTCCAGCCAATAACCGTGGCAGAACCGACAGTGGAAGAAACAATTCAGATTTTGAAAGGGCTCCGGGACAAATACGAAGCGCACCACAGGGTAAGAATTACCGACGCCGCCCTTGATGCGGCTGCGAGATTGTCCAGCCGTTATATAACTGACCGTTTCCTGCCGGACAAGGCCATCGACCTGATGGATGAGGCTGGCTCCAGGGTGAGGCTGCAGGCATTTGTCGCCCCGCCTGACCTGAAAGATATGGAAAAGGAACTGGAGATTCTGCAAAAAGAAAAGGAAGCCGCGGTAAACGGCCAGGAATTTGAAAAGGCTGCCGAATTGAGGGACCAGGAGCAGAAACTGCGGGCTGAGCTGGACGAACGCAGGGAGTCGTGGAAACAGAGAAAAAGTGGTACTGATCTGGTGGTTGACGAAGAAGTAATTGCTCACATTGTATCGAGCTGGACCGGTGTTCCGGTGCAGAAGCTGTCAGAGGGAGAAGCTGAAAGGCTTTTAAATATGGAAGAAGTGCTGCACCAGCGCGTAGTCGGACAGGATGAAGCGATCGGGGCGGTATCAAGGGCTATTCGCAGGGCAAGGGCCGGCTTGAAGGATCCCAAGCGTCCCATCGGCTCCTTTATCTTTTTGGGGCCAACAGGAGTTGGCAAAACCGAGCTGGCGAGGACCCTGGCGGATGTTCTGTTTGGCAGCGAGGACGCGATGGTCAGAATCGACATGTCCGAGTACATGGAAAAATTTGCGGTATCCCGGCTGGTTGGCGCGCCTCCGGGTTACGTTGGATACGATGAGGGCGGACAGCTTACCGAGGCTGTGAGGCGCAGGCCTTACACGGTGGTGCTCCTGGATGAAATCGAGAAAGCCCACCCGGATGTCTTCAATATCCTGCTGCAGGTAATGGAGGACGGCAGGCTGACTGATGCCAAGGGGCGCACTGTTGATTTTAGAAATACTGTGTTGATTATGACCTCAAATGTAGGCCTGCAAACAGTTGGAAAAGATATTGTCATGGGTTTCAAGACAGGAGAACAGGAAAAATCCGATTACGGTGATATGAAGAAAAGAATAACCGGGGAACTGCGCCGGATTTTCCGTCCCGAATTTCTCAACCGGATCGATGAAACGATAGTCTTCCATGCCCTTACCAAAGAGCATATCAGAGAAATAGTGGGCTTGATGCTGAGAGAGGTTGCTGCCAGAATGGCGGAAAACAAGATCACGATTGAAGTATCCGAACCGGTGAAGGACCTGCTGGCCAAAGAGGGGTACGATGAGGCCTTCGGAGCCAGGCCTTTGCGGCGGGCAATTTTACGCCTGGTGGAGGACCGCCTGTCAGAGGAACTCTTAAAGGGTACATTCCAGCCTGGCAGCGAGGTCCTGTTGGAACTTGACGAAACGGGAAATGCCATCAAGATAGTAAAAAAAGGTTGATCTTAAGGTTGATCTTGTGGATACACCTTAAAGGTGTATCCACTTCTCTTTAAAGGAATTAAATGCGAAAGTGGTAATGGAATATAAGCCTTAAAAATGTTATAATTTAGAAATACTAAAGCTTGGAGACTATTTATTTGATGCGTACAAAGACCAAATACCTGTGCCAGGAATGCGGGCAGCAGTCAACCATGTGGCTGGGGCGCTGCCCCGGCTGCGGCGCCTGGAACAGCCTGGTGGAAGAGACCATCAGCCTCCGGAAAGCTGCCGGGCCCTCTGCCTTTACAGCTGACGCGCCGCGCCCGGTCACAGAAGTGCCTGTATTGGAGGAAGAGCGTTTTTCCACAGAGCTGGGTGAAATGGATCGGGTACTTGGAGGGGGCCTGGTGCCAGGTTCACTGATTTTACTTGGAGGCGACCCGGGAATTGGGAAGTCAACCCTGATGCTGCAGATTTCTCAACTGCTCAGCCGCCGCATGCAGGTTCTTTACGTTTCGGGTGAAGAATCAGCACGCCAGGTCCGTCTCAGGGCCGATCGCCTGGGAGCGCTCTCGCCGGGTTTGTTGCTGTTGTCTGAAACAGATATAGATATCCTGGAACGGCACCTGAGGGAATTGTCGCCGCCGGTGGCAGTTATTGACTCTATTCAGACGATGTTCAAAAGCGAACTGGGTTCTGCCCCAGGCAGCGTAGGGCAGGTGCGCGAATGCGCGGCCCAGCTTATGCGTTTGGCCAAAACAACAGGAACTACAATTTTTTTGGTCGGGCATGTGACAAAAGAAGGAGTGATAGCAGGCCCACGGGTGCTCGAGCACATGGTTGACACCGTGCTCTACCTGGAAGGGGACCGGCGCCAGTTCTTCCGCATCCTGCGCTGTGTAAAAAATAGATTTGGCTCAACAAACGAAATAGGTATTTTTGAAATGAGCGGCAGCGGCCTGCTGGAGGTAACCAATCCATCTGCATTATTTTTAGTCCAGCGTTCGCAGGGAGGTGTGTCCGGATCTGCGGTTGTCGCCGCATTGGAGGGTACCAGGCCCCTACTGGTGGAGATACAGGCCCTGGTATCGCCAACGGGATTCGGTATGCCCCGGCGGATGACCGCAGGGGTAGATTATAACCGGGTTGCCCTGATAGCTGCCGTTTTGGAAAAGAGGGTTGGTTTAAGCCTGGGCAGCCACGACATTTACGTCAATGCTGTCGGCGGGGTAAAGATCGATGAGCCTGCTGTAGACCTGGCCATCGCTTGTGCTTTAACCTCCAGTTTCCGGGATGTTCCCGTGGATAACAGCATGGCTTTTGCCGGAGAAATTGGGCTCACCGGTGAACTGCGCCCGGTTACCGGAGTAGAAAAAAGAGTAAGGGAAGCATTTAAACTTGGCTTCAGCCGATTTTTATTATCCTCTCAAAGCGCCGTGGATCATGATGGAGAAACGGGCATATTGACAGCGGATACTCTGGCGGCAGCACTGGAACTGGCTTTAATGGTGTGAGGTGGATTTTATGAAAGAAGATAAAATGGCAGGTGAACTGCTAAAAGTATTACGAGCGGTAGCACCCGGCACCCCTCTGCGGGAGGGCCTCGAAAATATACTCAGTGCAAAAACCGGCGGCCTGATAGTCATTGGCGATTCACCTGAGGTTATGAAAATCATTGAAGGCGGCTTTGCGATTAATGCTGACTTCTCCCCTGCCAGGCTTTACGAGTTGGCTAAAATGGATGGAGCCATTATATTAAATAAAGATGTCAGAAAAATTCTGGCTGCCAATACCCAGCTGGTTCCAGACCAAAATATTCCGTCAAGCGAAACAGGGATTCGACATCGTTCCGCGGAAAGGGCTGCGATACAGACTGACACCCTGATAATTTCTATATCCCAGCGCCGCGGTGTTATAACAACCTATAAAGGGCCCTTGAAATATGTTCTCAAAGATCTCAGTGTTTTACTGACAAAAGCCAACCAGGCCATCCAGACGCTTGAAAAATACCGCTCGGTCCTGGATAAAGTGCTGCTGGTGCTGAGCGCTTTGGAGTTTACGGATGCCGTAACCCTGTTTGATGTGGCCAAGGCCATTCAGAGAGTTGAGATGGTTACAAGGGTAGTCAAGGAAATAAATAGATATATCAGTGAACTGGGGGTTGAGGGCCGCCTGATATCAATGCAGATGGAAGAACTGGTGGCCAGCACAGAGGACGAAGGGCTTCTGGTCATCCAGGATTATGCAATGACCATGGGTGAAATAACACCTGCCGATATCCTGGGTATAATCAGAAGCTGGCCGGCTGAAGATATTCTTGACCTGGCTATGATCTCCAGGGCGCTTGGTTACCCGAGCAGCCCCGGTATTCTTGACCAGCACGTTATGCCCAGGGGCTATCGAATTTTAGACAAAATACCAAGGCTGCCGCTGCCCGTGATTGATAACATGATCAAAGCTTTTGGGACGCTCAGCAGGATCCTTGTAGCCACAATAGAAGAACTTGATGGGGTTGAAGGAATCGGAGAGGTCCGTGCCCGTTCCATCAAAGAAGGGTTGGACCGTTTGCGCGAACAGGTCATGCAGTAACGGAGAAGTAAAAAAGCAGATCATGACAGGATTATGCCTTATAAATTTTATAATTTTTTATGAATTATCTTAAAATTTGATGTTGACACTGCAATGCTGCTATGTTAGAATTATGGTTTGTTTGACAAAGAGGTTTTTTTATGTTATATTATATGAGTTATTTAATTTTTTTTATGAAAAATGAGGGGGTACGGCATTGTTTAAAATAGGAGACAAAGTGGTGTACCCGATGCACGGTGCAGGAGTCATTGAATCCATTGAAGAGAAGGAAGTTTTGGGGGAAAAGCGGCAGTATTACATTCTGCAGCTTCCTGTTGGCGATATGAAAGTGATGATTCCGATCAATAATGGTTCCGGGGTGGGTTTGAGAGAGGTAATTGACTGGGATGGTGTTGAGCGGGTGCTGGATATCCTTCGCGAGCAGTGCTCCGCTATGTCACCGAACTGGAACCGCAGGTACCGTGCCAATCTGGAAAAAATAAAGAGCGGTGATATATATGAAGTCGCAGAAGTTGTGCGCAACCTGATAACTAGAGATCGTGAAAAGGGGCTTTCTTCCGGCGAAAGAAAAATGCTGGAAAATGCAAGACAAATCCTGATCAGCGAGCTGGTTCTGGTGACGGAACTGGAGGAAGAAAAGGCCCAGTCACTTTTGGATGGCGCCTTTGCTTAAAAAGCGTCAGACGATCTGGCGTTTTTTTAATTTTACCGGATAATTATGTTGATAGTATGTTTATGATAACTATATAATATAATTATATCTTATTATATGTTATATGGAAGGGAGGTGAGAAACAAGTGATCAGGAAAATTGTATATGTTGCTTTATTAGCAGCTTTTACCGCCGGGGGATTTGCTTTGGGGTATTTTTTAGTTGACAGCGAGTTGATCGCTTTTTTTATCAATTTGCCGCAGCATTACAAATACGGTTTCATTGGGCTTTCCACCCTGTTTTTCCTGGTAGTTGGTATTTTACTGGCGCCGCGGCTGATCCGCGGGGTTTTATGGCTGACAGCTTTTATGGAGCAGTATTTACAGAGGATACCGATCCAGGATTTGGTATCAGGCTCAATAGGTTTGGTTTTTGCACTCATAATTTCTAATTTAATTGGTCCGACTATTTCTTCAATCGGCTGGCCGGGCAGAGTTTTATGGATTTGTTTAACTCTCTTTCTGGCCTATCTTGGAGCGAGTGTATTCATTAAGAAAAGGGAAGATCTGTTATCTCTGTTTGCAAGCATACCGAAGTTTGGCAAGGAGCGCGCCTTGAAGTCTGAGGCCCGTGCCGGGCAATTCAAAATCCTCGACACCAGTGTTATTATCGATGGGCGTATTTCCGAGCTGTGTGAAAGTGGCTTCATCGAAGGAATTATGCTCGTTCCTGCTTTTGTGCTTGAGGAATTACGTCATATTGCTGATTCTCCCGATCTTCTTAAACGGAACAGGGGCCGGCGCGGACTGGATATATTAAACAAGATGCGGAAAGATCAGGAAATCAAGATCCAGATATATGACAATAATCGTGGCTTGGAAGATGTCGCTGAGGTCGACACCAAACTTGTCAAGCTGGCTCAAAAACTCGGGGCCAAAATTATTACCAATGACTTTAATCTGAATAAAGTAGCGGAACTGCATGGTGTAAAGGTCCTCAATATCAACGAACTGGCCAACGCGGTTAAACCGATAGTGCTGCCCGGTGAGGAAATGGTTGTTCAGGTTGTCAAAGATGGCAAAGAGTCAGGTCAGGGAGTAGCTTACCTGGACGATGGCACAATGATCGTCGTTGATGGCGGCAAGCGTTATATTAACCAGACCATCCCTGTGCTGGTTACCAGTGTTCTGCAAACAGCGGCCGGGAGAATGATTTTTGCCAAGTTAAAATACGAGCGGCGGGTTGATGGACAGGCAGGTTATGCTGAGGTGAATATTGTTGGTTAAAATAGCAGCGGTAGTTGTTGCCGCCGGGAGCGGCTCAAGGATGGGAACCAAAGCAAAAAAACAGTTTCTAACCCTGGATGGCACACCGCTGGTGGGTTATGCTTTAAAAATATTGGATGCCAGTCATATGATTGGGAGCATTATTGTAGTTGTCAGCCCTGGCGATGAAGAATACTGCCGCAAAGCCGTGGTTGACAGACTTGGGATAAATAAAGCAGCGACAATTGTACCGGGAGGTAAAGAGCGCCAGGATTCCGTGTATAACGGCCTTCTGGCGCTTTCACATGATACTGATATTGTTGTGGTCCATGATGGGGCCCGGCCTTTTTTCAGTTCCGCAATCCTGGAGTCTGTCATTGAGGCTGCGCAGGCTCATGGCGCCGCTACATGTGCCGTTCCGGCCAAAGACACGGTTAAACTGGCCGGAGAAGACGGTTTTGTCACAGGGACGCTTCCCCGGGGATGCACCTGGCTGGTCCAGACACCGCAGGCCTTCCGCTATGAGCTGATAATCGAAGCTCACCGCAGGGCGCGTGAGGATAATTTTTTGGCGGCCGATGACGCCGCGCTGGTGGAATTGATGAACAAGCCGGTAAAAATTGTTATGGGTTCATATGATAATATAAAAATTACCACACCTGAGGATATGGTTGTGGCCCGGACAATTATAAGGGAATCTGCCCGTTAAGGCTATCCAGCTGGTCTATAGTAAAAGCGTGGTTTCGGCCTGCATCTTTGGCGGCATACATGGCCCTGTCAGCGGCCTGGATTAGTTCACTGCTGTTCTTATAACCCGGCCCGAACTGGGCTATCCCTGTACTGAAAGTTATGATTATTTCTTTTTGGTGATAAGGTTCTACCAGTGGTTTTGACAGCCAGGTATCACTGAGCCTGTCAATTATGTCTTTTGCAGTACCGGCTTTTGATCCATTCTCAGTTCAGCGCAGAGTTCGGCAGAGGGTTGGCAGCTTGGATTTTGTTCCAGGATAATTAAGTCAGGGATAATCTTGTTTAGCGATTTTCTCGCGTCACCGGCATTGCTGAAGCTGAATACACGCATATCGATCAGGTAAAGTTCTTTGGCCAAAGACCTGCGCACTGCGGGGTCACTATCCAGAATCAACACGGAGTACTGCATTTGCTGATATAAGTTTTCCTTATTTTGTGTCATTAAATAATTCTCCTGAAATATCGTTCTTATTAATATTTTCCACGTGAAACAAGGTTCTCCTTTTGAGATGGATTTTTAAAGACACCAGCAACTTTTTAAGGAGGGTTAATATGAGAGTTGGCATTGGTTATGACGTGCACAGGATGGTTGAGGGAAGAGACCTGGTGCTGGGCGGGGTGAATATTCCCAGTGAAAAAGGGCTGCTGGGACATTCTGATGCAGACGTGCTGGTGCACGCCATTATTGACGCAATTTTGGGTGCTGCCGGAGAAGGAGATATCGGAGCGCACTTTCCGGACAGTGATCATAAATACAGGGGGATCAGCAGCTTAATATTACTTGCTAAAACAGGAGAGCTGCTCAAGTCCAAAGGCCTGGAAGTCCTGAATATTGATGCTGTAATAATAGCGCAGGAGCCAAAACTGGCTCCCTACAAGGAAGATATGGCTGCCAACATGGCAAAAACACTGGGTATCAGAGTTGGCCAGGTAAATATTAAAGCGACAACAACCGAAGGCCTCGGTTTCACCGGCGCCGGAGAGGGAATCGCGGCTTATGCCGTGACGATGATCAAAGTTGCTGGTTCACTGTGAATACCGTTCATGCCCGGATTCGATATGTTTCCACTTTTCAACAACAGCCAGTTCACTTTCAGCTGCTTCATTTGAGATGCCGGCAAGTTTTAACAGTACCTTTAAGTCCTCCAGACTGATCAGCTCATATGCAGACGATTTGCTTAACCGGCTTAAAATGTCCATTAGTTTTTCAATGCGGCAGTTTGCGCAGTGCTTACGGGTAAGCAGGCAGGAATCACAGCAGTTTTCCAAAAGACGGTTAATTTCTTCAAAATCAGTATTGTCCATCATTTCAAATCACCCTTTTAAATAAAAAATCCCCTGATTTTTTTCAAGGGCATCGTTGGCCTTGTGTGTATATTGTAAGTATTAAAGGCAAAACTCGAATATAATAAATACTTAGTAAATTATACAATATTGAATCTTTAGATACAAGTATTAATTTAAATGTTTAGATTTTGTGGAGATTGAATAGGTTATATTTCATATAATCGAGTTCAGTACATGATCTTTAGCAGCTTAGTTAAGAATATACGCCTGCTCAAAAAGTTGCCTGCCCTTCAAATGAGGTGTTATAATAAGCTCGGCAAAAAAGGCATTAGTTCATCTTATTTGTTAACTCATATGGATTGGGGGATAAAGGATTTGCCATTAGTTAGAGTAAGATTTGCGCCCAGCCCCACAGGCCCTTTACATATAGGGGGGGCCAGGTCGGCGCTGTTTAATTGGCTGTTTGCCCGCCATTACGGCGGTAAATTCATTGTTCGCATTGAAGATACCGATCTGGAGCGTTCATCCCGCCAATCTGAAGATAATATTTTGACAGCTTTGCGCTGGCTTGGCTTGGACTGGGATGAGGGTGTAGATGTAGGCGGGCCATATGGACCTTACCGGCAGACCGAAAGGCTGGGATTATATAAGAAACATGCCGATCACCTGCTGAGTATCGGTGCTGCCTACCTCTGTTACTGTACCGGAGAAGAGCTTGCGGCTGAAAGAGAATCCCTCATGGCCAAAAACGAACTGCCCAGATACATGGGGCGCTGCCGGAACCTGACTCAGGAAGAACGAACCCGCCTGGAAGCAGAGGGGCTAAAACCGGTAGTGCGCTTTCGCGTGCCTGAAGATGAAAAGATCCTGGTCAGGGACCTTGTACGGGGAGATGTATCTTTTGAGACCAGCGAGATCGGCGATTTCATCATCATCAAGTCAGACGGCATGCCGACATACAATTTCGCAGTGGTAGTGGATGATCATACCATGTCTATCAGCCATGTCATCAGGGCTGAAGAGCATTTATCCAACACCCCGCGCCAGATCTTATTGTATAATGCCCTGAGGTGGGAAACACCGGAATTTGCTCACGTGTCACTGATCCTGGGCAAGGACCGGAGCAAGATGAGCAAACGACACGGCGCCACGGCTATTGAGCAGTACCAGGATAAAGGCTACCTGCCGGGAGCTTTAACGAATTTCCTGGCCCTGCTGGGCTGGTCTCCCGGAGGCGAGGAAGAAGTTTTTTCCCTGGATGAGCTGAAACAGCATTTTACTCTGGATCGTGTGGCAAAGAGCCCTGCTGTTTTTGATCTTGAAAAGCTCAATTGGCTGAACGGTCATTATATCAGAGAAACCGACCTGGAACGGCTTACCGAAATGGCTGTGCCGTACCTGGAAAAAGAGGGATTTATCAGAACACCGCTGCCTCCGAAAAGGTTTGAGTGGCTGAAGCTGGTGGTTGCTTCAGTCCGGAAGCAGCTCAGTTATATGCAGGAAATAGCGGTGTATGTCAAGTTTTATTTTGACGATAACATACAGATCGAAAATGAGGAAGCGCAGCAGATTATGGCAGGTGAGCAGGTCAAGCCTGTCTTACTGGAATTAATTAAAAAAGTAAATGCTGCTGCCGGGATTACAGAAGACGGGGCTAAGGCGCTGTTAAAAGAAGTCGGCAGGGATCTCGGGCTCAAAGGCAAGCAGATCTTTATGCCTGTCCGTGTTGCCCTTACAGGCAGTACACAGGGACCTGACCTGAACCAGGTTATGGTCATCCTGGGGCGCGACGGGGTTATTCGCCGCCTGACCAAATGGGTATAAGTTGAGACGTGAGAATATCCTGAATTTCTCTGAGGTCTTAAAATCAAAACAATCTGACAGGATTACAGTATATAACTGATATCCGACAACCGACGACCGACATCTGAATTGGGAGGGCTTGCGTTATTTATGGAAATATATAATACCCTGACCAAGCATAAAGAAACATTCCAACCGCGGGAACCAGGCAAAGTGGGCATATATGTCTGCGGTCCGACCACATATAACTACATCCACCTGGGAAATGCGCGGCCATTGGTGTTTTTTGACACGGTGCGCCGGTATTTCACCTGGAAGGGATATGATGTCTTTTATATCCAGAACTTTACAGACGTTGATGATAAAATCATCAACCGTGCCGCACAGGAGGGAAAGGAGCCCCTTGAGTTTTCCCGCAGCTATATTAAAGAGTATTTTAAAGATGCCGATGCTCTGAATGTACGCCGTGCGGATTTGCATCCCCTGGTTACGGAACACATTGACGAGATCATCAGCTTGGTAAAAAAACTTGTTGAAAACGGTTCCGCATATATTGTTGAAGGAGACGTATATTTTGAAGTGCGGAAGTTTGAAAGTTACGGCAAACTATCCGGCCGGACATTCGACGATATGCAGGCCGGCGCCCGGGTGGTGGTGGACGCCAGGAAGCGCGACCCCCTCGACTTTGTCCTCTGGAAAGCAGCAAAACCAGGCGAGCCCTTTTGGGAGAGTCCCTGGGGGTACGGCCGGCCGGGCTGGCATATAGAATGTTCAGCCATGTCGCTGAAATATCTCGGCACAAACTTTGATATCCACGGCGGTGGTTTCGACCTGATCTTCCCGCATCATGAAAATGAAATAGCACAGAGCGAGGCCGCCACAGGCAAGCCGTTTGTTCGCTACTGGACACATAACGGCTTCATTACGGTGAACGAGGAAAAGATGTCTAAATCNNAAATTCCCTGCGGAAACGGTGCGGTTCTACCTCCTTTCCACTCACTACCGCAGCCCTCTTGATTTTGACGACGATAAACTGACAGCTGCCTGGCGAGGTTTGGAGAGAATTAAGACCAGCATCAGCCTTCTTTTTGAAGCTTTGGCAAAGCCTGTTAATGAAAAAGCAGAACCATTAATTGCAGATGTGGTTATTAAAGAAAACGAAACATTTGAAATGCGCCTTGAAAACATAAAGGCCTGCTTTGAAGCGGCCATGGATGATGACTTCAATACAGCCCTGGCTATTGGCATCATTTTTGACCTGGTCAGAGAGGTTAACACAGTGGTCCAGCGGCTTGGAGAAACTGTATCCGCGGCTGACAGGAGAGTTCTCCAAAAGGCTGTAGAATTATTTAGAATATTTAATGAAGTGATGGGTATTTTTAAGATTGACAGCAGTGGCATGATGCTGCTTGATGGCTCTGCCATCGGTGGTTCGGATCTGGCTGAGGGACTGATCGAACTAATCATTGAAATGCGGCAGGAAGCCCGGAAGAAAAAGGATTGGGGCACTGCCGACCGGATCAGGGACGGATTGAAAGAACTGGGCATTATCCTGGAAGATACCCCGCAGGGAGTGCGCTGGAAAAAGCAGGGATAGGATTGCTGTTGAATTTAAATATTAATGGAATCAATCACCCGGAAGAACTGCCTGTGCTGGTCCTGGCTTACGTCGGGGATGCGGTGTATGAACTGGCGATAAGAGAATACCTGGTCAGTACCGGGCTTCTAAAAGCAAACCGGCTTCACAGCGAGACGGTTAAATATGTTAATGCCGGCGCTCAGGCTAAAGTCCTGCATGTGCTGGAAGGGATGTTCACCGGTGATGAGGCGGCAGTGATAAGGCGGGGGCGCAACGCTAAACCGCCCCACACACCGCGGAGCGCCGGAATGATAGAGTACCGGCGCAGCACCGCGCTGGAGTGTTTGATCGGCTTTCTGTATCTCAAAGGAGAAAAGGTCCGACTGGCTGAAATCATAACCTCGGCCATTGAAGCAATACAGAATGAAAAAGTGTAGGGGCGAATTTATTCACATGAGCAATATAGTATATTCACATCCCAAAGTCTCACGGCATACGACCAAGCCAGGAGGGGTTTAAACATGGGAGCTAAAAAGTTGAGGGTTGCCCTTTTAAGATACACACCGGAACCCCAGGAGGCTGTCGCCATGGGCGCCAAACTCTGTTATTCTGCGGCTGGCATTGAAGATCTGAAGCAGGGTATTGAAGCCAAAAGCCAGGATGCTTTTCTGGAACGACTGATGGAATTCGGCCACCTTTCCCCAATTGAACATGCCAGTTTCACCTTCGGCATCGAAGGTGTCTCGCGCAGCCTGCTGGCCCAGATCACCCGGCACCGTATAGCCAGTTTCAGCGTCAAGTCCCAGCGCTACGTGTCCGAAGCCAGTATGCCGAAGGGTGGCGCGGTATTCGGCTATGTCATCCCGCCGCGCATTGAAGCACTGGGCCCCGGGGCTGTAAAAGAATTCGAAGATCAGATGAGCCAGATCCAGAAGTGGTATGATGGCTGGGTGGGAAAACTCGGTAACAACGGGGAGTCCTCAAACGAGGACGCCAGGTTCGTCCTGCCCAACGCCGCGGAAACCAAAATGCTGGTTACCATGAACGCCCGGGAACTGCTTCACTTTTTCAACCTGCGCTGCTGCAACCGGGCCCAGTGGGAGATCCGGGCGCTGGCTACAGAGATGCTCCGCCTGGCAAGAAAAGAAGCGCCGGTTATGTTCAGGGATGCCGGCCCGGGCTGTCTGAAAGGGTCCTGCCCGGAAGGCAAGATGAGCTGCGGCAAAATTAACGAGGTCAGGATAAAATTCAAAGATTTGTAAGTATTTCAGCCGCTGTTGAATTATGAGAGAGAATATTTTAAAGGAGAGTGCCAACCTGGACGATATAATTGCCGGGCGCAATCCTGTCAAAGAAGCCCTGCGATCGGGCCGCCCGATCAATAAGATCATGATTGCAGAGGGCGTTTTAACCGGCCCGCTGCTGGAGATATTCGCAGCCGCCAGGGCCGGAAGCATTCCTGTACAGAAAGTAGAACGCCAGCGCCTGGAAAAGTTCGCTCCAGGCACTGCACATCAAGGGGTCCTGGCCTTTCTGGCCGCCAAAGAATACGTGGAGGTTGATGATATCCTGGAGGGTGTCAGCCCGGGCGAAGCCCCTTTGCTGATCATCCTGGATGAAATCAGCGACCCGCACAACCTGGGCGCAATCCTGCGCAGCGCTGACGCTGCAGGAGCGCATGGGGTTGTTATTCCCCGCCGCCGCTCGGCGCCTCTGACGCCCACTGTAGCCAAGGCATCCGCCGGCGCAATAGAATATGTTAAAGTAGCGAGGGTGGCCAACCTCCCTCAAACTATAGAAGGCCTCAAAAAGAAAGGTCTGTGGATTATAGGAGCTGAAGCAAACGGGGAGGATTTATATTGGGACGCTAAACTTGATGGACCACTGGCTTTGGTTATCGGCGGAGAAGGCAAGGGATTGGGGCGTTTGGTTAAAGAACGCTGTGACAGCATTGTGCGCCTGCCCATGAACGGGCAGGTGAACTCCCTTAACGCCTCGGTTGCAGCAGCCCTGCTGGTTTATGAAGTACTTCGGCAGAGAAAGAAGGACTTGAATTTATGAAGGAGTTTCTTGTAGTTGACGGTTATAACATAATTCATGCCTGGCCGGAGTTTGAAAAGCTCAGAGAATCAAGCCTGGAACATGCCAGGTACAGGCTGATTTGCATACTTGCCAATTACTCACACCTGTCCGGACAAAAGATTTTTATAGTTTTTGACGCCCATCAAGTAAAAAATCCCTCTGAAAGTATAGAAACAACAGACACCATCGATGTTATCTATACCAAGCAAGGAGAAACGGCAGACGCCTTCATTGAGAGTCTGGTTGGAAGGCTATTAAATGAAGGAACTGTTTATGTGGCTACATCAGACTGGGCCGAGCAGGTGATAATTTTTGGCAGGGGCGCCTTCCGCCTGACACCCGCTGAACTGCTGGCCGAAATTAATCGGACCAAGCAGGAAAGCGAGATTCACTATGTCAGGAGCGTACCTGCAGACAGCTACCTGGAGAATTTTCTTCTTGAGCGGGTCAGGTCTGAATTGGAAAAACGACGCCGGGGGAAAAATTAAGCTTTATCAGGGCTGATCTGAATTTTACCTTGACGAGCCTACACCCCTTCGTTATAATAAGTTTGGAAACTTACCAGCAGTTCACCTTGAATCATGCCTTGCCTTAAGAAGAAAAAGCACGTGGGTTTTACCAGGTCTTAGAATCAGAAAAGGAAAGGTTTTTTGTTTTTCCAGAAGGAAAAATGGAAAGAGCGAGGGGATAATGTGAGTCTTCAAGCCCAGAGGGAAGTTCCTATCGGGTTCCGGGTTTTAGTTGATGAAGAAGTAGTGGAATTTGCTCGTGAAGGCGATGACAGCGCTCTAGAATATCTAATCAATAAATACAGGAATTTTGTCCGGGCAAAAGCCCGTTCCTACTTTCTAATCGGCGCTGACAGGGAAGATATTATCCAGGAAGGCATGATCGGCTTATACAAAGCTATTCGTGATTTCCGGATGGACAAGCTATCCTCATTCCGGGCATTTGCCGAGTTATGTATCACCAGGCAGATAATTACCGCTATCAAGACCGCAACCAGGCAAAAACATATACCTCTGAATTCCTATGTATCTCTCAACAAACCAATCTATGACGAAGATTCAGACCGGACCCTGCTTGATGTTATCTCTGGTTCAAAAATCACTGATCCTGAAGAATTGATTATTTCAAGAGAAGAATTTGATGACATCGAAGAAAAAATGGGCGAGATCCTGAGTTCGCTGGAATGGAAAGTACTGATGTCTTACCTGGAAGGGAAGTCTTACCAGGAGATAGCAGAAGACCTGAAGCGCCATGTTAAATCCATAGATAACGCCCTGCAAAGGGTCAAACGCAAGTTAGAACGGTACCTGGAAAAAAGGGAAGCCTGAACGGTCAGGCACGAGCAAAATTGAATTATTGAATGGCTTCAAAACACGGTTTCGGGAGACTTTTAGCCAGCAGCAACAAAGGCTAAAGGTCTTTTTGATGCTTGACATCAATTATGTTTTCACGTATAATTTCTATTGTGTCACTGCCGGCGTAGCTCAATTGGCAGAGCAGCTGACTTGTAATCAGCAGGTTGCGGGTTCGAGTCCCATCGCCGGCTCCAGCTCAGACGCAAGACGTCAGATGACTGACGACCCATATGGAGGGGTTCCCGAGTGGCTAAAGGGAGCAGACTGTAAATCTGCCGTCGACGACTTCGCTGGTTCGAATCCAGCCCCCTCCACCAGGAAAACATAAGGATCTCCATAATGTTTGTAAGGGGCATCCTTTTGTGATATAATGAAAGTTACCGATATCGCGGGGTAGAGCAGCTGGTAGCTCGTCGGGCTCATAACCCGAAGGTCAGGGGTTCAAATCCCCTCCCCGCAACCAAAAAAATGAAGCGCCGCGAGAGGGCGCTTTTTTATTGCAGATAAAGTATAGGGTTAGGAAAAACCCAAGTTGACAAGGCAAATTAACCTGTGCTAAACTATACAACGAGGCTTCAAAAGCCTTGTGTCAAATTTTCTGCCGTTAAAGCTAATTTGCCGCTATAGCTCAGGAGGTAGAGCGCATCCTTGGTAAGGATGAGGTCACCGGTTCAACCCCGGTTAGCGGCTCCAAGTTCAGACGTTAGATGCCATATGCAGGATGTCAGGGCTGGAAGAACCCGCAGCAGTTAATGCCAACAATAACCTGACGGCGTCTTGCTGACGGCTGATAACCATATGTGGCGGCGTAGCTCAGCTGGTTAGAGCACACGGTTCATACCCGTGGTGTCCGGGGTTCAAGTCCCTGCGCCGCTACCATAATTTGGCTGAAAACCCGCTATTTTAGCGGGTTTTCAAGGTATTTATAATGATCTTTCTATAATGTACCCTATAGAATGGACAAGAAGGGTTTTAGAAACCCTTTATTCCGGACGAGTGAATTTTTGAAACCCTTAATTTTGGACAGCTGGATTTTTAAAACCCTTCACTTCGGACAAATGGGGTTTTTGACTCCAATTCAGGCAGGTATTAAAATAAAACTGTACTGAATAGGAGGAATATCGTATGGCTAACAAAAAATTTACCGAAGAGGAAATG
>DHGV01000092.1 GCA_002402945.1 Pelotomaculum sp. UBA4789
ATAGCTGAGGTATGTCCCCGATCGGAATGGTTGTACAAAATTGGCGGGATAAATCCCGCCCTACAGGCGGATCTGCGGCCGCAGGGAATGCAGGATAAACCGACATCCGACGTCTGACGACTGAAATTGCCAGGGGGACGGTTCTTCTGGCGCATATTTCACTGTTACTTTTTTCGTTGAATGCTACCAGACAGAGGAACGGGGACACATCCTAAACCAGGAAATGTCCCCGATTGGATTGGTGGGATGAATCCCGCCCTACAGGAGGTTCTGCGACCGCAGGGGAATGCAGGATAAGCTGACGTCCGACATCTGTCGACTGGCGACAGAAATTGTAGGTGCGGATTTATCCGCACAATCAAGAAAACAATATCAGTTTTATTGTAACTGAACACGATAATCGTATATAATATACCGCAGAGATTGTTAATGCTTTTCAGGGGGAATCACGGTTCCCCTTTGCTTTGTTTAATCTAACAGGGTGGTGTACCGATGGCAAAACAGGACTATTATGAGCTGCTGGGCATATCCCGCAGCGCTTCCGCAGATGACATAAAAAAAGCGTACCGCAAGCTGGCGCGCCAGTGTCATCCCGATGCAAATCCCGACGATTCCACCGCGGAAGCCAGGTTTAAAGAAATAAGCGAGGCCTATATGGTTTTGAGCGACCCGGAAAAAAGGTCCAATTACGATCGCTTTGGCCATGCCGGCGCTGACGGGCAGGGCTTTGGCGGTTTTGAAGGTTTTGGTGATTTCGGCGGGCTGGGAGACATTTTTGAAATGTTTTTTGGCGCCGGCGGCAGGCGTCGTTCCGGGCCTGAAAAAGGATCGGACATCAGGGCAGACCTTGAATTAACACTAAAAGAGGCGGCTTTCGGCCTGGAGCGTGAACTCAAGGTGCCACGCACGGAATCATGCAGCACCTGCGACGGCAGCGGGGCCGCGGCAGGAAGCAAACCGGCGGCATGCAATACATGCAACGGCGCCGGCCAGGTCCAGTACGCCCAGAATACTCCTTTTGGCCGTATCGTCCAGACACGTACCTGCGACCGCTGCCGCGGCGCGGGCAAAATAATCGAAAAGCCCTGCCCCACCTGCCGCGGCACAGGCCAGATCAGGAAGACACGCGGCATCAAGGTCAAGGTACCGCCGGGTGTTGACAATGGATCCCGCCTCCGCGTTGCCGCTGAAGGCGAAGCAGGAACACGGGGAGGCCCCAGGGGAGACCTCTATGTCTATATTCACGTCCAGGCGCACAAGATTTTCAAAAGGGAAAGGGACGATTTGATCTGCGAAATGCCGATTTCCTTTGTCCAGGCCGCCCTGGGTGATGAACTGGAAGTACCGACCCTGGAGGGCACAGCAAAATTAAAGATTCCCGAGGGGACCCAGTCGGGCACGGTTTTCAGGATGAAGGGAAAAGGTGTGCCCAACGTTAGCGGGCACGGGCGAGGAGACCAGCATGTCGTGGTCAAACTGGTCACCCCGACCAAACTGAGCGAGAAGCAGAAAACACTGTTGAAGGAGTTTGCCCGCCTGCTCGGTGACCAACAACAGAATTTAAATCCCCATGACAAAAGCATTTTTGAAAAAGTTAAAGACGCCTTCATGGGCTAAAACCGTGTCAAGGGGACGGTTCTTCTGGCGCATATATCTCCGTTGCTTTTATCGTTTAATGATATCAGACAGAGGAACGGGGACACATCCCAAACCAGGATATGTCCCCAATTGAACGAAACCAGGATATGTCCCGATTGGACTTTTACCTGGAATAAAAGGGGAACTATTTTGTGGAATGGCTGGAAATTGCAGTACGGGTTTCCGCCGAAGAGGTGGAGACGGTTTCAGATATATTAATAGAGATGGGAACTGGCGGGGTTGTAATAGAAGATCCCGCCCTTATTCTTCAATACGCCCGTGAATCTCACCCTGACGAATGGGCTGTGCCTGAAGCCGCAGTGAACGGCCGGCCCCTGGTAAAAGGCTACCTGTCCTGCGAAGAGGTGCTCTCAGACAGGATTGAAGAATTAAATAAGATCTTAGAACAGCGCGGACTTGAACCGGGATTTGAAATATATACCCGTGTCGTGGCGGAGGAAGACTGGGCCAACGCGTGGAAAGAATATTACAGGACCACACGCGTAGGGCAGCGGCTGGTAATTAAACCGTCCTGGCTGGAGTATCAGCAGTTGGCGGGAGACCTGGTTATTGAAATGGATCCCGGCATGGCCTTTGGCTGCGGCACCCATGCCACAACTGCCCTCTGCTTGAAGCTGCTGGAAAAACATATCCGGCCAGGCATGACAATTTATGATATCGGCACCGGATCAGGCATCCTGGCCGCAGCAGCAGCCAAACTCGGCGCCGGCCGGGTGCTGGCGGTTGACATCGACCCAGTGGCCTGCAAGGCGGCTCAGGAGAATGCAGCAAGAAATAAGGTAAGCGATCTTGTCTGCGTGAGGCAGGGTAGCCTGGCGGAACATTTAGACAGCGGCGCCGACCTGGTTGTAGCAAATATTATCGCGGATGTGATAGCTGATTTTGCGCCGGATGCCGCGGCTGTGCTCTCCCCCGGCGGGATTTTTATTGCTTCCGGGATTATCCGTGACAGGCTGGATATGGTAATCGATGCTGTTGAAGCAGCCGGCTTTGCGGTTTGTGAAGTGCTGGAAGAAGGCCTGTGGGTAGCCCTGGTTTTGCAAAAGCGCAGTTGAGCTAAAAGTTATTCAACAAATCAACAATTTGGTGCCAGGCACGTAAGTCAACAAAGTTTGTCAACAACTCAACAACTGGCACCACTAAAGGGGGCGGAAATATGCCATTTGTCAATATCAAAATAACCAAAGATGGCGTCACCACGGCACAGAAAGCGAAATTAATCGAGGGGGTCACCACGCTGCTGGCGGACCTGCTGGGCAAAAATCCGCAATCCACGGTTGTGATCATTGATGAAGTCGATACAGACAACTGGGGCATTGGGGGAGAGACTGTAACAAGCCGCAGGCATAAAGGGAAATGAGAGCAGATGACGCCCCCCGTTTTTTTGTGTCACCCGACCAGATAAAGGAAAGCCGGATCCGGATTACCGGCCCTGATGTCAATCATATCGCAAGAGTCCTCCGTCTCGGGAGAGGCAGCGCCCTGACCATCCTTGACGGCAAGGGCAAATCATATGCTGCTGTGATTCAGGAGCTTGTCCGGGACGAAGTGTTTTGTGAAATTAATAAAGAGCTTCCTTTAATCCCTGCCTGCCCTGTGAAAGTTACCCTGGTGCAGGGCATTCCCAAAGGTGACAAAATGGATCTGATCATTCAAAAAGGCGCCGAGCTCGGTGTCAGCCGGGTGCTGCCGCTGATCTGCAGCCGCTCCGTGGTCAGGCTGGCCGGGGATCGGCTGCCCAGGAAGCAGGAACGCTGGCAGAGGATAGCTCTTGAAGCGGCCAAACAATGCCGCCGCCCGGATGTGCCGGAGGTGGCTGAGCCGGCAGAATTGGACGGGGTGCTGGGCAGCCTGCCGGCTAACTGCACTGCGCTCATTCCCTGGGAGGAAGAGAATAAAGTTTCATTGAAAGACTTGCTGTCTGAGGTCAGGGCAGTTGAGGAAATATATGTTTTTATCGGCCCAGAGGGAGGTTTTACTGCCGGAGAAGTCGCTGCGGCCCAGGCAGCAGGCGTCCGGCCGGTAACCCTGGGTCCGCGCATACTCAGGACAGAGACAGCCGGCATTGCGGTGATCACAATGGTACTTTGCCGGTGGGGAGATCTCGGAGGGAAAATTAATGTCAAAGAAGAGGGTGGCACTATACACCCTGGGCTGTAAGGTCAACCAGTATGAATCATCATCCCTGGCCGGGCTTTTTAGGGAGCGTGGTTATCAAGTAGTGGACTTTGAAGGGAAAGCCGAAGTTTACATCATCAACACCTGCACTGTGACCCACCTGGCAGCCAGCAAGTCAAGGCAGCTGATTCGCCGGGCGATAAAGGCCAACCCGCAGGCTATAATCGCGGTGACCGGCTGTTATACCCAGGTTTCTCCGGATGAAGTGCAGAAAATCGATGGCGTGGACCTGTTGGTGGGGACCAGGGACAGGGCGCGCCTGGTAGATCTTGTGGAGCAGTCGGCAAAAGGTCGCGGCGTTTTAAACGCGGTCAGTCAGTACACGCCCTTTGACGAATTTGAGGAAATGTCTGTACATTCCATACAAGGCCGGGCCCGGGTATTTTTAAAAATCCAGGAAGGTTGCAGCAATTACTGCACCTACTGCATTGTGCCGTATGCCAGGGGGCCGCTGCGCAGCAGGAATCCAGACAAGGTAATTACTGCCGCCAGGGAACTGGTATCATCCGGGTATGGAGAAATAGTCCTGACAGGCATCCATACCGGGGCTTACGGCCGCGATCTTGATATGGATATAAATCTGGCCGGCTTGTTGACGCGACTGTTTAAAATTCCCGGTCTCCAGCGGCTGCGCCTCAGTTCGATCGAACCGCATGACATCACGCTCGAGCTGGTTGAAGTCATGTCAGGCTCAAAAATATTCTGCCGGCACCTGCACGTGCCGCTGCAGAGCGGTGAAGACGAAATTCTCCGGCAAATGGGGCGAAAATACACCGCTTGGGAATATTTCCGGCTGACCGAAGTTTTGCGAGAGAACATTCCCGGCCTTAGTTTAACCACTGATGTGATGGTCGGCTTCCCGGGCGAAACCGCTGATCACTTTCTGAGCACTTACAGCCTGGTGAAAAAAATAGCGTTCAGCGGCCTGCATGTTTTTAAATATTCACCGCGCCGGGGGACTCCCGCCGCAGGTTATTGCCAGCAGGTTGAACCCGGTCTGAAAGACGAGCGCAGCCGCAAGCTGATCCAGCTGGGCAGGAAAATGTCGGCTGATTATGCCGCGTCCCACCTCGGCCGGGAGTTAAGTGTCCTGGTGGAACAGCGCGTTCATGGTGATGAGGTCCTTTTCGAAGGACACACTGATAACTACCTCAAGGTTGTTTTCCCCGGGCGTGAAGGCCTGCTGGGGAAGATTGTCCCGGTAAGGGCTGAAAGCCTGAAGGGGCCTGTCATTGAAGGTAAAATTATTGATCTGCAAAGAGAAGGAATTGACAGGTAAATGTTGAATCACTGCAGTAATCAATAATATTCTTATTTAGAAACTTATTCAGGGAGGCGGAGAATATGCCGGATTGCATCTTCTGTAAGATAGCAAACAAAGAGATGCCAGCGGAGATAATTTTTGAGGATGAGCAGGTACTTGTTTTTAAGGACGTTAAACCAGTTGCGCCAGTACACCTCCTGCTGATCCCGAAAAAACACTATACTTCCTTATTGGACCTGGGTGAGGCAGACGCCGGATTAGCCGGCAGCCTCCAGGCAACTGCCGTGCGTATTGCCCGGGACTTTGGTTTTGCGGAGCAGGGCTTCCGCGTGGTCTGCAACTGCGGGCGCGACGGCGGGCAGTTGGTCGCACATGTCCATTATCACCTATTGGCTGGCCGGGCGCTCAAGTGGCCGCCGGGTTAAGAAATGCGCCTGGTGAACCAAAACAGCATGGCGGGCTTGTATAAAATAAAGTTACAGCAGCGATTAGTTGACTCTTTGCTTTTAGCTGTTGTATAATATTTAGTGTTTGCTCGTATAATAAATATTGCTTTTTTTGAGCGAGTTGTGCTTCATGGTTTTGCGGAGGGAGGGAAAGTATTGTGGCTGAAGTAAAAGTTGGAAAAAACGAAACACTGGACAGTGCCCTCCGGCGGTTCAAGCGGACCTGCCAGAAAGCCGGTGTTATGGCTGAGGCGAGAAAGCATGAACATTATGAAAAACCCAGCGTTAAGCGGAAAAAAAAATCCGAAGCGGCTAGGAAGCGGAGATTCAAATAACGAAAAAACAATGCTTGGCATACGCCAGGCATTTTTTATTTTAATCATTCTGGGCGGAGCGAAGAAGCATATTTCAACAGCACCCTGCCCGGGCTCTGTAAAGCTTGACTTTAATCGGCGGGGCGCCCCAATGGAGGAATCCAAATGTACCTGTCGAAGTATTAACAGTTAAATATTTGGATTTGGCTGATTAAGGGAAACAGCACGATCTGGCGGCTGAACCCAGCTCTGCTGCAGAGCAGGCAGGCGCTGCGACGTTGTTGCATTTCAGCACTGCAATGATAAGAGGAGGTCCGGTCTGATATTGACGGATAAGGCTGAAGCAAGGATTGAATTGGATGATGTGGGCGCCGCGGCTGAGATCTTCGGCAGGCATGATGAACATCTTGCACTGCTGGAAAAAACCCTTGCGGTCAGGATTGTAGCTCGCGGCCAGGAACTGCTGATTACCGGTGACAAGGAGAATGTAGAGCAGGCCGCCGAGGTATTGGCCCAGCTGCAAAAATATTACCGGGCGGGAAACCGCTTGACTGCCCACGAGGTCTGGTATGCGGTCAGGGCTGTACGGAGCGGGATCAAAGATTCGCTGGGGAGCCTGGCTGCAGATGTAGTGATGGTAACCACCCGCGGGAAACAAATAAAATTAAAGACCAAAGGCCAGCAAAGATATATCGAAACGATCAAAAACAATGATGTGGTTTTTGCCATCGGGCCTGCAGGGACAGGGAAAACCTATCTTGCCGTGGCAATGGCGATAAAAGCCCTGCGCAGCAAGGATGTCAGCCGGTTGGTATTGACCCGCCCCGCGGTGGAAGCCGGGGAAAAGCTGGGCTTTCTGCCGGGTGACCTGCAGGAAAAGATCGATCCCTATCTCAGGCCGCTGTATGACAGCCTCTATGATATTTTGGGGCTGGAGAACACCCAGAAATATCTGGAGAAAAATATTATCGAGATCGCTCCCCTGGCTTACATGCGGGGCAGGACTCTCGAAGACTCTTTTATCATCCTTGATGAAGCGCAAAACACCACTCCGGAGCAAATGAAAATGTTTTTGACCAGGCTTGGATTTGGCTCAAAGGCGATCATCACCGGCGATATAACCCAGATTGACCTGCCCAGGGGGCAGGTGTCGGGGCTGATCAACGCGCTTGAAGTGTTAAAGGATGTAGCGGGGCTGGGTGTCCAGGCCATGACCGGGGAGGANNATTGTACAGGCAACTTTAAGGGAGTGTAACCATGCTCGTTTTTAGCGGGTTAAAGAATAAACTGGCAGCCGCCTTGTCCTTTTTGGGAAACCAGCGCAAAGTGCGGCGGGGCAGTACGGCAGTTTTATTTTTGCTGCTGATCACCTCGATCATGGCGGTTGAATTTGTGCCCGGGAAAACCAGCCTGGTGGTAGGTCAGGTTTCCACCAAAACGTTCAAAGCAGACAGGAACCTGGTTTTTGAATATGAGCAAAAAACCGCAGAACAGCGGCGGATTGCTGCTGAAAAGGTCGACAAGGTTTACGCCAAAGACCCACAGGTCAGCATTGCTGTGCAGAAAGATATTTCAGACCTCTCGAAAAAGGTGCGGGACATCCAGGGAAGCACCAGCCTGGATGCAGATGAAAAGGTCGCCAGGCTGCGCTCGGTCCTGCCTTTTGTTATGTCAGAAGAGGATATCACAGGTCTGGCCGGTTTTTCGGCTAAAGATACCCAGGCAGTGGAAAACTCACTGAACAGCCTGGTCGGGAAGAGCATGGAAACCGGGGCCGGGATTGCCCAGGACCAGCTTGAAAAGGCAAAAGAAAATTTAGACAGCCAGATCAGCGGACTCGGTTTGGCTGGACCATATGAAAGCTACTCCGGGGGGGTTATTGAACGGTTCCTGCGCCCCAACACTTTCATCGACTACGAAAAGACAAAACAGAAACAGGAAGAGGCTATGGCTGCCGTCCCCCCGACAATGATCACGGTAAAGGAAGGGGAGAAGGTGATCGGGGAAGGCGAGATCGTCACCGAAGAGCAGTTTGTCAAGCTCCAGGCGCTGGGTTTAATTCAGCAAAAACCCCCCTTTTCGTCAGTTTTGGGCATCCTGTTGCTTGTAGCCATGCTGGCGGCTGCCGTCGTGGTCTACTTATACCAGCAGAACCGGGAAATTTATGAACACTCAGGCCACCTGTGCCTGCTGGGCATGATCGCTCTGGTGGTTATGGCAGTGGGGAAGGTGATTATCGCTATTAATATTCCCCAGTGGCCGGAGCTCGGCGCCCAATTCGGCTATTTGGTGCCGATTGCCGCCGCTGGGATGCTGATCGCAATACTGCTTGATTCCAGGCTGGCGGTGCTGGTGGTGGCGGTCCTTTGCCTGCTGGTCGGTGTGATGGCCGGCAACCAGCTGCGCTTTGCGGTAGTAGGATTGATCGGGGGTATCGCCGGTGTCTACAGCGTTTCAAAGCTCAGCCAGCGGGGCGACCTGGTGCGAGTAGCCATTTTCACCAGCGGGGCTAACGTGGCGGCGATTTTTATCATCGGCCTGGTAAACGGCATTTCAATGACGCTGCTGATCACAACCAGCCTGAGCCTGGGGGTTCTGAACGGCATTTTGTCATCCATCCTGACCAACGGCTCACTTCCTTTTTTGGAAAACACATTTCATATTACCTCGCCTGTGCGGCTGCTGGAGATATCAAATCCGAATAATAAGCTGTTAAAAAAGCTCCTCACCGAAGCGCCGGGAACCTATCACCACAGCATCATTGTGGGAAACCTTGCTGAAGCCGCCACAGACGCCCTGGGCGGCGACTCCCTGATGGTCCGGGTGGGAGCGTACTATCATGATATCGGCAAGAGCAGGCGGCCATATTTCTTCATCGAGAACCAGATGTCTTTTGACAACCCGCATGATAAAATAACACCGTCACTGAGCACGCTGATCCTGACGTCTCACGTGAAGGACGGCGTGGAAATGGCCAGGGAAAACAAGCTGCCCCAGGGCATCATCGACATCATTGAGCAGCACCACGGGGCCAGCCTGGTATCATATTTTTACCATAAAGCCCTTGAGGGAGACAGGACCGAAACTGTCACCGAAGAAGAATACAGGTATGAAGGGCCCAAGCCAAAGACCAAGGAAGCGGCGATTGTGATGCTGGCAGACTCGGTAGAGGCAGCGGTCCGCTCCCTGCAGAATCCTACACCGGGCAGGGTAGAGGGCCTGGTCAGAAAATTGATCAAGGACAAGCTTAACGATGGCCAGCTTGAGGAATGCGACCTGACTTTTAAAGACCTCGATGTGATAGCCACCTCTTTTGTCAGGGTACTGTCGGGGATCTTTCACAACCGGGTAGAATACCCGGATATGTCAAAGGAAATGGAGAGGAGAAGCAAAAATGCCGGTTCTCATAAACAATCTGCAGGAAGAAATGGAAATTGAAGATAGTGTGATCGAATTTCTCACCGGCGCGATCCTGAAAGCTTTAAAAATTTCCGGGTACAGCGAGGATGCCGAAGTGAGCCTGGTCTTTGTCGATGATGATTACATTCAGGAATTGAACCAGCAGTACCGCGGTATGGACGGTCCGACAGATGTGCTTTCTTTTGCCATGCTGGAAGGAGAGCCTTTAGCGGGCGGAGAAAAAGATGTAATTTTGGGAGATGTGGTAATTTCTGTGCAGGCCGTGGACCGCCAGGCGAAAGAATTCGGCCAGAGTTTCCTCCGTGAAGCATCCTACCTGACCATACACGGGGTGTTGCACCTGCTCGGATATGACCACCAGGAAGAAGATAAACAAAAATTAATGCGTCAGAAAGAAGAGGAAATAATCATGAGCCTGAATTTTCCGGGAGAACATTAATCCAGCTGTCTGTATTTTTGAATTTTATCTGATAATGTGAGGTAAGAGGATCCATGAACCTGCGCAAGATTTTGGACAGTTTCAACTATGCTGTGGCCGGAATAATATATGCAATTCAGACCCAGCGCAATATGAAGATCCACCTGACTGCCGCCATACTGGTCCTGGCCCTGTCAGTCTACCTGAGGATAAACTCCAGGGAACTTCTGATTATATTCTTTGCAATCATCCTTGTAATCATGGCGGAGCTGTTTAACACGGCTATCGAGGCTGTCGTTGATCTATCCGTGCAGGAAGTCCACCCGCTGGCGCGCACAGCTAAAAACGTGGCTGCCGGCGCAGTCCTGATGGCAGCGCTGAACTCGGTTATAGTTGCCTATATTATTATCTACCCACGCCTGGAGGGATTTTCCTTTTACTTTGCCCCCAGAATAAAAGAAACGCCGCTCAATGTGACGTTGATTGCTCTTTTGGTTGTAATGCTCTCTGTGGGGGTAGGCAAGGCACTCAGCAACAAAGGCACTTTTGTGAAAGGCGGCCTGCCCAGCGGGCACACGGCCGTGGCCTTCGCGGGCGCCACAGCGCTAACCTTGCTGACTGCCAACACCCTGGTGGCAACAGTGGCTGCTGTCATGTCCCTGCTGGTAGCCCACAGCAGGGTTGATGCGGAGGTGCACACTCTTTTTGAGGTGGTCGCAGGGGCGATCCTGGGCATCCTTGTCACCATGCTGGTTTTTAACCTGGCCGGCTGGTGAAAAACGGCCGGGGGGACGGTTCTTGTGGCGCAGTTTCCCTGTTACCTTTGTTGTTGATTGACACTAGACATAGGAACGGGGACACATCCCAAATCAGGATATGTCCCCGAATATAGAGGCCGACTGAAGTCGGCCTGCGCTCTGGGGTCAGTAGGTGCGGCTTCAGCCGCACATGGTCGGCTAAAGCCGACCTTACAGCGTTAAGGTTGTCGTTGAATGTGACCAGACAGAGACCTACGGTA
>DHGV01000105.1 GCA_002402945.1 Pelotomaculum sp. UBA4789
CTTCAAAAACACCCGGCCAAGGTCACCGTGTTTGTTCCCCACTACGCCATGTCCGGCGGCGCCATGATCGCCATGGCTGCCGACGAAATCCGGATGGACGATAATGCTGTCCTGGGGCCGGTGGATCCCCAGCTGGGCGAGTTTCCCGCCGTTTCGATCCTGGAGGTGGTGCGCCAGAAGGGCCGGGACAAGGTGGACGACAAAACCCTGATGCTGGCCGAGATCGCCTCCAAGGCGATGGCCCAAGTGGAGGAATTCGTGTTCTATCTCCTCAAGGATAAAATGGAAGTAGCCCGGGCCAGTGAACTGGCCAGACTTCTCACATGCGGCCGCTGGACCCATGATTATCCCATTTCCTGCGAACAGCTGATCGATTTTGGGCTGCCGGTTAGCTGCGGCCTAGAAGACGACATTTACTCCCTGATGGATCTTTATCCCCAGCCGGCGCAGCGCCGCCCCTCGGTGCAGTTTATCCCGCTGCCTTACGGCCGCAGGGATGGAGGTCCGGGAAAGTGAACTCTTTCAGCTTATGCTAAACATCGGGGTTTTGGAAATAAGATAAAAGTGACTCAGGCCGATAGTCCCTTTGGCGCGGTCAGGGGCTGAGCTGTTGTATAAACGCACACCGGAGCAAAGTCGTGAAATATGCCAAAGAGGATGCCCTGTTAAGGGCATCCCGGACAGCTACAGACTGCTGTTCCTTTGAGGATCGGCTGCCAGGGACTGCTCGGCCCGCGCAATGGCTTGTTTGACCATGTTGCCGCAGTTTTTCGAAGAAACGTTCCCAAAGTAGCCGCCGTCCCTGCGCACTACGTCTCCAACCCCAAGTTCATCGGCTAACTCGTACTTCAGCCTTTCGGACATTACGCCTCCACGCCTTTTGCTCATTAGCCAAAACCCCCTTATGAAGTTAGGACAACAGTCTGCATCTATTATTCTTACAGGACAGGCTCAAAACTATTCATGTTTTTGATTGCAAGCGATTGGAAGTGGCAACAGCCCATGGATTTATGGTAAACTTATAGAAGAAATTTTGTGTTGGCCCAGAATTTCAGCTTTCATACACAATTCGGCGTTACATCAAAGGGCAGAGGTGTTTTGAGTTATGTTTAAAGACAAAATTACTGACGAGAGTATCGAATCTATGGCCGCCCAGGCGGTCGTGTGTATTGACCCTGAGTTATATGAAAAAGGCAGGGATTATTTCCAACGCAAACGGATTACATGGACCAAATCCTTTGGGCCCAGGATTTACTCTGCGGTGAATGACGGTAAAACGCATACCGTGATCATACACCTCGATGATTTCAAAAAAAGCACCTGCACCTGCGAAAAAAAACAGCTCTGCGAGCATATCGCCGCAGTGTTCTTTCATTACTGCGAGCCCTGGCTTAAAGCCAACGGAATTTTATTCAATGAGGTTTCTCACATCCCGGTAATGAATCCAGAGCCTTGTGTTCCTGTCATGGAAGGCCCGGTTGAACTCTGGTACGAGTACTTTGAGTTCGAATACGCCCGGGTCAGAGAGGCCAAAAAAAGGTCTTTTCAATCTTCAGATTACTTTATGGGGGAATTTTCCTTTTCAGTCAGGTTATTTGACGACTTTACCAGCGGAATTTCCGCGCATAACAATAATTGGCCTGCGTTTAACAAGGCGTTGCTGCGGTTTCACAGCAACCTGTTTTTTATGGCCAGGCTGGAAAAACAAGTAAAAGGAAATAAGTCCTCCTATATCGACAATTATCAGATCGGGCAAATAGAGGATGGTTTTTTGAAGGACTACTCTTTATTGTTGTCAGGCAAACAACAGGAAATATATCAACCTTTTTTTCGGAAAGCGGTAGAAGTTGTTCATGAACACCTCTTTCAGGAGGAAACACTGCTTTATGACTGGCTTTTCATCTACCGGATAATGTGCGTTAATTATTTTGGCGGCCTTGATTGCTGGAAAAATGAGACGATCATTCTAGAAGAATATATGAAGGAATCTGGGAAAAATCAGCAGGCCTGTTATTACGCGGCACTTGGATTGGCCAGCGTGAATTTAGCGGCGCACAGGAACGATGCAGCCCTTGCTGTGCTGAAAGAATTGAAAATAAAGCGTATTGAGGACATGCTCTTTTATCTTTTGTATCTGATCAAAGCGAAACAATGGGACCAACTTCTGGTTTGGCTCCGCTGGCTGACGCCCGAAATAAGAACAGCGATGCCTGTCGTTTTTGAAGATATCTGTGGCTGCTGCCTCCAGGCATCTGAAAAAAGCAGCGCCAAAGAAGAGTTTATCAACCTCGTCCGGTCCTGGCTTCCCCGCAGCTTCAATGCCTATGCCAGGTATCTCCTGGAGGCGGGCCTGTTCAGGGAATGGGCCGAATTAACCATGAGCTACCGGGGATACACCTGGGAGAGCATAGACAAAAGTGTCCTGCGCCACCTGGAGTCCCGGGACCCGGCAGCACTCATACCTCTTTACCACCAGTGGGCAGCCCGGCTGATTGAGGAGAAAAACCGCAAAGCCTACCAGGGAGCGGTCAGACTGCTTAAAAAACTGCGCACCATCTACAACAGGCAAAAAATGGCCAAAGAATGGAATACATTCATCTTCCGCCTCGCTGCACGCTACCCGCGCATGAGGGCGCTTCATGAAGAATTGCGGAAAGGAAAGCTGATTTCATAATGACGGACAACAGCATCAGCATTTTTTCAGAGTGGGTACCGGGAAAAGGTTTTGTCATTTGGGCCGGGAGCATCGAACACGAGGCTGCTTTCAACGAATTGAAGTACCTGCTCTTTGCCAGGCACCTGTCTTCTTACTATGGGACATTCATTGACACCGGCAGCCACCGGGGGAGAAACGTCATATCCCTTTCCCCCCTGACTTCCCTGGATTTCTTCACCACCCGGACATGGTCTGGAGAACTGGACTGGCGGTGGAGCGACGAAATTGTCATGCTCAAGGAAACAGCCCCGCTGCTGAGGAAAGCCCTGGCCGGCGGACACTGGAGGCCGGACTTCAACATGTGGCAGGCAGGCAGGAGAGGGTGGCGCGTAGACTGGGACGTCGACCCTGATTTCTGCGACCTGCCGGCTAAAGTGCCGTTTATTAATGAATGGGCCGACCTGATAATCAATGAAATCATCGAACAAACCCCTGAAATCGGCCAGGTCTGGGAGAAAATTCTTTCCTCTCACCCCGTGCTCACGCCAGTCCAGGGACGCCGTCCACTTTTGAGCGGAGATGAAGAAACGTGGCTGGAAGCCGCCGGCTGGAAACAGGATTGTACGCCTTTCATTACCTGCCTGGAGCTTGCGGAACCGGAAGGAGACGGCGCCGCATGGCGTCTGAATATTGTTTTACAGGACAAACTCGACCCCAGCGTCATGGCTGCCTGGGAGCCCGAAGAACCCGGGCGGGAAGGTGAACTGCCGCCGGATTGGCGGAAGCACAGGGGCCGTATCGAACGGGATATAAAGAAATGGACAGGCGTCCTGCCGTGGCTGGAGGAACCCGGCGGGGAAGGGCAGGCAGGCGAGGCAGCGCTGCAACGGAAGCTGAATGAGGCGCAAGCATGGGAATTTCTCAGCGACGGCAGTATCCAGCTGGCGCAGGCCGGGCACACGGTCCTTCTGCCCAGGTGGTGGGATGATGTGCGGAAGCTCGTGCCGGCGCTAAAAATCAGGACCCGCTCCTCTGTGGGCTCATGGAAAGACAGCCGGCTGGGAATCAGTCAGATTATACAATTTGACTGGAATCTGGCTGTTGGGGACCTGGAACTGTCAGAAGAAGAGTTCAGAAAGGCGGTTGAAAAGAAACGGCGCCTGATTCAGGTGCAGGGCAAGTGGATCCAGATCGACCCCGCTTTTTTGAAGAAGATTCAGCGATATATCCGGAAAAAAGACGGCATTTCACTGGGAGAAGTTCTCCACCTGCGCCTTCTCACCCCGGCTTCCCCTCCTCCAGCAGGAGAAGAGGCCGGCGCGGAAGAAGCGCTGCAGATAGAGGTGGAACTGGGCGGGCAGCTTGCCCAGATGGTTGAACAACTGAACAACCTTCCCCAAATTCCTGTTCTCGAAACAGCCGGCTCTTTTCAGGGCGCCCTCAGGAAATACCAGCAGGCGGGCGCTTCCTGGCTGTTGTTCTTAAGGCGCTTCGGACTGGGTGGCTGTCTGGCCGATGACATGGGCCTCGGGAAAACAATCCAATGGATCGCCTACCTGTTAAAAGTGAAAGAAAGCGAAAATCCTTCTACCCCGTCACTGCTGATTTGTCCGACCTCGGTCCTGGGCAATTGGCAAAAGGAGTTGGCCCGGTTTGCCCCGGAGCTTAAAGCACAGCTTCACTATGGCCCGCAGCGGGTGAAAGGCCCTGATTTCCTTACCTCGATTCAGGGGGCCGATCTGGTGATGACTTCATACAGTCTGGCTCATATCGACGAAGAAGAATTGTCCATGGCGGATTGGGACTGCATCTGCCTGGACGAAGCCCAGAACATCAAGAACGCATACACAAAACAGGCCGCCGCCGTGCGGAAGTTTAAGAGCCGCCACCGCGTCGCCATGACGGGAACGCCAATGGAAAACCGCCTGACCGAGC
>DHGV01000010.1 GCA_002402945.1 Pelotomaculum sp. UBA4789
TCCTTGACATAGGGTACACATTAGTTTTGTCATTTGTTGATAGACCCTGTTTTACGGACGACAGGACTTGAACTACCGGTGATTTTAGCACTTATTTCACAGAAGCAGTTAAAAGATAGGGGGGTGTGCAAAGGGGAGTGTGTATTTCTTCGGTGACGGTTTAATATCCCAAAAGCAGTGCGTACTATTGTTAAATTTACTGTTTCGCGCACCCTTTGACTTATTGCAATTCACGCAAGTTATAAGGTAACCCCCGTTGTCAAGACATATTTTTTAAAATGATCCGAATAGCTCCTTTCATTAAGCTTCAGGATTATTAGCACATCTCTGGCTAAAGGCTTTTGGCGTCATTCCGTTCAGCGAGTCGTGCGGTCGGATCGTATTATAGACGTTGATGTAGTTGTTAACGCCGGCGATCATCTACATTGGTGTTGTGTATTCCTTGATATAGATGCCATCATATTTCAGTCTCCGGAAGAAGCGCTCGGTTCGGACATTGTCAAGAGTCTGGCCCTTGCCTTCCATGGACACCCGCACCCGGCAGCTGTCCAGAAGATCCAGATAGGCTTGGCAGGTAAAGCGGCTGCCTTGATCGGAATTGATGATCCCGGGTTTGCGGTGGCGCAGGGCTCGGCGCAGACAGCGCAGCACGAACACCCCCGTCCCCTTGGTATCTTGGTGCGGGCGAAAGGACTTGAACCTTCACGGGAATTACCCCACTGGATCCTAAGTCCAGCGCGTCTGCCGTTCCGCCACGCCCGCTTTTTAAAATGGGTTGGAACCGGAATAGTTCCAACCCTTATTGGTGAGCCATGCTGGACTCGAACCAGCGACACCCTGATTAAAAGTCAGGTGCTCTACCGACTGAGCTAATGGCCCATAAACTGGAGAATGGAAATTAAAAATCAGTCGTTGGATAATCGAAATTCCGGATTGGCCGGATATATCTTATCCAACAGCCAATATATAAACTTCCATCTTGTAATGGCTGGGGCGGCTGGATTCGAACCAACGAAATGCCGGTTCCAAAGACCGGTGCCTTACCGCTTGGCGACGCCCCAATTAAATATTATGGGGTGGATGATGGGATTTGAACCCACGGCCCCCAGAGCCACAATCTGGTGCTCTAACCAGCTGAGCTACACCCACCATGTTTGCAGGACAGCACGGATGCTGGATTAACCTGATTACCCGCACAAGATATGTTAGCAAATTATAAGGGTATTGTCAAGGAAATTGCACGTTGACAAGGCTTCATGACAGGGTGTGACTTTGGCAAAAAAGTGCTTGATGGTTAAATCCATATCGCAAATAATCAGTAAATATTTTATTCTTTTTTTATTTTATTATTGATAATTAACTTCTGTGCAGATATAATTTAATAGTGTCCAAAATTGTGGTATCTGAAACGGCTTCTGTTTAATAACGTTAAAGCCTCGATGCAACAAAGCAGGGTTTTAAACGCCAGGGCTTTTTTAGTCTTGGTATTTTAATTTTATTTTAGTTAATATGTTACTTACCTCTAGAATAAATTACTAAAATTGTTTACAATGTTAATACGTAATTTGGTGTTTATTGTTAATATGGAGATTTATTTGTCCTTTTTATTAATAAATACCTTACATAATGACATTATTTAAGGGGGAGCACAAATGAAAGCTAACGCCGAAAGGATAGAAAAGAACACCGTTCTATTAGAAATAGAGGTGGAAGCGGAACAGTTCGACCAGGCTATTGATAAAGCCTATCGCAAAATGGTGCAAAAGGTTAATGTCCCCGGTTTTCGCAAGGGCAAGACACCGAGGCCGATTTTTGAGCGTTTTATTGGGAAAGAAGCCATTATGGAAGAGGCGATGGAGGCGGTTGTACCTGAAGCTTATTATCAAGCTGTAGCGGAAACCGGTATTGAGCCGGTTGAACAGCCCAAGGTTGATGTCGTGCAGGCTGAGGCAGGAAAACCTGTAGTTTTCAAGGCAACTGTACAGGTAAAACCGGAAGTAGTTCTAGGCCAGTACAAGGAAGTGGAAGTAAACAAGCCGTCAACCGAGGTTTCCGAGGAAGAAGTTACGCAGTCGCTGGAAAAGCTTCAGCAAAGGCATGCCCAGCTTCTGACCCTGGAAGAGGGAACAATTGAAAAAGGCGACATTGCCACTTTGGACTTTCTGGGGAAAGTAGATGGCGTGCCGTTTAAGGGTGGCGAAGGCAGTGATTATACCCTGGAAATCGGTTCAGGTTCTTTTATTGAAGGATTTGAAGATCAATTAATCGGCGTTTCAATTGGCGAGACGAAAGACCTCAACGTCACCTTCCCGGAAAAGTACCAGGCTGAAGAGCTTGCGGGAAAAGATGCTGTTTTCACAGTCACTGTTAAAGGCATAAAGCACAAGGAACTGGCTGATTTAGATGACGAGTTTGCCAAGGATGTTAGTGAATTTGATACGCTGGAGGAATTAAAAACCGACATTAAGAATAAGTTAAAGGATGCTGCCGAAGACAGGGCCAAATCCCAGGTAAGGCAGGACATCGTCAGCAAAATTGTTGATAGCGCTGAAGTTGATATGCCCGCGCCGATGGTTGACACCCAGCTCAGCGATATGATCCACAACCTGGAGGGACGGCTGAGCAGTCAGGGTATAACCCTGGAGAACTACCTTAAGTTTGCGAATACTACCATGGAAGACCTGAAGGAAAAGATGCAGCCGGACGCGGTATGGACCGCTAAAATGAACCTGGTAATGGAAACCATAGCCAAAGCTGAAGATATTAAAGCTACTGACGAAGAGATTAAAGAGGAAACTGAGAAAATAGCCAAGTATTACAACAAGGATCTGGATGAGTTTCAAAAGATGATAGAGAACCAGGGGCAGATAGATTTCATTATTGATCAGATTGTCAGGGAGAAAACCCTGCAGTTTTTGGCTGACAGCGCAAAAATCAATGAGGATTTCATTGAGCCTAAAACAGAATAATATTATATAATAAGCTTAAAATAAATATTCTTTTAATAAAGGAGAGTGTTAGTGTGAATCTTGTACCGATTGTAGTTGAACAGACCAGCCGTGGTGAACGCTCATACGATATATTTTCGAGACTTTTAAAGGACCGCATAATCTTTCTCGGCGGGCCGGTAGAAGACAATGTAGCAAATTTAATTATTGCCCAGATGCTTTTCTTGGAAGCGGAAGACCCGGAAAAAGACATCCAGTTTTATATTAACTCTCCCGGCGGAGTGGTTACTGCCGGAATGGCCATTTATGACACCATGCAGCATGTACGCCCCCCGGTAGCTACTATCTGCATCGGCCAGGCCGCCAGCATGGCCTCAATACTTCTGGCTGCCGGGGCAAAAGGAAAACGTTTTTCACTGCCATATTCCAGGATTCTGATTCACCAGCCTATGGGCGGCGTTCAGGGGCAGGCNNGGTTTTTTAAATGAAATTCTGTCCAAGCACACCGGCCAGCCACTGGAAAAAATATCCTTGGACACCGAGCGCGACTATTTTATGTCAGCTTTGGAAGCTAAGGAATACGGGATTATAGACGAGGTATATAATGTCAGGAAACAAGGATAAAAGAGGTGGAAATATGTTCAGCGACAAAGGGCAGTTGAAGTGCTCCTTCTGTGGCAAGCTTCAGGATCAGGTCAAGAAACTGGTTGCAGGCCCCGGTGTTTACATCTGCGACGAGTGTATCGAACTGTGCAACGAAATTATAGAGGAAGAGCTCAGTGAGGATCTAGGCCTGGAAGTTGGTGACATACCAAAGCCCAAGGAGATAAAAGAGATTTTGGACCAGTACGTCATCGGCCAGGAAAGCGCTAAAAAGTCCTTGTCCGTTGCCGTATACAACCACTATAAAAGGATAAATCTCGGCGGCAAAATCGAAGATGTCGAACTGCAGAAGAGCAACATAGTAATGTTAGGCCCCACCGGCAGCGGTAAAACACTGCTGGCGCAAACCCTGGCGCGTCTTTTGAACGTGCCGTTCGCTATTGCCGACGCCACATCCCTTACTGAAGCTGGTTATGTAGGAGAGGATGTAGAGAACATTCTTCTCAAACTGATCCAGGCGGCTGATTATGATGTGGAAAAAGCTGAAAAGGGCATCGTATACATTGATGAAATCGACAAAATAGCCCGTAAGTCAGAAAACCCCTCTATAACCAGGGATGTTTCTGGTGAAGGTGTACAGCAGGCGCTCTTAAAAATACTGGAAGGGACTGTTGCCAGCGTACCGCCTCAGGGCGGCCGCAAACACCCCCACCAGGAATTTATCCAGCTTGATACCACGAACGTACTTTTTATCTGTGGCGGCGCTTTTGACGGTATCGAAAAAATTATTTTAAACCGCATCGGCAAAAAGGCAATGGGCTTCGGGGCAGATATAAAAGCCAGAAAAGAACAGAAAATCGGTGAAATACTTAGTAAAATCCTGCCTGAGGATCTTCTGAAATACGGTCTTATCCCGGAGTTTGTGGGCCGGCTTCCGATTATCGTCACTTTGGATGCGCTGGATGATAACGCCTTGGTGCGCATCCTCACAGAACCGCGAAACGCGCTGGTTAAACAATATGAGAAGCTGTTTGAGCTGGACGGTGTAACCCTGGAGTTTTCCCAGGACGCCTTGAAAGCGGTAGCAGAAGAGGCGCTGAAACGGAATACCGGGGCCAGGGGTTTAAGGTCTATTTTGGAGGAAGTCATGCTGGATGTGATGTATGATATCCCATCCCGCGAAGATATAGCCAAGTGTACGATAATAGGAGATACTATAAGGAAAAAAGAACCCCCGCGGATTATCACCGTTGATCGTAAAAAGAAAAAAGAAGAATCGGCATAATAAAAAAATCCTGGTCGTAAACGACCAGGATTTTTTTATAATTAATTATTTTTTGATGGGGCCTACCGGGAGCACAACCCGTCCATTGACAGTATTGATTACTCCGGCAGCGGAAGTATACCAGGCGACAATGGCTGTTGCAATGCCGACATAACCGCCCATGGTATGGGCTGCAGCGTTGCCGGCCGCGCCGATTGTCAACAGGATGAATGTTATCAGCAGTAATGTAAATGTAGCAAGAAGGGCCTTGTTTGTGCCAAAACTGCCAATCCACATATAGAAAGTGAAAATAGTCCATGCCAGCAGGAACAGCCATACTCCCTGAGAGGGCACTGTAACCAGCTTCAATGTCGCCAGAAGATCAAACACACCAAGGGATATCCAGAATGCGCCGTAAGATGAAAAAGCTGTGGCTCCAAACACGTTGTTTTTCTTGAATTCCCACATGCCGGCCAGGATCTGGGTGGCTCCGCCATAAACCAGGGCCAGGGCTATAACCACAATAGTAGCCGCTTTATCAACCAGTCCGGCGTTTACCATACTGAGGCAAAATGTGGTCATGGCAAAACAGGCCAGGCCGAGCGGCCCGGGATCAGCAATACTGGATTCTTTAATTTCATAAATATTGTTTGACATGTTGCGCCTCCTAAATTATGATTGCGTTTGAAATAAATAATAAATATGTATTAGCCAAATGTTTTTGCTGTAATCCACCTCCTTATAAATTATTTGAATTTCACTTAAAAAAATAACAAATAAATTATATCTCTTAATATATCAAAAGTCCATGATATTAAAGATGTACCAAAGTACATGGAATATTAATATTGATTATTATGATCATTTTATGGAAATTATTGCTGTAGCGGTATTTCTAATATTTTGATAAAATAAGAATATAAATTGTCAACATGTGGAATGGACATTTTGCAATACGGAAAAGGGGGTGCAGCATTGAGATCGGAAACGAAAATATTACCATTGCTGCCTTTAAGGGGTATACTTGTTTTCCCTTATATGGTTATTCACCTGGATGTCGGCCGCACCAAATCAGTGCAGGCAGTAGAAGAAGCGATGATTCAGGACAAGCTCATTTTTCTTACCACTCAGAAAGAAGCCCAAACTGATGAACCAGGCGAAGATGATATTTTTCAGATTGGTACCGTCGCTGAGGTCAAGCAGTTATTGAAGCTGCCCGGTGGGACAATAAGGGTATTGGTAGAAGGGATTGCCCGGGCGAAAGTCAGACGTTTTATATTTGAAGAACCATATTTCCAGGTTGAAATTGAACAATATTCAGAGGATTTTCAAAAAAACAGTGAGATTGAGGCTCTGATGCGCAGCTTAGTATATCAGTTTGAACAGTATGTCAAGCTGTCAAAACGTATTCCTCCTGAAACTGTTGTCTCTGTAGTTAATCTGGAGGATCCAGGGCGGCTGGCTGATGTTACAGCTTCTCACCTTACGCTGCGTATTGATGAAAAACAGGATATCCTTGAGGCTGTCGACATCGTTAAAAGACTTGAAAAACTGTGTTCCATCGTGGCCAGAGAACTGGAAATTGTCGAACTCGAGCGCAAGATAAATATACGCGTTCGCAAGCAGATGGAGAAGACACAGAAGGAGTATTACCTCCGCGAGCAGATGAAAGCTATCCAAAAAGAATTGGGCGAGAAAGATGANNCGGATGGCTGAAGGGGAAGAACTGCGGGAAAAAATTGCAGAAGCAAAATTCCCGAAAGAAGTAGAGGAAAAGGCCCTCAAAGAAGTAGAACGACTTGAAAAAATGCCTCCCATGGCCGCTGAGGCCACAGTGGTGCGAAATTATCTGGATTGGCTGATATCTCTGCCCTGGAATAAGGGAACAAGAGACCGCCTTGATTTAAAAGCAGCTGACAAGATTTTAGAAGAAGATCATTACGGATTGCACGAAGTCAAGGAGCGCATCCTGGAATATCTGGCCATTCGCAAGCTGGCCAAAAAAATGAAGGGGCCGATCATCTGTTTCGTCGGGCCGCCGGGTGTGGGCAAAACCTCTTTGGGACGCTCGATAGCCCGCGCCCTGGAACGCAAATTTATCCGGATGTCACTTGGCGGGGTAAGAGATGAAGCTGAAATCCGTGGTCACAGGCGGACATATGTCGGCGCCATGCCCGGCAGAGTTATCCAGGGTATTCGCCAGGCCGGATCAAAAAATCCGGTGTTTCTGCTGGATGAGGTAGACAAGATGAGTATGGATTTTCGCGGCGATCCTTCTGCGGCTCTGCTTGAAGTGCTGGATCCGGAGCAGAATAACACTTTCAGTGATCATTATATCGAAGCTCCCTTTGACCTGTCCAATGTGATGTTTATTACAACCGCCAATATCCAGCAAAACATACCCCGTCCCCTGCAGGACAGGATGGAAATAATCCATTTGTCTGGTTATACGGAAGAGGAAAAATTACAGATAGCCATCCGTCACTTACTGCCCAAGCAAATAAAAGAACATGGCCTCAGCAAAGAGATGCTGCGGATCTCTGAAAATACCCTACGGAAAATAATCCGTGAGTATACCCGTGAATCAGGCGTACGCAACCTGGAAAGGCAAATTGCTGCAATCTGCCGTAAGACTGCCAGGCAGGTCGTCACTGACAAGATAAAAGGGATTCACGTAACCACTCTTAACCTGAACCAATTTCTGGGCACGGCTCGTTTTCGCTATGGTGTGGCCGAGCTTGACGATCAGGTTGGGGTAGCGACCGGTTTAGCCTGGACAGAGGTCGGCGGCGACACTTTGGCTATCGAAGTCACTGTTTATAAAGGGACTGGCAAGCTGACTTTAACCGGCAAGCTGGGCGATGTGATGAAGGAATCGGCCCAGGCGGGATACAGCTATATCCGCAGCCGTGCCGGCGAATTAAATATTGACGAAGATGCATATGATAAACAGGACATTCACATTCATATTCCGGAAGGGGCGATTCCCAAAGACGGGCCGTCCGCTGGAATTTCCATGGCGTCCGCCCTGGCTTCGGCTATAACCGGGCGAAAAGTGCGCCACGACGTGGCGATGACAGGCGAAATCACACTGCGCGGCAGGGTTCTGCCGGTTGGCGGAATTAAGGAAAAAGTACTGGCAGCCCATCGCGCCGGTATAAAGACCATTATCCTTCCCAGTGATAATAAAAAGGATTTAGATGATATTCCAAAAAAAGTAAAGGATAAAATTAACTTTATCCTGGTTGACCACATGGATCAGGTACTGGAATCAGCTCTGACGGAAAAGGAATACATGCCTGTGCCCCTGGCAGTGGAAGCACCGGTTTTGCCCCAGCCAACTGCTTACGCGCCGGTTGTTGTGAACGAGGGGGGTACCCAAATCCCTTCATGAAAATTAGCAGCGCAGATTTTGTTGCCAGTGCGGTTAAGGCCGCTGATTACCCGGCCGGGGAACTTCCTGAAGTTGCTCTGGCCGGGCGTTCTAATGTAGGGAAATCATCGCTCCTGAACAAACTGGTCAACAGGAAAGGCCTTGCCCGCATCAGCAAAACTCCCGGGCGCACCCGCCTGATTAATTTTTTCATAGTCAATAATGCTTTTCATCTTGTGGATTTGCCCGGCTATGGCTATGCCAGTGTTCCTTTGCAGGAAAAGGAAAGCTGGCGGAAAATGGTGGAGGGTTACCTGAAGACTAGAGATAATCTGAAGGGTGTCGTAATGTTGGTAGACAGCCGACATCCGCCCAGCGCCCAGGACATTCAAATGTATTCCTGGCTGAAGTACAGCGGTGTAGATGCCGTGGTTGTAGCTACGAAGGCGGATAAAATTTCCCGTTCGAAGCTGATGCAGTCCTTAAAAGTTATCCGGGATACCCTGCCGCTGGCTGAGGGAGACACGCTGCTCCCCTTCTCTGCGGATACCGGCCTGGGCAGGGAAGAATTGCTTGAAAAAATTGCCCGTTGGATTGGGTGAAAAAAGTTTATCAATGATGAAGAATCCGGCAGCGGTTGACACCGCCGCGTAAAATCTTTATTATATTTTGTAAGCTATATTTAACCGCTGTGAAGGGGAGTGGACAGTTCCCCGGGCAAAGCTTTTATTGACAGAGAGGGAAACCCGAGGCTGCAAGGTTTCCTGCCCGTGCCTGTTCCTGTCGCCCCGGAGCTTCAGTGCTGAAATTATAGTAGGCGCTGGCGGGTTTGCCCGTTACAGCAGAAGTAATCAGAGCTGCCGGATAAGAATCGGAATGCGTACCGGGTGGGCAGGCATTTTATGTTTTATCTGGAATCAGGGTGGTACCGCGGATGAATCCCTCATCCGTCCTTGGAGACGGATGAGGTTTTTTATTAATTATTGTGAGGGGTTGGAATCATTGTCTAAAGCAGATATGCCGTCAACTTATGATCCCCGGTTGGTCGAGGAAAAAATGTACAGGCACTGGGAAGAATGCGGTTATTTTCATCCTGTTGCCAACAACGTTCAGGAACCGTTTTGCATTGTGATGCCCCCGCCAAATATAACCGGGCAGCTTCATATGGGACATGCCCTGGACAACACCCTGCAGGACATCCTGACCCGCTGGAGGAGGATGCAGGGATACAATGCGCTCTGGCTGCCTGGTACGGATCACGCCGGTATCGCCACCCAGGCAAAAGTTGAAGAAAGCCTTGTCAGTGAAGGTATTTCCCGTTACGATATCGGCCGGGAGGAATTTCTAAAAAGAGTCTGGGCCTGGAAGGGAAAATACGGCAGCAGGATTACCACTCAGCTGAGAAGGCTGGGCGCTTCCTGTGACTGGCAGCGGGAGCGCTTCACCATGGATGAAGGCTGCTCTGAGGCTGTCCTGGAAGTATTTATCAAGCTTTACGAGCGGGGATTGATCTACAGGGATTATTATATTACAAATTGGTGCCCCAAGTGTCATACCACCATATCCGACATTGAAGTTGAGCATCTTGATCTGCCCGGGTATTTTTATCATATCAGGTATCCTTTTAAAGACGGCAGCGGATTTGTCGTCCTGGCGACCACCCGCCCGGAAACAATGCTGGGTGACGTGGCGGTAGCGGTGCATCCGGATGACCAGCGCTATAAGGATATAGTGGGTAAAATATTGATCCTGCCCCTGGTGGGACGGGAAATGCCCGTAATAACCGATGAATATGTCGATCCTTCCTTTGGCGCCGGCGTTGTAAAAATAACTCCTTCCCATGATCCCAACGACTTTGAGGTCGGCAAAAGGCATAATCTGCCGCAGGTAGCAGTTATCGATAAGGAAGGCAAGATGAATGAGGAAGCAGGGCCGCGTTATCAAGGCCTTGATCGCTATGAATGCCGGAAAAAAATACTGCTGGATTTAGAAGCTGAAGGTTTTCTTGTAAAAGTTGAGGATCACTCCCACGCAGTCGGCCACTGCTACCGCTGCAGCACAGTCATCGAGCCAATGCTCTCCCGCCAGTGGTTTGTGAAAATGAAACCTCTGGCCGAGCCGGCCATAGAAGCGGTAAAAGACGGCCGAATCAGGTTTGTTCCGGAACGTTTTACTAAAACCTATCTGAACTGGATGGAAAATATCCGGGACTGGTGCATATCCCGCCAGCTGTGGTGGGGACACCGCATACCGGTATGGTACTGCCTGGATTGCGAGGAAGTGATCGCTTCCAGGGAACCGGTTGCCAGGTGTACCAGGTGCGGCGGTTCATCACTGGAACAGGATCCTGACGTGCTTGATACATGGTTTTCCTCGGCTCTCTGGCCATTTTCCACCCTGGGTTGGCCCAGAAAGACCGTTGACCTGGATTATTACTACCCCACAACGGTAATGGTGACCGGCCGTGATATTATCTTTTTCTGGGTGGCCAGGATGATTTTTTCCGGGTTGGAGTTTATGCACGAGGTACCGTTCCATGATGTCTTTATTCACGGTCTGGTGATGGACGCCCAGGGCAGGAAAATGAGCAAATCTCTGGGCAACGGTGTTGATCCCATAGATATCATCGAGTCACACGGGGCTGACAGCCTCCGCTTTATGCTGATCACGGGCAACACGCCGGGCAACGACCTGCGTTTTCATTTTGAAAGGCTTGAAGGAGCCCGTAACTTCGCCAATAAGCTTTGGAACGCCTCAAGATTTACCCTGATGAACCTGGGTGGTTTTGACCCATCCGGCCAGCCCGGTCCTTTAAGCCTGGCTGACCGCTGGATTGTCAGCCGCTGCCAGGCAGCGATAAAAGAAACGACAAGGAACCTGGAGACATACGAACTGGGCGAAGCAGCAAGGATTTTGTATGAATTCATCTGGAACGAGTTCTGTGACTGGTATATTGAACTGGCTAAGCCAAGGCTGTATGGAAAAACCAGCCCTGCTGACAGGTATACGGCGCAAAGCGTATTGTCTTCTGTTCTCAGAGTAATATTGGAGCTCCTGCACCCATTTATGCCTTTTATCACTGAGGAGATATGGCAGCATCTGCCCGCCCATGGGACTACCATCATGCAGGCGTCCTGGCCTGCTGCAAGTCAGGGACTGGTGGATTCAGAAGCGGAATATGAAATGGAAATACTGATGGAATTGACCAAGGCTATCCGCCATATCCGGGGTGAGATGAACGTGCCGCCCGGACGGACGGCCGATGTTATGTTAACAGCGCCTGACAACACCAGGACAATCATTGAGAAAAATATGGAGTATGTCCAGAACTTGTCCAACACCATCCTGAAGACGCTGGCAGTACTGGATCAGGCGCCGGAACAGGCGGCTCACGCTGTAACAAAGGGAATAGAAATTTTTATCCCTTTAAAAGGGCTGATCGATGTGGACAAGGAAATCGCCCGCCAGCAAAAAGAACTGCTGCTCATAGAGAAGGACCTGGCCCGGGTCAGGGGCAAGTTGGGCAACTCCGGTTTCTTGGAACAAGCTCCGGCTGATGTGGTGGAAAAAGAAAAGGGCAAGGAAGCAGAACTTTCCGGCAAGCAGTCAGCTATTAAAGAAAGACTGGTTATGCTGAAGGGAAAATAAAATTATAGTAAATCCGCAAAAAAACAAATTGACAGGATTGACAGGATTGAAACAAGATTTACAGGATATTAAGTGAATTTAAAACTATTAATTTGAAGACAATATGATTTAATATGATAATCCTGTAAATCCTATAAAAACCTGTAAATCCTGTCGAAATGGTTTATTTCAGCTTCCGAGGTTATAAAATGAACTACAACGAAGCTATGGGCTACCTGAAAGACCTGACAAAGTTCGGCATTAATTTGGGCCTCGGCCGTATTGAAGAGCTTTTAAGAAGGCTGGGCGATCCCCACCTGAGTGGTTTGAATATTGTTCATATAGGCGGGACAAACGGTAAGGGTTCGACTGCAGCAATGCTGGCTGAGATCCTGCGCCAGGCAGGATACCTGGTCGGAACCTTTACCTCGCCGCACCTGCATTCTTATTGTGAGCGATATCGTATCAACGGGCTGCAGATAGAGCCGGAGCGGATTGCCTCGCTGATTGGAGAACTTCGGTCCCACCTTGATGATATGACTGCGGCAGGCTTTGAACACCCAACTGAGTTTGAAGTCAGCACCGCCCTGGCTTTTTTGTACTTTTTCAGGGCAAAAGTGGACTATCTGCTGCTTGAAGTTGGGCTGGGAGGAGCCATTGACTCAACAAACGTTGCTCCTGCGATGCTTTCGGTGATCACAAACGTGGCTATGGATCACATGGACTATCTTGGCCATACCATTGAGGAAATAGCCGCTGTAAAAGCTGGCATTATTAAGACAGGAGTGCCGGTAGTCACCGCGGCGACCGGGGATGGCCTGCGTGTAATTGAAAAAGAATGCAGGAGGAAAGGATGCCGGCTTACCCGGGTGGGACAGGATATAACCTGGGAAAACATAGCACACTCTCTTGACGGGCAGCGCTTTTCCGTCAGGGGGCAGAAAAGATCATATGAGAACCTGTTTATTAAACTGCTCGGCAGGCACCAGCAGGTAAATGCCGCCACCGCGATTGCGGCAGTGGAAAATCTCAACGAATTGGGTGCTTCGATCAGTTTCCGGGCTGTCCGTACAGGATTGGCGTCTGTAATGTGGCCGGGCAGATTGGAGATTGTCTGTCGCAAGCCGCTTGTTATTATCGATGGCGCCCATAATTATGAAGGCGCCAGGAGCCTGCGCTTGGCTCTTCAGGATTACTTTCCCGGGAAAAAAATTGTCCTGGTGATTGGCATGCTGGCGGACAAAGAGCGCTCACGTGTAGCCGGTGAACTGGTACCCGGGGTGAAAGCTGTTGTTGTGACCAAGCCTAACAGCCCCAGGGCGGGAGACTGGCAGAACATGGCTGTCGAAGCAGGACTTTATATCCCTGATGTGTATACCCTGGAAGATGTCGGTGAGGCATTGAATAAAGCCTTTGCCCTGGCCGGGCCGGATGACTTGGTTTGTGTAACCGGTTCACTGTACATGGTGGCAGAAGCCAGAGAACTGCTGCTAAAAAACAGACATAGATGATTGGCATAATATGTCTGGCATTCTAATCCTGCCATAATTTTAAAATTTCCACCACAGCTTGTCATAAAATGCTCAAGATGATAAACTATTTAGTGTAACAAGTGACGTTTCTTTTTTTTGCATTAAATTCTGTAGATCCGGGTGAAGTTAATGGCTAAAGGTTTCAAGAGTTCCGGGAGTAACTGGGTATTGCTTCTCATGATACTTATCGGGGGCCTGACCGGCAGTGCTGTCGGCGACGCGTTGTCTCAGTCCCTGCCTTGGTTGAAATCAACATCACTGATTGGATTAGAGCCTTCAACCCTGGACCTGAGGTTTTTGAACATAACCTTCGGTTTTACTTTTGCCCTTGGCCCGCTCACCGCGCTTGGCATGATCCTTGGCTATGTCGTTTACCGCAGGATTTGAGGCCGTGAAAAAACTGATTCTTGCTTCCACATCACCCCGTCGCGCGGCATTATTGAAGCAGATTGGCTTAAACTTCCTGATTAAGGTATCCGCTGTGGACGAGACCCCGCTGCCAGGATTGACCCCTCCTGAACTTGTAGGATTATTGGCGGAAAGGAAAGCAACGGCGGCAGCCCGGAAATTACATGACGGGATAGTGATCGGCGCTGATACTGTCGTAGTCTGGCAGGGGCAGGTTTTGGGCAAGCCGAAGAACGGGGACGAAGCGTTCGAGATGCTGTCTAAATTACAGGGCAGTTGCCATGAGGTTTATACAGGCATAGCTTTAATCGATGTCAGCAGCGGGGAAGTATTGGTTCAGCATGAGAAAACGAGGGTTTGCTTCAGATCTCTGGATGAGAGGGAAATCAGGCTCTACGTAGCTTCCGGTGAGCCGTTGGATAAAGCCGGGGCATACGGAGTTCAGGGACTGGCAGCAATTTTCATTACTGGAATTGAGGGCTGTTATACAAATGTAGTTGGTCTTCCCCTGGCCAGGCTTTCATTAATGCTTAAACAATTAGGCTGTAATGTGCTCGATGGTAAATAACCATACAAATAGTTTGAAATGTTGTNNTTGGAGCTGGTGATATTGACTGTTTCGCATTACCGGCCGACCATGAAAGATCTTCCCGAGGATATCCGGCCTCGGGAAAGGCTTTTAAAAGAAGGTCCGGAAGCGCTTTCAGATACAGAGCTTCTGGCAATTATCTTAAGGACAGGCTCCAGGGAGGCAACCGCTTTAGATCTGGCCTCCCTGATCATGACGCGTTTTAAAAGCCTGCGGATGATTTTGGAAGCTGCGGTTGAGGAATTATGTGAAATCAAGGGGGTTGGGCCGGCTAAGGCAAGCCAGGTCAAAGTAGCGTTGGAATTGGCCAGGAGGACTTCTAAATATTCCGATCTGCCGCGTCCGGTAATCAAGACGCCAGATGATGCTGCTAACCTTGTCATGGAGGAAATGAGACATTTTGACCGGGAGCATTTCAGGGCGATATTATTAAACACCAAGAACCAGGTTATCGGAACTGACAAGGTGTCTGTAGGAACTCTGAATTCGTCCGCTGTACATCCCAGAGAGTTGTTCCGCAACGCCATAAAAAGAGGCGCGGCGTCTGTTATCCTGGTGCATAACCATCCCAGCGGCGACCCTGCTCCAAGCAGGGAAGATATGGATATCACCAGGAGAGTTAAAGAAGTAGGAAATATAATTGGGATCGAAGTTTTGGACCACATAATTATTGGAGACAATAAATTCACAAGCCTCAAAGCAAATGGTTTGGTCTGAACAATTTAAGCAGCATGATAATTTTTTTAGAGAGGGGCCGGCTGATGCGCATCGGTCTGTTTTCAAAAGATATGGGGATGGATTTAGGCACTGCCAACTCCCTGGTATATGTTAAAGGGAAAGGGATAGTAATACGTGAGCCCTCGGTGGTCGCAATCCAGAAAGACACAGGCAAGGTTCTGGCTGTTGGGGAAGAGGCAAAAAGAATGATCGGCCGCACCCCCGGAAACATTGTGGCCATCAGGCCGCTTAGAGACGGGGTTATCGCGGATTTTGACATCACCCAGAGCATGATCAAGTATTTCATTAGCAAGGCATTAAGGGGGCGCACCTTCTTAGTGCGCCCGAGGTTAGTAGTTGGTGTGCCGTCCGGCGTTACCGCCGTGGAAGAAAGAGCGGTACGCGAGGCTGCTCTCCAGGCAGGCGCCAGGGAAGCCTATCTCATAGAAGAGCCTATGGCTGCTGCCATCGGTTCCGATCTGCCGGTTCATGAACCAACCGGCAACATGATTGTCGATATTGGCGGGGGCACCACTGAGGTGGCAGTCATTTCCCTGGGCGGTATTGTCACCAGCCGCTCCATCCGGATTGCCGGAGATGAAATGGATGATGCGATCATAAGTCATGTCAAGCGCACCTATAACCTGATGATCGGTGAGCGCACGGCTGAACAAATTAAAATACAGATTGGGACAGCCTATCCACCCGACACACTGGAGGTTGACGATGTGCGGGGGCGTGATCTTGTTACAGGGCTGCCCAAAACCGTTCAGATTAACTCGGCTGAAATCTACAAGGCTTTGTCGGAGCCGGTATCAAGCATTATAGAGGCGATCAAAGCGACACTGGAACATACACCACCGGAATTGTCTGCGGACATTATGGACCGCGGCATTGTTATGGCCGGGGGTGGTTCTCTTCTGCGCGGCCTCGATCGACTGGTCAGTGAAGAGACAGGCATGCCCGTGCATCTGGCGGATGAACCCCTGCTGGCGGTTGCATATGGAGCCGGAAGGGTTCTGGAGAATATCGATGTGCTGCGCAAGGTTCTGATCCATCCCAAAAGACAGGCGTAATAAAAATTATTGGCGGCTGCATGATTAGGGGCTGGAATTTTGTGAGCAGAGGGCAGAATTTATTTGTAAAGTAAGGCTCCTTTGTTTTATCCGTAATCGGAGTGTTTGAAGATAAATATTTTTTATCGGGGAGTGAAATGCTGAGGTGCGTTGGGCTACTGCTAAAAGGCTGTTATTCCTTGCCGTCCTGGTAGCGGTCACCCTGGCGGCCATGCGCTTTACAATTCCTGAACGGACCGGGCGGATAAGCCTGGAATTAAAATTCAGGGATGTGCTTGCGCCTGTACAGACCGGACTTACCTGGCTGGGCAGGCAGGGCAGTTATCTTGTTTCTCTCCCGGTTTCCATGGTCGGCGCCGCAGCGCGCAGCCAGGCACTGGAACAGGAAGTGGAACGCCTGGAAAGCGAAAAAATACAGTTCAATGAATATTTGCTTGAGAACCAGCGCCTGACAGCACTGCTTGATTACAAGCAGGTCATGATCAATAATTATAATTTTCAAATAGCGTCTGTAATTGGCAGAGATCCGGGTAACTGGTTTGGCACTTTGACTCTCAACCGTGGTTCGAGTGAGGGAGTAATGGAGAATATGGCTGTCCTTACCCCGGATGGCCTGGTAGGGAGGGTTATAACAGTTTCCTCTTCTGCCAGTGAAGTTCTTTTGATCACAGACCCGCGCAGCGGCGTAGGTTCGCTGATTCAGGATAACCGTACAACAGGTATAGTTGAGGGAGTCGCCGGGAGTGCGGGGATAGCCAGGATGATCCATATTCCCAACAATGCGCTGGTGGAAACAGGACAGGCAGTGGTTACTTCAGGGCAGGGAAGTATTTTCCCCAAAGGAATACCGGTTGGCATAATAAATAACATCCAGAATGAGCCATCAGGGCTGTTTTTAAGCGCTGATATAATACCTTACGCAAATTTAAATAAATTAGAAGAAGTGCTGATAGTAACCTATGTACAGCCCGTGGCCGAAACCCCACGTGTTGGAGGTTAGGATATGCCTTTTCCCGTTTATCTGCTCCTGCTTGGGGCTATTCTTATTTTGCAGACCACAGTTCTGGAAAATTTTGCTATTGCGGGCATTAAACCTGACCTTGTTATGCTTGTGGTAGTCTTGAATGGCTTCCTTCTTGGCGCCAAAGAGGGGGCTTTTTTGGGATTTGCCGGAGGTATTATTGAAGATCTGTTTTCAGGAAGCTATATCGGTTTAAATGCCCTTTCAAAAATGGTTGCAGGCTACCTTGCGGGTGCAGCCGGTGAACGTCTGTACAGGGAGAATATACCTGTTGCTGCCGCAGTAGCTTTTATTGCCTCTTTAGCCGGACTGACAGTCAATTATCTGCTCCTGCTTTATCTGGATATCTTTATTTCACCTTTGTATGCTTTTTATAGAATTGCGATACCTGGCGCTGCTTATACTGCGATGCTGGCCCCTTTTGTTTTCTGGCGCATCTTTCGTTACATTCAGTTTCGAGGCAGGGAATTATAGGGGAGGAGAGGACATGGAAAGAAGCTATATTGAGAAAAAAATGCGCGTTATCCTGATCCTTGTCAGCATTATGTTTTCCGTTCTGATTTTAAGGCTTGCTTTTATGCAGCTCCTCCAGAATGACAAGTTTTCAACACTGGCCCGCGAAAACCGGATCAGGATGATCGCTATTGCCGCGCCCCGCGGTGAGGTATTTGACCGCAACGGCATTAAACTGGTTGGCAATCAGCCTGTTTACACAGTATCCCTGGTCAATCTCGGACTTGAGGATATGGTTGGAGTGGTCGAAAAACTTGCTGCCATACTTGGCATTGATCCCAGTGAAATACAGCAAAAAATTGATCAGCAAAAACGCTTGTATGAACCTGTTAAAATAGCCTCCATGATTCCCCTTGAAACTGTCACCCTGATCGAGGAACAGAGGCTGGAGCTGCCGGGGGTGGCGATTGATATAGAACCGCTGCGGCAATACCCGAACGGAAACCTGCTGGCCCATGTGATGGGCTACGTCAGGCAGATCAACGAGGAGCAGCTGACGGCTAATAAAGAAAAGGGCTACAAATTGGGTGATCCTTACGGCCAGACCGGCCTCGAAAATACTTACGAAGAATATCTGCGGGGCCAGGATGGCGGACGTCAGGTAGAAGTTGATTCCATGGCCAGGCCGATAAGGGACCTGGGTATAAAGGAGCCTGTGCCTGGCAACAACCTGGTGCTCACGATTGATTATAATGTGCAGAAAGCAGCAGAAGCATCCCTGGNNNNGTGGCGATTGACGTGCACAGTGGCCAGGTTCTCGCCCTGGCCAGTTACCCGACATATGACCCCGTAAAGCTGTCCGGAGTCCTTTCACAAAAAGATTATGATGATTTATTTAACTCATCTTTAAAACCCATGCTGAACCGGGCTTTATTGACATATGCGCCGGGCTCGGTTTATAAGATGATCGTGGCCATGGCCGCTTTGGAGGCGGGCAAAGTAAACCCTCAGGACACCATTTCAGACCCGGGCTATTTTTTCCTCGGCAGGACCTTTTATGACTGGATATCCGGCGGCCACGGCAGGGTAGATTTAATCAGGGCTATTAAGGTATCCTGCGATACATATTTTTATCAGCTGGGCTACAGGATAGGCATTGAAGAAATTGCCCGCATGGCCCGGCAGTTTGGTTTGGGTGAGAAGACCGGCATTGAACTGCCCGGTGAGGAGGCAGGCGTAATAGCCGACCCGGATACAAAGATACAGCAGCGGCTGGATTACCTGGATGCTGAATCAGTTGCTAAAGTAAAGGAATTGGAACAGCGCTATGCTGATCTTCTCAGCAAGACCAACAAAGAAGAGCAGCGCAGGGTGCTTTTGGGCAAAAGAGCTGATGAACTCAGGGAAATTGAATGGGAGTTGGACTGGCATGAGTATGACACGATCATTTCATCAATTGGACAGGGGGACAACCGCTTCACGATACTTGAGCTGGTCAGCTATATAGCTGCCATTGCCAACGGCGGCACCCGTTATAAACCTTATATTGTGCAAAAAGTAGTGGATTTCAACGGCAGGGTACTGGAAAACAATGAGCCTGTTGTATTGGGACAGGTTAATGTGTCAGCAAAAACGCTGGCTGTAGTCAGGCAGGGCATGTATGAGGTAACTCAGCCGCCTGACGGTACCGCGTATGGCTTTTTTGTCGGTTTTCCTCAGGTGGCTGCTAAAACAGGTACGGCAGAGGTTACAGACCACAAACCGCATGCCTTGTTTGTAGCTTTCGCTCCTTATGAAAACCCGGATATTGCTGTCGCAGCAGTTCTGGAGTTTGCCGGACACGGCGGTACGATAGCCGGACCGGTGGCGGAGGATATGCTGGCAGCTCACTTTGGCCTGCCTGTACCAGGAGAGGCAAACCAGAATAAACCTTAATACAATGTAACGCCATATTATAAAATAAGGGGGCGTTTTTGTCCATTTATATTTTGTTTTTGCAGGATTTGGTTTTAAACTGTAGAATTTAAATCAATCGATAGCGGACCGGGAGGATATAGTTTTGGCCTTTTTAAAAGGTATCAATAATCATGGTAATCTTCCATATCCAGGTCATGCTTTGGCGGCTGACCAGGACGATTTGACAGATGAAAACACAATCCTGATCCAGAGAACTCTCCGCTCAGGCCAAATTGTCCGTTATGACGGGAATATTGTAGTTCTGGGAGATGTCAACCCTGGGGCAGAGATATCGGCAACAGGCAACATTATAGTGATGGGCGCCCTGAGAGGGGTGGTACACGCCGGTGCCGGCGGTGATGAAAATGCCATTGTACTGGCTTTTCGCTTGCAGCCGACTCAGCTCAGGATTTCCAATCATATTACCCGGCCTCCTGACAATGAAGCGATTGAAACAGATCACCCTGAGATGGCCCGGATCAGAGATGGTGTTGTTACTATAGAAGTTTTCCAGGCAACAGCGGAACGACAGGTCAGAGCCTGAAATATTGAAACAAAATAATGATATTCGAATCTTGTATGGATTGCATGTTTCATGATCCAAATATCCTGGTGGCCACGATTTTACATGAGGAGGATACTTTGAGTATGGGTGAAGTAATTGTTGTTACTTCCGGCAAGGGAGGGGTAGGCAAGACCACTACCACTGCCAATATTGGGGCAGGCTTGGCTTCTATGGGCAAGAAAGTGGTTCTTGTAGACGCTGATATAGGGCTTAGAAATCTTGATGTGGTCCTGGGACTGGAGAATAGAATCGTATACGATATTGTCGATGTCACCAGCGGAAACTGCCGCCTGCGGCAGGCTTTGATAAAGGATAAGCGACTGGAGGGTCTGCATCTTCTGCCGGCTGCCCAGACCAAGGATAAAACCGCAGTAAGTCCCGATCAGATGCGCGAATTATGTACAGAGCTGAAGAAGGATTTTGATTATATTATAATCGATTGTCCCGCCGGCATTGAGCAGGGCTTCCGCAATGCTGTAGCAGGGGCTGATAAGGCAATAGTGGTGACCACACCAGAGGTTTCAGCGGTGCGTGATGCCGACAGGATTATCGGCCTGCTGGAGGCTGCTGAACTGCGTGACCCCAAATTAATAATAAACCGGATCCGCCCCAAGATGGTCAGGCAGGGAGATATGATGAGCATTGATGATATCATTGATATTCTTGCCGTAGATTTAATAGGGATTATACCTGAAGATGATATGATTGTAATCACAACTAACCGTGGTGAGCCTGTAGTCCTGGATCTTGGTTCTCGTTCAGGCCTTGCCTACAGAAATATCAACAGGCGGATCCTGGGTGAGGATGTGCCTCTGATGAGTATAGAAGAAGATGGGTTTTTCAGAAGACTTCGGAAAATTATCGGCCTGAGTTAAACCGGAAAGGGGGGCGCAGCGATGCTGGAATTTATCACGAAGCTTTTTAGCAGGAATAGCGGAAGTAAAAACATTGCTAAGGAGAGGCTTCGCCTGGTCCTGGTACATGATCGGACCAGTATATCGCCTCAACTGCTGGAAACGCTTAAAAACGAAATGATCCAGGTAATTTCTAAATACATGGAAATCGATGAATCAGCCCTGGAGGTTAACCTGGATTCAAGCGGCAATACAGTGGCCCTGGTTGCGAACATCCCGATTAAAGGAATGAAAAGAGCAGCTGTGTCATCAAAGTAATGCATGAGTAACAAGAGACGTGGGCTGCGGGGATGATGGGCGATCAAACAAGCAGATAGCACACAAATTTTGAACACCTGTTATTAAGGCAGCGGGCTTTTTTTATCCTGTAGGGGGATCGAATTTATTCGGTCAGCGATGCGTATAAATAATACAGCTAACGCAATTTATACCAGCCTGTTATAGGAGTAACGGGCTTTTTTTATTCAGCCACTTATTATATAATAGAATACGTGCTTTCTAAATATTATACGTCGTTTATTGGAGAGAGTGTTTGAGCTGTGTTCCAACAAAGCAGATTATTTAAAAAACTTGATCAGACACTGCTTGTTGTTGTGGCTTTAATTCTGATTTTCAGCCTGGTAACCATTTACAGCGCAACAAAAGACGATGAGTTGTTGAAAAATGATTTCGTTAAGCAGATTCTCAATATAATAATTGGCTTGGCTGCCATGGTATTTGTGCTCAACATAAACTATGAGGATTTGGCTAAACATATGAAGCCGCTCTACATCCTTAACCTGATTATTTTGGGAGCGGTAATATTCATGGGAGACTCTGCGCTGGGCGCGCAGCGTTGGATTGAGATTGGCCCTTTTCGCTTTCAGCCTTCAGAGTTTTCAAAACTCATCATAATCATTTGTTTTGCCGTTTATCTTGACTCTCGCCAAGGTAAACTTAACAGGTTCAGGGATCTGATACCATGTTTTGCTTTTATCGGCATGCCGATGTTATTGATTCTAAAACAGCCGGATCTTGGGACCTCGCTGGTGTTTTTGGCGATTATGTTTGGAATGCTTTTCGCGGCTGGCGCGCGCCCCAGGCTTTTGATCCTGTTAATCGTGGGCGGCCTTGCTTTTGTATCACTATGGATTTGGGCTCATTTCTGGTTCGAGGCCAACAGCGCCTTTAACCTCTGGATTCCCTTAAAAGATTATCAACTGAAGCGGCTTACAATATTTCTTAATCCGTGGGTGGACTGGTATGGTGACGGTTACCATGTTATTCAGTCGCAGATCGCAATCGGGCATGGTGGTCTTTTTGGCAGGGGGCTTTTCCAGGGAAGTCAGACCCATGGTGACTTTCTGCCTATTCAGGACACTGACTTTATATTTTCTGTTGTTGGGGAAGAACTGGGTTTTGTCGGCGCCGCTGCCCTTTTAATTCTCTTCTTTGTTTTAATTTATCGCTGTATTTATATCGCTGTTAATGCCAAAGATAATTTTGGATTCTTGTTATCAGTCGGCGTTATATCGATGATCACATTTCACATCCTGATTAATGTCGGTATGACCACAGGAATCATGCCGGTTACAGGCATCCCCCTGCCGATGTTCAGTTACGGGGGCAGCAACATGATTACCAACCTTGCGGCTCTTGGTTTGCTTCTGAATATTAACATGAAGCAGCAGAATATACTGTTTTAATTTATTCAATCCTGGAAACAGGCTTCAAGTAATATCAGCCTGAGCGCTCGTGTCATCCTGATCATTTACGTCATCCTGAGCGCAGCGAAGGATCTTAAACAAGATTCTTCACTAACGTTTAGAATGACACCAAGAAACAGGCAGTATTCCCAGAATCCATGGGTACAAACCGGGGATGGTGCTCCGGTATTTTTAATTAGCCCGGCATGAGAAACATATGGCAGCCTATTCTGGCAGATACTGCCTGGAATTAGGGTGTACAGGAGATAAAACTATGAATCTGCTGCAGCAAATTTTGCCCCTGGTAAAAAAGCCCGCCCGTTACGCAGGCGGTGAATGGAATGTGGTACACAAGGATTGGGAAAATACTGAAATCAAGGTTGCCTTTGCCTTTCCTGATGTTTATGAGGTAGGCATGTCTCATCTGGGGCTGCAGATCCTCTATAATATTGTGAACAGCAGGCCGGATGCTTTAATGGAGAGAGCATTTGCCCCCTGGCCTGACATGGCGGATAAGATGCGCGAAAACAGTTTGCCCCTGTTCGCCCTTGAGTCGCAAAGACCAGTAAGAGATTTTGATATTGTGGCCTTTACACTCCAATACGAGATGAGCTTTTCAAATATATTGTATATGCTGGACCTGGCCGGGATACCATTGCTGTCAGGACAACGAGATGCAGAAGTTCCGCTGATCATAGCCGGTGGCCCCTGCGCGTTTAACCCTGAACCGATGGCTGATTTTATTGACATTTTTGTGATCGGCGAAGGGGAAGAGGTTGTCAATGAACTGCTTGATGTCGTATCCGCAGGCCGGCGTAAAATGCTTGCCAGAAAAGAGATTTTGTTAAATGCTGCAATGGTGCCAGGTATATATGTTCCTTCGCTTTACCAGGTTTTTTACCGGGAAGACGGTACTTTTTTGAAGATCAGGCCGCTGCGGGAAAATGTTCCGGAAAAGGTAACTAAAAGGGTGGTTAAGGACTTTGACAGGGCTCCTTTCCCCATAAAGCCAGTGGTTCCTAACACTGAGGCTGTGCACGATCGAATGATGATTGAAGTTTTGAGGGGCTGTACCAGGGGTTGCCGTTTTTGCCAGGCCGGCATAATCTACCGTCCGGTGCGGGAAAAAAAACCTGAAACAGTGCTGCGGCAGACTGCAGAACTTGTAAATAACACCGGTTATGATGAAATTTCTCTCACGTCCCTCAGCACCAGCGACTACAGCCCTGTCCTTGAAGTAATAAGAGCAATTGCGGATAAACACGCACAACAAGGGATCAATGTATCACTGCCTTCCCTGAGGGCGGATCATTTTTCGGTGGGCCTGGCAAAAGAGGTGCAGCGCGTACGCCGCTCCAGCCTCACTTTTGCGCCGGAAGCAGGTACACAGCGCCTGCGGGATGTTATTAATAAGGGTGTTACTGAAAATGACCTCATGGAAGCGGCTGGGGCAGCATTCAAAGAGGGATGGCAGGCAGTAAAATTGTATTTTATGATCGGCCTGCCAACTGAAAACGATGAGGATTTGGATGGCATAGCTCAGTTGGCAAAAGATGTGCTGGCCCTGGGCCGTAAAAACGGTGTCCCCCGCGGGCGCTTAAAGGTGACAGTCAGTGTTTCATCATTTGTTCCCAAGGCTCATACTGTATTCCAGTGGGAACCGCAGGCGCCGGTTGAATACCTGAAGCGAAAACAGGACGAATTGTCAAAGAAAATAAGAGATCGTGGTTTAACTCTGAATTATCATAACGCTGATCTCAGCCTTATTGAAGCTGCTTTCGCCAGAGGAGACAGGCGGCTGGGTGCGGTACTGATCAACGCCTATCAGCTGGGATGCCGGTTTGACGCGTGGTCGGAGTATTTCAAAAATAAATTGTGGCTCGAAGCCTTTCGGCAGGCCGGTCTTGAACCAGGGTGGTATGCCTGCCGCAGCTACAAGTATGATGATCCGCTGCCATGGGATCATATTGACCCGGGCGTGTCTAAGCAGTACCTTGTTCTTGAACATAAGCGAGCCATGGCAGGCATACTTACCGGTGACTGCCGGACAGGTTCCTGTACTGGCTGCGGAGTATGCCCGGCGCTTGAAATCGAACCATTTTATGCGGGAAGTGAACAGTAATGCCAAGGTACAGAGTTATGTACGCCAAGGAAGGGCCAGCCAGGTATATATCACACCTTGACCTAATCAGGGCTTTTGAACGGGCAGCCAGGCGGGCCGGGCTGCCGCTCGCTTTTACACAAGGTTTCAACCCGCATCCCAAACTGTCATTTGCCGCCCCGCTGGCAGTAGGGACAGCTGGAGAAGCGGAATTCGCCGATTTGGAATTGTCCGGGAATATTTCTGCCGGGGTTGTGGCAAAGTCTCTTTCAGGTGTGATGCCGGAGGGGCTGCGGGTGATCGAAATCAGGCTGGTACCGGACTCCGCCCCGGCCCTTATGGCCACAGTGGATTTGGCTGGATACACTGCCCGGGCAGTGCTTGCGATGTCCCTGGACAAAGAAATGGTTGAAAAGGCCATTGCTGAATTTCTGGCAAGGCCGGAGATCCTGGTGGAACGCCGCAGTAAGTCAGGGGAAAAGAGAATTTTCGACATAAAGCCTGGTATTATTACAATGTCGGCTCAGATAAATGATGATATAATAGTGCTGGATGCTGAACTGAAAACAGGCAGCAGCGGCAACATCAGGTTTGAAGAGCTGCTAGGAGCTTTTTCGGAAAATTTTTGTATTCCGCTGCGGGGCAATTTTGTCCTCTGCCGGAGAGCGCTTTATACAGCTGGGAGAAATCGACAAGATATGCTATGGTGAGAAATATCTAAAAAGCAGGGTGTTTTTATTTCAAAGGGGATAGGTTTTTATGTTAAAGGAAATTCTTGTTAATATTGGCGAAGAAGAAACCAGGGTAGCTGTACTTGAAGATAAGTTACTTGTGGAAATATTCATAGAGCGGTCTGTTAATCAGCGCCTGGTAGGCAATATATTCAAGGGACGGGTGGAAAATGTTCTGCCGGGCATGCAGGCCGCCTTTGTTAATATTGGGTTGGAAAAAAATGCTTTCTTATACGTGGAAGACGCCATGCCGGCCAATTCTCCTGATGCAAACGGTCATGACAATTATACTCTCGGTTCCAACATATGTGACATTTTAAAACAGGGCCAGGAGATCCTCGTGCAAATTGTGAAGGAACCGATTGGCACCAAAGGCCCAAGGGTTACAACCCATATCACTCTGCCGGGACGCTGCCTTGTGCTGATGCCCACTGTAGACTATATTGGCATATCAAGACGGATAGAATCAGATAAGGAAAGGGACCGCCTGAAGGACCTTGCTGCCAGAGTTAAGCCGGAAGGGATGGGGGTTATTGTCCGCACAGTGGCGGAGGGCGTCGAAGAAGAGGAATTGCGCCAGGACATCGCGCTGTTGACCAAGCTGTGGCGTAAAATATTGAGCAGGGCTGCCCACGGTACAGTGCCAAATGTTGTGCACCGTGATCTTGAACTGGTCCAGCGCATTCTGCGGGATGTTTTTACGGAGGATGTTGATCGCCTGATCCTGGATTCACGATACGAATATGAAAAGGTACTGGAATTGCAGGACATTACAAGTCCCCGTTTGAAACTCAAAGTATTTTTAGACGAACGGGAAAATATTTTTGAGGAATACGGCATTGAACAGGAAATAGAAAGGGCTTTAAATCATAAAATCTGGCTTAAATGCGGCGGCTACCTGGTTATCGATCAAGCAGAGGCCCTAACGGCTATTGATGTAAATACCGGCAAGTATGTAGGGACCACTAACCTGGAAGACACGGTCCTAAAAACCAACCTGGAGGCCGCAAAAGAGATTGCCCACCAGCTGCGCCTGCGAAAAATAGGCGGGATTGTTATTGTTGATTTCATAGATATGTCCCAGGAAGCACATCGCAGCGAAGTGCTCCAGGTTTTGGAAGAAGAAATTAAAAAAGATAAGACCAAGACAAATATCTTGGGCATTACCCAGCTTGGCCTGGTTGAGATGACCCGTAAAAAGGTGCGGCCCAGCCTGGCTGAGGTGCTGCAGAAACCATGCCCGTACTGTGATGGCAGGGGTAAGGTGCTGTCCGAGGAGACACTGGGGATTAACTTTAAAAACCAGATTTACAATGCTGCCCGCCAGACCACAGCCCAGACTATCCTGGTGGAGGCTAACCCGGCGGTGGCGGCGCGTTTGATCGGCAGCGGCGGGGCCAGCCTGCGTGATTTGGAAAACAAAACAGGGAAAAACCTCTATATTCGTGGTTCTGCCGGTCATCATATCGAGGCGGTTACCATCCTGCCGCTGCACGACAATAAGGAAATAAAGGCAAACACCCTTCCCGTTAAGATGGGTGATGTTCTGGAGGTCAAGGTGGAAGAGCCTCATATGACAAATTTTCATGACGGCATCGCCAGGGTAAATGGATTTATTCTCGACATTGAGGGCGCCGCCGCCTATGTCGGGGAAACTATTCCGGTGGAAGTGTGCAAAGTTTATCGTACGTATGCCAAAGCCCGCCTGGTGAGAACCTGATCATGCAAAGCCTGCAGCAAGCACTGCCAGACAGGGTTGTTATTGACAAAACAGGTTAATGTGTTAAAATGTTACATTGTAGGTGTTTTCAATACTTACGGTACCGCTCGGGACTGGTTTGCAAAAAGAGGGTCTGCCTTATACCCCACCATTGTCCGGCGTGTCCCAAATGAGGGGGGTTATTTTATTGTATGCTATTATTGAAACAGGCGGCAAACAGTATCGTGTTCAGGAAGGAGAAACACTGAATATCGAGAAGTTGCCCGCCGAAGCCGGTGAGAAGGTCGAAGTCGACAAGGTACTGGCTGTAGTGAATGGTGACGAAATCAAAGTTGGCTCACCACTGGTGCAGGGAGCCAAGGTAATCTTAAGAGTGCTCCGCCAGGGCAGAGGCAAAAAGATCATTGTTTTCAAGTATAAGGCTAAGAAAAATTATCGACGCAAACAGGGCCACAGACAGCCTTTCAGCCAGGTGATAGTTGAAAAAATTGAATCCTAAGAGCAATTTTAATAGGAGAGGTGATTTACATTGGCACATAAAAAAGGTGTAGGCAGTTCACGTAACGGCCGTGACTCAAAACCCAAAATGCTTGGCGTAAAAAGCGCGGACGGACAGCATGTTTTAGCAGGCACAATTATTGTCCGGCAGCGCGGTACCAAGATCCACCCGGGCCGCAATGTTGGCATAGGCTGTGACGATACCCTTTTTGCCAAAGCTACCGGTACGGTAAGCTTTGACCGGCTCGGCCGGGATAAGAAGATTGTCAGCGTCATTTCAGAGGCGGCTGCAGTATTATCATAAAAGAAACAGGTAAATACGAGGCAAAATATTTACATTAACGCTAAGAATGATCACTAACACCGTTTTCATGCCATATGGTTTGGAAGCGGTGTTGTTTTAATAAACCGTATTGTCTTTATTCAGGCGTTTCCATTTTAAAGGAAATGCAGTGCGTTTTGTAGAATCATTCAACGCCTGAAGGGAGCTGAGGATTCGTGCATTTTGCAAAGCTTTTAGAGATCATACAATTGCAGCGGCATGATTTTTTAAATCACCTGCAGGTTATATCTGGCTTCCAGCAGTTAAACAAGCCGGACCGGATACAGGAGTACATTAAACAGGTGTCTGTTGAAGTAGCGGAAATGAGCAAAACCACCCGCTTTAAAATGCCGGAGGTTACTGCTGCTGTGCTGGCAGGATTTTATGAGGCTTCCAAACACGAATTTAAAATAGCATTGACGGTAAACTCAACCCTTGGTGATTGCGAGGTTCCCGGTTCTGTAGCAGGTAGTGTGCTGGAGAGTGTTTTCAACTGTTTTTTTGCTAACATGTCTTCTCCTGCGACAGGGGAAAGATGTTTGAAGATAAAGTTTGCAGAATATGAGAATGAGTACAGCATCAGCTTTATAAGCCACGATTTCTGTATAAATGACCAGGAAGCATTCAGGAAAAGCTTTGAACCCGCAAATGAATTGCTGAATGAATATGGCGGACAGTTAAATATTATATTTTCCCGCGGTATTCCTGAAATCATTTTGGGCTTCCCCAGAAAAACAACAGGATCAGATTATAAGAGACCAGTCTGATTTTGAGCAGTTGACAGGGTTGTATAATCTACCACTGCTGTATTTAAAGAGAGTCTGATTTTGAATTTAAAGCAGGTGAATTTAATGTTTTTTGATGTGGCAAAAATTTATGTTAAAGGCGGCGATGGCGGAAATGGCTGTGTGGCCATGCGCCGGGAGAAATATGTACCGATGGGCGGTCCCTGGGGTGGTGACGGCGGCAGGGGCGGGAATATAATCTTCAGGGTTGAAGAAGGGTTGCGAACCCTGGTCGATTTTCGTTACAAACGACACTATAAAGCGGACCGCGGCCGGCACGGAGAAGGTAAAAACATGTATGGGGCGTCCGGAGACGATCTGATAGTGCGGGTACCGGCAGGGACACTGGTAAAAGACGACGATACGGGTGAAATCATTGCCGACCTGGTAAAAAACGGCCAGGAGGTCGTGGTTGCCCGCGGCGGCAGGGGCGGCAGGGGCAACGCGCACTTTGCCACCCATGATCATAAAGCGCCAAAGATGGCGGAGAAAGGGGAGCCGGGCGCTGAGCGCTGGCTGATCCTGGAACTTAAACTGCTTGCAGATGTGGGGTTGGTGGGATTTCCCAATGCGGGCAAGTCGTCTTTGATTTCAAGAGTATCTGCGGCTAAACCTAAAATCGCGGATTACCCATTTACAACCATCACCCCGAATCTCGGTGTTGTCCGGGTAGATGAAGGACGAAGTTTTGTCATGGCTGACATACCCGGACTGATCGAGGGCGCACATACCGGAGCTGGGCTGGGGCATGATTTTTTAAAACATATTGAGCGCACCCGTCTGCTTATTCATGTCCTCGACACTGCGGGCAGCGAAGGCAGGGATCCGGTGGCTGACTTCCAGGCAACAAAAAGGGAACTATCTCTTTATAATCCAATGCTTGGAACCATGCCGCAGGTTATTGCCGCCAATAAAATGGACCTGCCTGAAGCAGCTGAAAACCTGCACAGGTTGGAAGCGGCTTACGGCGGTGAGTATGAAATATTTCCTATATCAGCTGCAACCGGCGATGGTTTGGATAAGCTGATCTACAGGGTTGCTGACCTTTTTGATCAAATCCCTGTTAAAGAGCCCGAAAGCACCTCCATTCCTGTAATCCACAGGGCTGAACCGCGTTTCAGTGTTTATCGCGAGGAAGGTATTTTTTTTGTCAGGGGAAAAGAGATTGAGCGTCACGTAGCCATGACTGACATGGAAAACGATGAAGCGGTGGAACGCCTGCAGTGGATCATCAAGCGAATGGGGATTGAGGATGAGCTTAAATCAGCAGGGATAAAAGAAGGGGACACTGTTAAAATTGGTAAATTTGAATTTGAATATATTGAGTAATCCCATTCCCTTTGAATGGTTATGCAAGTATGGTATAATTTCCCTAAGTTAAATTGATCGGGTGCGAAAGATGAAAGAAAACAAACGTAATTTCAGTTCTTTTAAAAGGATTGTGGTAAAGGTTGGATCCAGTTCCGTCGCCTATGCGAACGGCAAGCCCAACCTTGATCAGATTGGATCTCTGGTCAGGCAGTTGTCCGGTCTGCATAAACAGGGCAAAGAGGTAATGCTTGTTACCTCGGGCGCTATCGGTACCGGCGCCGGCAGGCTGGGTCTGACAGGCCGGCCCAGGACAATCCCCGCCAAACAGGCTGCTGCCGCAGTTGGTCAGGGCATACTAATGCATATATATGAAAAGTTGTTTTCCGAGTACGGAGTAACTGTAGGCCAGGTACTGCTTACAAGGGAGGATTTTTCTGACAGGCGGCGGTTCTTAAATGCCGGAAACACACTGCATGCTCTTCTTCAGTTTGGTGTTATTCCTGTAATCAATGAGAATGACACTGTGGCCGTTGATGAGATCAAACTTGGTGAAAACGACACGTTGTCAGCTTTGGTGGCTGGTCTCGTGGACGCTGAACTGCTTATTTTGCTTTCTGATATCCAAGGCCTTTACACTGCCGACCCGCGAAAAGATCATGCTGCCAGGCTGATTCGGGAGGTGGGGGAAATAACACCCGCTATCGAATCACTCGCCGGTGGCGTTGGCAGTAAGATGGGGTCCGGTGGTATGATCACGAAAATTCAGGCAGCCAGGATAGCTTCACATTCCGGGGTATTTACGGTCCTGACCAGCCCGGCAGAAAAGGATATCATCCTGAGGATAATGGCCGGGGAGCAGGTCGGGACTGTGTTTCTGCCATCTGCCAACAAACTGGAGAATAAAAAAAGGTGGATTGCATACAGCTCGGCACTATGCGGGAAAATACACGTTGATGATGGCGCTGCTGCGGCATTGGTTAAGAAGGGCAAGAGCCTGCTTCCATCCGGAGTTACAGCTTCTGAAGGTGTTTTTGAAATAGGCAGCACTGTCAGCATTATCGGGCCTGATCAGCGAGAAATTGGCAGGGGGATAACTTGTTATTCCTCGGTTGAAATTGATCTGATAAAAGGATCCCAGACTAAAGAAATATCCCGCATCCTTGGATATAAGGATTATGATGAAGTAGTTCACCGTAACAACCTGGTGCTCAATCTGTAATATTTAGTGATCAATTATTTGTTTTACTTGCTTTTAAAATTAACAGACAGTACAATTTCCATATGAACAAAGAGCATAAGACAGAACGGCGTCTGGGCATTATGGGTGGTACTTTTGATCCAATACATTATGGGCACCTGGTAACAGCTGAAGGAGCCAGGTATTCGTTCGGACTTGACAGGGTAATTTTTGTCCCGTCGGGACGACCGCCGCATAAGCCTGGATATATAGTATCTGATCCCCTGGATCGCTATAAAATGACCTGTCTGGCGGTTGCTTCCAACCCTTTTTTTTGTGCTTCGGCCATTGAGGTCGAACGACCCGGGCCTTCTTTTACAATCGATACGGTGCGGGCTGTTATGCAGCTGTATCCCGGTGTGAAAATTTATTTCATCACAGGCGCGGACGCTTTATTAGAGATATTCAAATGGAAAGATTTTGATATTCTTTTGACGATTTGTAGTTTTGTGGCAGCGACACGTCCCGGTTATCGTTTGTTTGAGCTTAGAGAAAAAACTGCTTCTCTGCCGTCTGGTTTGAAACAAAATATTTCGTACATGGAAGTGCCTGCTTTGGCCATTTCTTCAACTGAAATCAGGCAGCGTGTGCATGGCGGAAGGCCTATAAAGTATCTGCTGCCCGAGTCTGTGGAAGATTATATAAAAAATAACAAACTATACAGTAAATGATGTTTGGAAAATCTTTGCCTGTCTGAGATTGCATCACGAGATTTTATTTTGTAAATAATTGCTTCAAGAAAAAAGTAACTTTAGGGAAAGAGGTGATTAGTGAATGGCGCGTACCCTGTATGTAGGAAATCTACCCTGGGCAACCAAGGCTGAGGACCTGGCAGATGCTTTTTCCGCGCATGGCGAGGTTTTGAGCAGCCGCGTTATTACTGATCGTGAGACCGGTCGTTCCCGTGGATTTGGCTTTGTCGAAGTCCGGGATGAAGATGCGGAAACTATGATCGCAGCAATGAACGGCACTGAACTTAGCGGGAGGATTATTACAGTTAACGAGGCAAAAGCCAGAGAAGACAGGATGGGTGGAATGTCCTAGTTAAGAACTTTATTTCTATTGCTGTCTTGTGTTTATCAGGCATTGGACACCCGTGTATGTTTTACCTGCACGGGTTGCTTTTATTATGTGTTAGGAGGACATCTGAGGCTGTATGAGAATATAAAATATCATTTGGTTCAGGAAAAATTCCAGATGGAGTTTATGCGTGACGGGAGGTAAATAAAATAAACGACAATATTGAGATTTGCAGACAGCGCCTGGAAAAAGATACATTTGCCAAGCATCTGGGTATTAAGATTACGGAAATAAAGCCCGGTTATGCCAGGGCAGAATTAACTGTGACCCCGGAACTTCTTAACGGCGCGGGATTAACTCACGGCAGCACAGTTTTTGCCCTGGCCGATATTGTTTTTGCTGCAGCAAGCAACTCCCACGGTTCTCTGGCGCTTGCCCTAAACATAAGTATAAATTTTCTGAAGGCGACTTATGAAGGAGCCAGGCTAACCGCTGTCGCCAGGGAAGAGAACCTGACCAGGAAGACTGGATTATACCGCCTGGAGGTAAGGGACGAAAAAAACGACCTGGTTGCTTTGGCAGCCGGCATGGCCTATGTGAAGGAGAAGGCATAATCTAACAACTGGTTACACCGCCGGAAGGAACTTTCACCATAAAGGTAGAATAATAATTGTTGTAAATAAATATGTTTTACAAGGAGGAGTGGTATTGCCATTAAGTCCACCAGCAGTTGTCAATATTGCTGTGCAGGCTGCGGAAAACAAGAAAGCAGTGGATGTGACAGTCCTTGATATCAGCAATGTAACAATCATAGCCGACTATTTTATAATCTGCAGCGGCCGTTCCAATACACAGGTTCAGGCGATAGCGGAGAGCATCCAGGAGGAACTGAAGAAGGAAGGGGTCCTTGCCATGCGCCGGGAAGGTTTCAGGGAGGCCAGCTGGGTGCTGCTGGATTATGGCGACGTTATTGTCCATGTTTTTCAGGAAAAAGAACGGCAGTTTTACAACCTGGAACGCTTATGGGGTGACGCCCGAATTGTTGACGTGCCGTTGAAAATATAAATAATACATGTAAATGATGCGGCCGGACAATCTGTGCTGAACCGGCTGCGTCAAATTATTCTGTGTTGTTGACATATACAGGTCTATGTCATATAATAATTCACAGTTTAGCTGTCAAGGCGATGATGAGGAGCAGTAAGCAGCGCAGTTCTTTAAGAGAGCCGCCGGTTGGTGCGAGGCGGTGGGCGGAGCTGCCGAAACTCGCCTTTGAGCTGTCCGGGGGAAGGTTTAGTACTCCGGTCCGGTTGCTCCGTTATAGCTGGAAGAGGGTAAAGAGATGGGGCTGTGGCGCAGTGGGAGCGCGCTTCCTTGGCATGGAAGAGGCCGCGGGTTCAATCCCCGCCAGCTCCACCAAAATCGATCTTTACCAATAAGGGTGGTACCGCGGGTTTAACCTCTCGTCCCTACAGGGATGCGGAGGTTTTTTTAATTTTATTTTTAGGGGAGGGGAACACGTGAGTGTAATTGATTTTGGCGGAATTACGTTGGGCGAGATGGTTGACCAAATTACTGAGGCCTATCCCGACACAGAAGCGTTGGTTTACCCGGACCGCGGCTTGAGGTACACGTATAAGGAGTTCCGGGAAGCCTGCAACCGGATTGCCAAGGGATTAATGAAACTGGGTGTGAAGAAAGGGGACAGCGCCGCGATTTGGGGCGCCAATGTACCCGAGTGGGCGATTACCCAGTTCGGCAGCCCCAGGATGGGGGCGGTGCTGGTCACTGTCAACACAAGTTACAAGTTGTTTGAGCTTGAGTACCTGATGAAGCAGTCCGACTCAACAACATTGATCCTGGTACAGGGCACCAAGACATCCGATTATATAGGTATGTTATACGAACTATGCCCGGAGCTTAATGACTGCAAGCCGGGCGAGCTGGTATCGGAAAGGCTGCCTTTTTTAAAAAATGTAGTATTTATCGGGCAGAAAAAATACCCGGGCATGTTCACCTGGGATGAGGTCATGAAAATGGCTGAAGAAGTCCCGGACGAGGAACTGAAGGCCTGTATGGCCTCACTGCATTACGACGATGTGATCAACATGATGTACACCTCGGGGACGACCGGTTTTCCCAAAGGGGTCATGCTCACACACCGCAACCTGATCCTAAACGGCCTCGGCGTTGGGGACAGTATGAAATTAACCGAGAATGACAGGCTGTGCATCCCGGTGCCTTTCTTTCACTGCTTCGGCTGTGTGCTGGGTACGATGGCCTGTGTCACTCATGGCACCACCATGGTGCCGGTCGAGTCTTTCGACCCCAGGCAGGTGCTGTGGACCATTGAGCAGGAGCGCTGCACCGGGGTGCACGGCGTGCCCACGATGTTCATCATGGAGCTGGAGCTGCTGGAGAAGGAAAAATTCGACACCTCCTCTCTGCGCACGGGGATCATGGCCGGTTCGCCCTGCCCCATTGAAGTAATGAAAAAAGTAGTGGACGTCATGTGTGCGAATGATATTGTAATAACCTACGGCCAGACTGAGTCCTCGCCGGGAATTACAAACACCACGACTGATGACCCGCTGGAACTCAGGGTTTCCACNNGTGGAGATGAAAATTGTCGACCCGGAAACCGGGAAAGAAGTCGGCCCCCATACCCAGGGGGAAATTTGCGCCCGCGGCTACAACATTATGAAGGGTTACTATAAAATGCCCGAGGCGACCGCCGCGGCTATTGACAGCGAAGGCTGGTTGCACACGGGCGACCTGGGGACGGTGGACGAAAACGGCTACCTTAAGATCACCGGCCGCCTCAAGGACATGATCATCCGCGGCGGCGAGAATATTTATCCCCGGGAGATCGAAGAGTACCTTTACACTCACCCGGACGTTAAAGACGTGCAGGTAGTCGGTATTCCCAGCGTTAAGTATGGCGAGGAAGTCATGGCTTTTATCCAGCTGAAGAACAATACCCAGCTGACAGAAGAAGAAGTGAAAAAGTTCTGTGAGGGCCAGATCGCCCGCTATAAGATCCCCAGGCATGTGGCCTTTATTGACAGTTACCCGATTACGGCCAGCGGCAAGATCCAGAAATACAAACTGCGCGATATGGCTGTAGAGATGCTGGGCCTGCAGGATGCGGCCAAAATTCAAACAGCCTAGTATTGAGACGCGGGATGTGAGACGTGAAGACATCGTGCATTCCTCTGGAGACTTTTTAAGAGATAAATGTTTGGTATGTTTGATATGAAATTTAAAGTATGGATTTTATAGTCAAAATTTTTTAGTCCGGATAAATCCGGACAATTTTTTCAGCGAAAGATGAGACACGAGAGAGCAGGATAGGTCTGATCCGATAGAATTGCTTGAATCACATGTCCGAAGCCTCACGACTCACGTCCCAATCAGGCTGGAGCGATCAAGGGGGAACCAAATTGAAAGTTAAATATGATTTTGATGAAATAGAAAAAAAATGGCAGGACCGGTGGGCAGAAGATGACCTTTACGCTGTACCGGATTTTTCCGACCAGCCAAAATATTACTGCCTGGAAATGTTCCCCTACCCATCGGGTAAACTGCATATGGGCCATGTGAGGAACTATTCCATAGGTGATGTGGTGGCCCGTTACAAAAGTATGCAGGGCTTTCACGTGCTCCACCCGATGGGCTGGGACGCCTTCGGGCTGCCGGCGGAAAACGCTGCCATTAAACATGGCGGTATCCATCCCGCCGACTGGACCATCGAAAACATAAAAAACATGAGGGAACAATTGAAACAGCTCGGTATCAGCTACGACTGGAACAGGGAATTCGCCACCTGTGACCCGGAGTATTATCGCTGGACCGAATGGCTCTTTCTGCAGCTTTACCATAAGGGTTTAGCTTATAAAAAGCTGTCCGCCGTCAACTGGTGCCCGGACTGCGCGACAGTGCTGGCCAATGAGCAGGTTGTAAACGGGTGCTGTGAGCGCTGCAAAACGACAGTTGAGAAAAGGGAACTGGCGCAGTGGTTTTTTAAGATTACCGACTATGCCGACCGCCTGCTTAAAGATATGGATCTTCTTGAAGGATGGCCGGAAAAGGTCAAGATCATGCAGGAAAACTGGATTGGGCGCAGTGAGGGCGCGGAGATCGATTTTATAATAGATGGCACAGAAGATAAAATAACAGTGTACACGACCCGCCCGGATACTGTTTTTGGGGTAACCTACATGGCGCTGGCGCCCGAACACCCACTGGCGGAAAGGCTGATTGCCGGATCTGAAAAAGAGGCGGAGATCAAGGAATTTGTCCGGAAAGTGAAAAACCTCAGTGAAATCGACCGCACCTCATCTGAGGTGGAGAAAGTCGGCTACCCGCTCGGAGCATACTGTATCAATCCCCTAACCGGGGAAAAGATTCCGGTCCTGATCGCCAATTACGTCCTGCTGGAATACGGAACCGGCTGTGTTATGGGTGTGCCGGCACATGACCAGCGGGATTTTGAATTCGCCAGAAAATACAACTATCCCATCCGGGTGGTGATCCAGCCCGCGGGTGCAGCGCTTGCGCCCGGTGAAATGGAGTCAGCCTACGAGGAAGAAGGTTTCCTCGTAAACTCCGGACAGTTTAACGGGCAGCCCAACAAAGAAGCGATTAAATCAATTACCAGCTACCTGGAAGAAATGGGTCAGGGCAGGTTTAAGGTGACCTACAGGCTCCGGGACTGGCTAATTTCACGCCAGCGGTACTGGGGCGCACCCATTCCAATCATCTATTGTGAAAACTGCGGGATTGTGCCGGCGCCCGAGAGCGATCTGCCGGTACTGCTGCCCATGGAGGTGGAGTTTAAGCCAACCGGCCAATCACCTCTGGCCGAATGCCCCGATTTTGTGAATACAACCTGTCCCAGCTGCGGCGGTCAGGGAAAAAGAGAAACCGATACCATGGACACTTTCATGTGCTCTTCCTGGTATTACTACCGCTTCACCAGCCCAAGAGAGGCAGAACAGCCTTGGGACAAGGACAAGGTGGATTACTGGCTGCCGGTAGACCAGTATATCGGCGGTGTTGAACACGCCATACTGCACCTTTTGTATTCACGTTTTTTTACTAAAGTACTCAATGATCTGAAACTGGTCAGCAACCAGGAGCCCTTCACCAACCTTCTGACCCAGGGGATGGTTCTGAAGGACGGAACAAAGATGTCAAAATCAAAGGGCAATGTGGTAAGCCCGGAAGATATCATTGCCCGTTACGGGGCTGATACGGCCAGGTTGTTTATCCTCTTTGCGGCGCCGCCGGAGCGAGACCTGGAGTGGAGCGATCAGGCAGTGGAAGGCTGCTACCGGTTTTTAAACCGCATTTGGCGCCTGGTAGAGCCTCTGGAGGAGATGCTGAAAAAAGCGCCGGGCAGGCCTGACACAGATCTGGCGGGAGCAAACCGGGATATGCGACGTATAACCCACAAAACCATCAAGAAGGTGACCGAGGACATCAGCACCCGTTTTAACTTTAATACGGCGGTCAGCGCTATCATGGAGCATGTTAACGCTCTGTACCAGTTCAAAGAGCTGCCGGAAACAGATCGCGACAGCGCCGTCCTGAGGGAAGCGGTAGAATCACTGCTGCTGCTGCTGGCGCCATTTGCTCCCCACATCACCGAAGAAATCTGGGAAGCCACGGGGCATGCAGGCAGCATTCATTTACAGAAATGGCCGTCATATAACCCGGCGGCTATTGTGGAAGATGAAATCACGATCGTAGTGCAGATCAACAGCAGGGTGCGCGACCGCATGCTGTTGCCGGCCGGGCTGACAGCCGGGGAAATGCAGGAATTGGTTATGCATGATCCTAAAATATTAAGGCTGACGGAAGGCAAAAAAATAGTTAAAATTATACCTGTGCCCGGAAAACTGGTTAATATCGTTGTTAAGTAAACACAAGAGGCGCTTGTGCCAGGAATGTTTTTGATTATTGCCATATGAATCACGTATGAATCAATATTTCAAAATATAAATTTACTGCTTGCAGTTTAACCTGCCAGACGTTATACTGTTAATAACTCTATATTTTAAAAAGTCAATGAAGGAGAAAAGTAAACCGGACCCAGTCCTACAGGGAGGGAGTGCCACCGACTGGAAGCACACCCAGGATGTGACCTGTTGAAGTTCTCTCCGGAGACGCCGGCTGAAACCGCCACAAGCGGCGAGTAGGTCAGGCCGTAATCTTCCGGCGTTAAAAGGAAGGGGGTATCGGAATATTTGTTCCTGTACTCTGCCGAGCGGGGGCTATGGTTTTGCCATAGTCCAACCAGGGTGGTAACACGGAAAGCTTAATGCTTCTCGTCCCTTAAGGGCGAGAGGTTTTTTATTTTTTAAAGGAGGTTGATTCTCTGATGGCGGAAATCAGGAGAATGATTAAAATTGGATATCTTGGCCCTAAAGGTACATTTTCAGAAGAAGCCGCCATCCTTTATATGGATGGCAGGGCTGGCAAAATAACAAACTGCTCTTCACTGGAAGAAGTCTTCGCCGCGGTTGCGGACGGAAAGCTGGATCAAGGGGTGGTCCCGGTAGAAAACTCTACCGAGGGCGCTGTTGGCGCCGTGCTCGATCTGCTTGCAGGTCCGTTCGATTTGTTTGTGCGCGGAGAGGTTTATTTACCTGTCCGGCAATCACTGCTGGTTCGCAGGGGTTTGGAGCTTAAACAGGTGGAGAGAGTTTGCTCTCATTACCAGGCACTGGCGCAGTGCCGCAGCTATTTGCGGCGTGAGCTTCCTGAGGCCTCCTTAGCAGAGTGTTCCAGCACAGCTGAGGCTGCCAGGCGGGTTGCAAAAAGCAGCCGTCCCTGGGCCGCCCTGGCCCCGGAGAGGGCAGCCGAAGAATATGATTTACAGATCATTGTACCCGTAGCCAATGATTACCCTGACAATGTCACGCGTTTTTGGATTGTGGGCAGAGAAGAGAAGTCCTGCGATCCGGGACAAAAATGCAAGACATCCCTTGTTTTTGGTGTTGGGGACCGGCCCGGCGCTCTTTATGCCATACTGCGTGAATTTGCGGTGCGTGGTATTAATCTTACCCGCATTGAATCCCGGCCGGCGAAAAAGAACCTGGGCGACTACTTGTTTTTCATAGATCTCATGGGCGGGCAGGAGCAGCCTGAGGTGAGAGAAGCTCTGCGCAAGGTGGCAAAGGTCACATTCGGTATGAAGATCCTTGGTTCCTATCCGATATGGGAAGCGCCGGATTCGGGGATATCGCCTGGTACTGCTGGCGTTTAATGTGGCAAGT
>DHGV01000085.1:0-14437 GCA_002402945.1 Pelotomaculum sp. UBA4789
TTTGGCGGGATCCAGGTGCTGCTCCTTATAATCCAGGTGTTTATATCAGTATATAAACCTTGGGGCAAAAGAGGGGCAAAAGATTGAAAATTTTAACAGCTGCTTTAGCATATGCTTCACCCGCGCCAAAAGATCCTGCTGTTTATTCCTGCTGAGAGATTTTCTTTCCACATAATGACAGCGTCCTCATTGTTATCAGAATAATAGCGCTTGCGGACACCTCTGTCCATAAATCCCAGACCCTGGTAAAGATGCCTGGCAGCGTCATTTGACGGGCGGACCTCCAGGGTCATGCTTTTAACACCCCTGATTACAGCATACCGGATAATCTCCAGCATCAGTGCCAGGCCGATGCCCTGACCGCGGCAATCCGCCCTGACCGCCACATTGGTAATATGCGCCTCGTCAAGGATCAGCCACATGCCGCCGTACCCAACCACCACATCTTCGTGTAAGGCAACTATATAATGAGCGAAATCATTCTGCAGCAGCTCACCTGCAAAAGCGCTGCGCGACCAAGGCGTCGGGAAGGATTCTTTTTCAATCGCCTCAACCTGGTCAAGATGGTCCTCACTCATCTCCTCAAACCTGATCTCCACTGTCTCAACTCCCGGACATGTTCTTTTTAAGCCAGTTCGTCTCCGCTTCAGATACCCTGATATATTCTGGGCAGAGTTTTGCGGGATCCATACCCCTGCCCTCCCGGAAGGCAGCCAGACCCAGTTCAGCTACCGCGGCGCCACGGGGAAAGTTGGAAATTGCAGGCGCAAACTTAGCCATCTTTCCCAGGCCGGCTTTAAACACAGGTCCATACTGGGAAACGCCATCTCCTGCAAATATCACCGGGCAGTTTAAGTTTAACAGGATCTCCACCAGCTTTTCGGGTTGCACAGCCATAGGTCCGGCCAGGCAGTTCAAAACTCCATTATTGTCATAAATGGATGTATAGACTTCATTTCTGCGCGCGTTTAATACCGGGCAAATACAGCCCTGCCCGGCCAGCGGGTATGCCAGTGATGCCAGGGTCGATATTCCCACCACTTCCAAACCAAGCACCTGGGCCAGTGATTTGGCGGTACTCATACCAATGCGCAGGCCGGTAAATNNGGGCCCCCTGATACGGCAATCCCGGTGATACCGCGCTTCCCCACCCCCGATTCCTCGAGTACGGATTTAATCATGGGAAGCAGGTTCACGGAATGAGTACGCTGGTTAAAAACCATCCGCTCAGCCAGGATCACCCCGTCACCGGCGACTGCCACCGCGGCTACCGCTGTTGCAGACTCAATTCCCAGCACGTACAACAGTCATCAGCTCCTCAATCAAAAGCCGGTATCTTTCACCCCTGGGCGAAATGGTGATCTGCCGGCAGCTTTCTTCATCCGGACACCTGTCGATTGTTATGTCCAACCTTTCTTCCGGAAGCAGCTCGTTAATCTTTTCAGCCCACTCAATCAGGATGACACCGCCGCTATAAAAATATTCCTCGTAACCAAGATCATCCATTTCCATGACAGAATCCAGGCGATAAACATCCATATGGTACAAGGGCAGCCTGCCGTAGTATTCATTAATCAAGGTAAAGGTAGGGCTGGTTACGGTACCTTCTATGCCCAAACCGCGGGCTATCCCCTGGGCAAAACAAGTTTTCCCGGCGCCGAGCCCGCCGTAAAGGCAGAGCATATCCCCGGCACGCAGAATTGAACCCAATTGTTTCCCCAAAATGCCGGTTTCTTCCGGCGATGAAGTTTCAATCACAGTCACAAGGCACACCCCATATAAATTAAACCATTTGCCGGCCAGACGCAACAATCACTTTAACATTATCCCGGAAATTCTGCAATATCAGCACGGGATAATTATATCAAAGCCAGGCTCACACAGACAGAAAAAAACCCCTCGCGGGGATTGTTGAATAGTCAGTTTACATACAGCCTGCAACTCTAGATTCTGCAATATCATCAAATCCATCGAAAAATTTATTAAGCAGTTCCTTGATTTCCTCAACATCGAATGGCTTGGCGATATAACACCATGCTCCTTTGCTTTTGGCTTCGGATACTGTCTGTTCGGAACCGTAGGCAGTCATAATAATGACCTGGGTCTCCGGCCTCGCTGTTTTTATTTTTCCCAGCGCTTCCAGTCCCCCGATCAATGGCATTCGGACATCCATAAAAATCAAGTCGGGCTTTATTGAACAGGCCATTTCAATGGCTTCCATCCCGTTTTGAGCCATATAGGACTTGTGTCCTGACTCCCTCACCACTATGTCCAGGAGAAAACGTACTCCTGCCTGATCATCCGCAATCAATACCTTCAGCTTCTCTCGAGCCATTCGACACCTCACGACAAAATATTACAACATAATAACATTTCAGTATAAGATAACCAAATAAGGTATTCGACCTGTTATCGTAATATCCTTTAATAAAATAGATTATTTATAACAAAATGTCAAATATTTTCTTATTTTACCAGAGATGCTAATACAGAGGCAACACCTTTCCGCCGTTAATGAATACCTGTTTGACCCGGGAAGCGATATCCAGGGGATGGCGGTCCAAGATAACAAGATCGGCGTCTTTACCCTTTTCTATGCTGCCAATTTGTTTCTCCAGCCCTAATATCCTGGCTGCGTCTATTGTAATGGCCTTCAAGGCCTGTTCTTCAGACAGCCCGCCCTTGACAGCGAGAGCCGCAGATAAAGCCAGATACTGCACAGGGACAACGGGGTGGTCTGTCATAATGGCAAACAAAACTCCTTTTTCGGCAAGCACCCTGGCTGTCTCAATGGTCACTCCCTGCATTTCCACTTTTGCCCTGTTTGTAATCACAGGCCCGATCACAGCCGGAATATTTTTATCAGCGAGCCGGTGTGCTACCAGGTGGCCCTCAGTACAATGTTCAATGATCAGATCTATGCCAAACTCATCAGCAATCCGCAGTGCTGTCATGATATCATCAGCGCGGTGGGCATGAACCCGCAGCGGCACTTCCTTCCTCAGCACCCTCCCAATCGACTCCATCTTCAAGTCTCTTTCCGGTGACTCTTTTTTCAAATATTCACAGCCTTTGATGAGGGCTTCTCTGATTATCGCTGCTGAAGCCATGCGTGTAGCGGGAGTTTTTTTATCCCTGCCATAACTGCGCTTTGGATTTTCACCGAGAGCTGCCTTTAGTCCAACAGGGAAGCGCAAGATCATATCGTCAACGACCGTGCCGTGGGTTTTCATCGCCACCATTTCACCACCGATGATATTGGCGCTGCCCGGTCCTGTTACTAAGGTGGTAACACCACCCTCCAGGGCGTCGCGGAACCCCAGGTCCATGGGGTTAACAGCGTCGATCGAACGCAAATGCGGGGTTACTGGATCTGTTGTTTCATTGCTGTCGTCCCCTTCTTCCCGGTGAATTTCTTCCACGATCCCCACATGGCTGTGCGAGTCGATCATCCCGGGCATAACAATCATCCCTGCCGCATCAAAAATTTCAGCGCCCGGAGGGATCAGAACGCCCTCATGCACTCCGACAATTTTACCCCCGTCTGCAATTACTGTCCCTATATCCAAAGGACGCCCTGCCATAGTAATAATCTTCCCGCCGGTAATGGCAAGCATAATGACCTTCCTCTCTTGAATAGACTGTCTGTTAAATTTTGCGCACAGTGAACTCCTATCTTTTAAAGATATTCTCATCAGTAAGATTCTGTATTTTACAGCTCGGTATTCTTGCTGATAAGTATTACTATACTCTGTGGAGCTACTGTGTGATAAACATGTCCTGGCAGCGGCTGAGTATTTTCCTCCTCAAGCAGATCCAGGCCTCGAGGGAGGGAGGTGTCAAGAATTCTGGAAAAAACCGCTCCGGGACGGATACGGGGAAGCTGGAAACTCTTTTCTTCCTTGAGAGCGTTTAAGATAATTAAAATATCACATTTTTTTTCCTCTTCTGATACACCAATTAATTCATTTCCCTTGATCAGAAAGGCCAGAAAACCCTTCCCGGGGTTGTTCCAATCCGGCGGTTCGAGATCTTCGGAATACCAATTAATATCTTTTATGGCGTCAAGGTCGAGATCCCGCCCGGTAAAATAGTTTTCCTGCCTAAAATGGGGGTGGCGTTTACGAAAGTCAATCAGCTTCCGGACAAAATCAACCAGATTCTGATTGGTTTCCGCCAGGGACCAGTCCAAATAACTTATCTCATTGTCCTGGCAGTAAGCATTGTTATTGCCTCTCTGGGTTCTCATAAACTCATCCCCGGCCAGGATCATGGGTACCCCCTGGGAAATCATGATCAGTGTAAGAAAATTTTTTATGTTCTTTTCCCTTAGATCTTTGATCATGGCATCAGCAGTCTCTCCCTCATACCCGCAGTTAAAGGAGAAGTTTTCGCTGACGCCGTCCTTATTGTTCTCCAAATTAGCCTCGTTGTGCTTTTTTTCATAGGAGACAAGGTCGTTAAGGGTAAATCCGTCATGACAGGTTACATAATTAATGCTGTTGAACGGTGTCCGGCCATCATCGGCGTATAAATCAGAGCTGCCGGTTAAACGGTAGCCCATTTCCGGCAGCATGCCGGGCATTCCTTTTATAAACTTTCTTACACTGTCACGGTACATACCATTCCACTCGGCCCAGTCCAGGGGGAAATTCCCGACCTGGTAGGAATCATGAGTAGCATCCCATGGTTCAGCAATCAGCTTCACACCTGCCAATACGGGATCCTGGTGGACCGCCATGAAGAATCCTGATTCCCTCGAAAAATTGCCGTTGTCACGCCCGAGCGCCGTAGCCAGGTCAAACCTGAAACCGTCCACATGCATAGCTTCCACCCAGTAGCGCAGTGAATCCATGACCATTTTTACAACCTGAGGCTCGTCAAAGTTCAAAGTGTTGCTGCAGCCGGTGTAGTCCACATAATACCGTTTTTCGGTTTGCAGTTTGTAATATGTGATATTGTCAATACCTTTAAAACAGAGTGTTGGTCCCAGCTCGTTACCCTCGCAGGTGTGGTTGTAAACCACATCAAGAATAATCTCAATACCTGCGCTGTGCAGGGCTTTTACCATCTGCTTAAACTCCTGCACCTGACAGCCCGGGAAAGCACCGGTGCTGAAGCGGCTGTCCGGCGCAAAAAAACCCAGGGTGTTATACCCCCAGTAGTTTACTAGGCCCTTTTTGGTTAAAGCATCATCGTCATAGCAGTGGTGGACAGGCAAAAATTCCACAGCGGTTACACCCAGGTTTTTTAAATAGGGTATTTTTTCAATAACACCCAGGTAAGTGCCGGGATTTTTCACGGCTGAAGAATGATGGGCTGTCAGTCCCTTCAGGTGCGCCTCATAAATAATTGTCTCCTGTAGGGGAATACGCAGCGGCACATCACCTTCCCAGTGAAACCGATCATCGATCACAATACATTTTGGCGCCCCGCCGGCGTTATCTAAAACATTAAAAGAGAAATCAGCCAGGTGTGAAGCGGGATTATAACCGAGGTGCCAGGGGCCAGGCAAAAATTTGCCCGTTATGGCTTTAGCATAAGGGTCGGTCAGAAGGCGGTTGGGATTAAAACGCATACCTTTTTGCGGCTGGTAAGGGCCTCTGACACGATAAGCATAAAGTTGTCCCGGGACAATCCCCTCCACAAAGCAGTGCCATACAAAAAACGATCTCCTGTTCATACGGATGACATCTGTTGGTGTTATGTCATGCGGCCGGTCAAATAATAAAAGATCTACCCCTTCAGCGTACTTTGAATATATGGCAAAGTTTACCCCGTCTTCAAATAGTGTCGCACCCTGCGGGAAATAACTGCCCGCTCTGATGTTCCTTCCCATTCTAACCTTCCTTTATCGCTATAATGAATCGGACATTAAAAAACCTTGCTCGGCTGTTTGTGCCGGGTAAAGGTTTTTCGAAGAAAAATATATTTTACCTGGGTTACAGGTCCACCAGTCCCAGGCTGATTTCAATAGCCTTGTTTACTTTAGACATTGTGTCATTATCCAGTGTATAAACTTTTTCCAGAAGCCTGGACTTATCAATCGTTCTGATCTGTTCGAGCAGGATCACTGAGTATTTTTCAAGCCCGCCGGAGTTTACTGGTAATGCAACATGTGTCGGCAGCCTTGGTTTGTCGATCTGAGAAGTTATGGCAGCGACAATTGTTGTCGGGCTATACTGGTTACCAATATTATTTTGAATTATTAGGACCGGCCTGGTCCCCCCCTGTTCGGAACCTACAACCGGGCTCAGGTCGGCATAGTAAATATCGCCCTGGCGGATAGACATTTATTTTACCTCCGTCACGGAAAGTTCATAAATATCTGTTACCTCTGTCTCCAGGCAGTAATGCTCGATAACCAGGGCAAGGTTGATTTTGGCCATTTCAATATAGCCTGTTTTCATTTGCTCTCTCAATAGCCGCCTTTTACATTCGGCAATGTAAAAATCCATGCCTCTGCGTATGAACTCGTTTCGGTCTTGTTGGTAGGCAGCTGCAATCCCGTCCAACTCCGCCAAAAGTGAATTCGGCAGGCTGATCATGATACTCTTTACTTCAGACACAGGCGATCCTCCCCGACAAAGCCGATATTATATAATATATATACCTTTAAAATAATAATGTCAACGATTCGAGGCTATATCAATGGTTTACAACGTTTCAGGGTTGATGAAACGGCGCCTTAATTTTTAACCGCTTTAGGCCCCCTTGACAGGGCGATTTTCCCTGTCCGGACCAGTTCGACGATGCCATAATCCTCAAGCACAGAACAGAACGCGCTGATCTTTTTTGCATCACCCAGGATCTCGACGATCATTGTCTCTTTATTTACATCAATTATGTTTGCCCTGAATACTGATACAAGGTTGACAATATCAGACCTGCGGTTGTTTTCGGCTTTAACTTTAATCAAAGCGAGTTCGCGCTCAACCGACTCTTCAGTCTTCAGCTCAACAATTTTAATCACGTCCACCAGTTTTGAAAGCTGCTTTATTACCTGTTCAAGCACCTGTTCATCACCCTTCACATCCAGGGTGATCCGGGTCACATCAGGCTCCTCGGTGTAACCGGCGGCGATGCTTTCAATATTTACCACCCTCCGGCTTAAAAGACCAGATATGCGGGCTAAAACTCCCGGTTTATTAACAACAAGGACAGCTAGTGTATTTTTCAAAATTAATCATCCTTCCTTCCTGAACCTAATAAAAATTCTATCACATATTCAATTTCTGTCTATCTTTTTTATGATCACACATGACCATGACACATGACATAAGTATTATTTACGCAAGACACACATCTTAAAGGAATTCAACAGCACAGCGCCGGAAAAGTGATAGTGATTAACTCCTGTAACACGGTCAAAATATTTATCTTATGAGGGTATATAAATGCTGGTTATTCAGGTATGTGTCGGCAGCTCGTGTTTTTTGCGTTGAAAGCCTGATTGCACATTACAAGCTGGATGACATTGTCACTCTTAAGGGGAACTTTTGCTTCGAGCGCTGCTCAGATGGTGTTACAGTAATGATTGGTGAAAAAACTTTCACAAAAGTAACGGGCGAGAGCATTGTCGATTTATTCGAAAAAGAAGTGTTCTCTGCCATATACGGGGTGAAATAAATTGAAATTAATCAGTACCAACGAAGCGAAGTGCCGTGACTGCTATAAATGTATCCGCACATGCCCGGTAAAATCAATTTGCATCAAGTCAGGCAGCTCCAACACCCAGCTGTATGCTTCGGTGATCGAAGAAAGCTGTATCCAGGACGGCCTGTGCACCTTGGTATGCCCCCAGAAAGCCAAGGTTGTAATAAACCATATAAAAGATGTAAAGCAGCTGTTCTCTGAAAAAGTCGTACCGGTTATAGCCAGTGTGGCGCCCTCCTTTCCGGCTCTGCTGCCGCTGGCCGGCCCTGCTGTGTTTCCTGCGCTGCTCAGGCGGCTCGGTTTTTCCTACATCGGACAGTGTGCTGTCGGGGCGGAGCTGATATGCGCCGAGCATATGCGGGTTACCCCCCCGGGGACCGCTTATATCAAGCGCCTGCCCGGTCGTGATCAACCTTGTCGAACGCCATTACCCGCACTTGATTCCTTACCTGTCACCCCTGGTTTCACCCATGGTCGCCCACGGCCGGTCCGGACTCCAGGTTTGAGGACATCCGAAAATTTTCCCAGCACAAGGTTGACGTGCTGGACATTACTTTAAATGATAATGACACGGTCCTTTTGAACGATATATACAACCCGGATGCTAAGTTTCCGGTGTGGGATTTGCTGGCGGTCCGCGACCACGAGACCGATCGCAAAATTAAAGAGCTGGGCTACCGTGCGCCGGCATCCTGGGTCCTGACCTTTGAAAAACTTTTGAGCAAAACAGATTTCCCGCGAATTGTGCAGCAGATGCTGAAAAAGCTGGAAGCGGCATACAAATACCCGGTGGATATCGAATTTACCGCAAACTTCTCAAATGGCAGCGGCTTTGAGATCAACCTGCTGCAGCGCCGCCCCCTGCAAATATTCGGCAAAAGCGTCAAGCATGCGGCCGTAAAAGGGATCACGCCTGATAATACCTTGTTTGCCAATAAAGGCAGTTTTATGGGCAGTGATATCTTGCAGGCGATTAAAACTGTCGTCTATATTAGAGCTGAAGAGTACAGCAAGCTGTCAGTAACGGACAAATATGAAGTCGCCAGGCTGGTGGGAAAGATAAACCGGTTATTTCATGACCGTGAAAAAGAGCCCATGATGCTCATTGGGCCAGGCCGGTGGGGAACCAGCACGCCCTCACTGGGAGTGCCGGTTTCTTTTTCGGAAATAAGTAATGCGGCGGTATTGGCAGAAGTAGCGTCCCCCAAAGATGGATATATGCCCGAAGTTTCCTATGGCGCCCATTTTTCCCAGGACCTCGTGGAATCCAAAATATTCTATATTGCCCTGTTTCCAGGTAAAGACGATACAGTTTTCAACCCCGCCCTGCTTGATCAATTCAGCAATCTCCTGTTCAGTATTTTTCCGGAATACAGCAGGCTGCAGCACGCTGTAAAAATTTATCGCCCAACTGAGCTGAGAAAAAAATTATGGCTGCAAGCAAGATTGCAGCCACGCTCTTCGACATCATTTTTTACCGGGCACTGATTACCCGCGCCTGCATTCAGATAATTTTTACACCAGGCTTGTGCTCCCCATCAGATACCGGTCACACTCCCGCGCGGCGCCACGCCCCTCATTGATCGCCCACACCACCAGGCTCTGCCCGCGGCGCATGTCACCGGCGGCAAAAACGCCCTTGATATTAGTAGCAAAGCTTCCATATTCAGCTTTTGCGTTGGTAAGCTCGTCCTTTTCCACCCCGAGCTGGTCAAGCACGCTGCTTTCCGGACCGGTAAATCCCATCGCCAGCAGCACCAACTGGGCGGGCCAGATTTTATCGGAGCCCGGGATCTCCCTCGGTATAAAACGACCCTGATCGTCCTTGTGCCACTCAACAGCAGCCGTATGCACCTCTTTCACCCTGCCGTTCTCATCGCCCGCAAACCTCTTTGTGGTGATACAATAACGGCGGGGGTCATCCCCGTATAGCGCTGCCGCTTCTTCCTGGCCATACTCCATTTTGTACACCGTGGGGAACTGCGGCCAGGGATTATCACCACTCCGTTCAACAGGCAGCCTGGGCATGATCTCGAGCTGGTTTACACTACTGCATTTGTGGCGCAGCGCCGTGCCAACACAGTCAGTACCTGTGTCGCCGCCACCGATAACAATCACGTCTTTTCCCGCGGCAGATATGAATTTTCCGTCAGACAGGTTGGAGTCCAGCAAACTCCTGGTATTCGCGCCCAAAAACTGCAAGGCAAAATAAATCCCTTTCAGGTCCCGGCCTTCGACCGGCAGGTCACGCGGCACGGTTGATCCGGTACAGAGCACGATTGCGTCATAGTCCTTGAAGAACTTGTCAACGGGGTAGTCGCTGCCGACTTCCATGCCCGTGATAAAATCAACTCCCTCTGACTTCATGAGGTTAACCCGCCGCTGTATTACCCATTTCTCCAGCTTCATATTTGGTATGCCGTACATCAGCAGGCCGCCGATCCTGTCAGCGCGCTCAAAAACGGTAATCCAGTGGCCGACCTTATTTAATTGATCGGCACAGGCCAAACCGGATGGGCCGGAACCGATTACTGCCACTTTCTTCCCGGTGCGCCGGGCAGGGGGACGCGGCGCCATCCAGCCATTTCCGTAAGCTTTTTCAATAACAGCGCATTCGATATTCCTGGTCGTAACCGGTTCCGTAGCGAGGCCGGCCGTACACGCCCCTTCACAGAGGGCGGGACAGACTCTGCAGGTAAACTCCGGAAAATTATTTATTTTCAGCAGTCTGGTCGCGGCTTCCTTCCATAGCCCCCTGTAAACCAGGTCATTGACCTCCGGAATCAGGTTGTGGTTCGGGCAGCCGGAGATCATGCCATTTAAAATCAGACCTGTATGGCAAAACGGGGTGCCGCAATCCATGCAGCGTGACGCCTGTTTTCTTAAATCCTCCTCATTAAGCTGCTGGTGGATCTCATTCCAGTCCTTAAGCCGCTCCAGCGGATCGCGGTCTAAAGGAAGTGTGCGTTGGTGCTCAATAAATCCGTTTGGTTTGCCCACCTAAATCCCCCCTTATGGAAGCTGTAAACAGCAAAATGCAACAGCTAATTACCGCTCACCCTGGATACATCTTTAATATTTTCTTCAAAAGCTGCCATAATCGCTTCGTCACCGCTCAAGCCCATCTGCTTCGCCTTTGCTATAGCCTGGATTATGCGCTTGTAATCTTTCGGTATGATCTTGACAAACCGGGGTAGCATATCCTCCCATTTATCCAGGACCATTTTCGCCTTTGTGCTCCCCGTAAAATGCAGGTGCCGCCGGATAGTGTCCCTGAGTTCAGCAATCTCACCGGCATCTGCAAGTTTTTCGGCTGTGATCATTTCGTGGTTACAACTCTTAAGGAAGTTTCCGGCCTCATCCAAAACGTAGGCGATACCACCCGACATACCTGCGGCAAAATTCCGGCCTGTGCTGCCCAGGACAACCACCCGCCCACCGGTCATATACTCACATCCGTGATCACCGACACCTTCAACAACCGCAGTCGCGCCGCTGTTGCGCACACAGAAACGTTCGCCGGCCACTCCCCGGATGTATGCCTCCCCTGACGTGGCGCCATATAATGATACGTTGCCGATAATTATGTTGTCCTCCGGCATAAATTTTGAGACTGCCGGCGGAAAAGCGATCAGCTTGCCGCCGGAAAGCCCCTTGCCGAAGTAGTCATTGGCATCGCCTTCCAGTGTCATGGTGATGCCTTTGGGTACAAATGCGCCAAAGCTTTGTCCTGCTGATCCGTCGAAATACAGGCGGATGGTGTCATCGGGCAGTCCCTCACCGCCGTATCGCTTGGTCACCTCATGCCCCAGGATGGTTGCGACGGCCCGGTTGGTGTTCTTAATGGGCAGCCTGGCTTCTACCTGTTCCCCGCGCTCCAGGGCCGGCTCGCACAATTTCAGCAGCACTTGCCGGTCCAGGGACTTTTCCAGGGCATGATACTGATCTTTTTTGTGGTATCTGCCGATGCTCGCCGGCACGTCAGGCTGCCACAGCAAGGTCGACAGGTCCAGGCCTTTAGCCTTCCAATGGCTGATGGCCTCTTCCTGCTCCAGTACATCAGTGCGCCCGACCATCTCATTGATGTTCCGGAACCCCAGTTCCGCCATTATTTCCCGCATCTCCCGGGCAATAAACCGCATGAAGTTTACCACGTGTTCCGGCTTGCCGGTAAATCTCTTGCGCAGCTCCGGATTTTGGGTCGCGACGCCGCAGGGGCAGGTGTCCAGGTTGCACACTCTCATCATCACGCAACCAATAACCACCAGCGGGGCTGTCGCGAATCCGTACTCCTCAGCACCCAGCAGAGCAGCTATTATTACATCCCGGCCGGACATCAGCTTGCCGTCTGTTTCCACCACAATCCTGTCGCGCAGGTTATTGAGCACCAATGTCTGGTGGGTTTCCGCCACACCCAGTTCCCAGGGCAGGCCGGCGTGGCTGATGCTGGTGCGGGGTGAAGCCCCGGTGCCGCCGTCGTAACCGCTGATCAGGACTACGTCAGCCCTGCCCTTGGCTACCCCGGCCGCTATCGTGCCCACGCCCACCTCCGAAACCAGCTTGACGTTGATCCTGGCGTTGGGATTTGCGTTCTTTAAGTCGTGTATCAGCTCAGCCAGATCCTCGATCGAATATATATCATGGTGCGGCGGCGGAGAAATCAAACCTACGCCGGCAGTAGTATTCCTGACCTTGGCGATCCAGGGGTAAACCTTGCGTCCCGGCAGCTGTCCGCCCTCTCCGGGTTTTGCTCCCTGGGCCATTTTGATTTGAATTTCATCGGCGTTTACTAAATACTCACTGGTAACACCGAACCTGGCGGAAGCCACCTGTTTGATGGCGCTGCGCGTTGAATCGCCGTTGGGCAGAGGCTTGAACCGCACCGGATCCTCTCCGCCCTCCCCGGTGTTGCTTTTGCCGCCAAGGCGGTTCATGGCGATGGCTATACATTCGTGTGCTTCTTTACTAATAGATCCGAAGGACATTGCCCCGGTCTTAAAGCGGCTGCAGATTGATTCCACCGGTTCAACTTCGTCCAGGGGCACCGGCAAGCGGCCCGGTTTAAATTTCAAATACCGGCGCAGGGCGGATTTCTGGCTGTTCACCAGCATGGTGTATTTCTTAAAAAGCCTGTAGTCATTATTTCGGCAGGCTTCCTGCAGAGCCACAATCGTCTGCGGATTGAACATGCGCTCCTCGCCGCCATAACGCCACTGGTACATCGATCCGGAGTCAAGTGTGTCATCAGCGCCAGGCGCGAATGCCCGCCGGTGCCTCATTTCCGCTTCCCCGGCAATTTCTTCGAGCTTAATGCCGCCGACACGCGAGGCGGTCCAGGTAAAATACTTGTCTATAACCGACTGGTGGATCCCCACAGCCTCAAAGATCTGCGCGCCGCAGTAACTCTGAATGCTGGATATGCCCATTTTGGAAGCCACCTTGACCACGCCTTTTACTGCCGCCTTGATGTAGTTCTGCGCTGCTTTTGCCGGTGTGATGCCGCTCATGATACCCTGGTAGCACATACTCTCCAGCGTTTCCAGAGCCAGGTATGGATTTATCGCACTGGCTCCATAGCCCAGCAAGACAGCAAAATGATGGGTTTCACGCGGCTCGCCCGACTCCAGCAAAAGGCTCACTTTGGTCCTGGTTCCCTGCCTGATCAGGTGGTGATGCAGCCCGGCCACAGCCAGCAAGGCGGGAATTGGCGCGTTTTCTGCATCGATATCCCTATCGGACAGGATCAGGAGGTTGGCGCCGCCCGCTATAGCCCGGTCAGCCTCGCGGCAGAGGCCGTCCATGGCCGCCTTCAGGCCTCTGCCCCCTTCCCCAGACCTGAACAGGATGGGCAGAATTTCGGATTTGAAACCCTCTTTTTTCAAATGCCGCAACTTTGCCAACTCAGCGTTGGTAAGGATCGGCTTTTTCAGCCTGATCCGGCGGCAGCTTTCAGGCTCCGGTCCAATCAGGTTTTTTTCTGAACCGATAGTTGTCTCCACCGCAAAGATAATCTCCTCGCGAATGGAGTCTACCGGCGGGTTGGTCACCTGAGCGAACAACTGCTTAAAATAGCTGTAAAGCAGCTGTGATTTATCCGACAAGACGGCCAGTGATACGTCATTACCCATCGATCCCACTGGTTCAACCGAGTCTTTAGCCATCGGCTCCAACACCTTAATCAGGTCCTCGAAGGTGTAGCCGAAAGCCTGCTGGCGCCGCAGGACTGTGTCATGGTCGGCTTCAGGGGTAAAAAGCGCCTCCGGCAGATCGTCGAGATCAACCAGGTATTCTTTCAGCCACTGCCGGTATGGGTGTTCGCCCACCATTCCAGCTTTTAATTCCTGGTCACTGACGATACGCCCTTCACCTGTATCAACAAGCAGCATGTGGCCGGGCCGCAGCCGCTCTTTCAGCACAATATCTTCCGGGGGTATATCAAGTACTCCCACCTCGGAAGCCAGCACGATCAGGTCATCCTTCGTGACGTAATAACGCGAAGGACGCAGCCCGTTGCGGTCAAGCACAGCGCCGATAATCGTACCGTCCGTGAAGGCGATGGAAGCAGGCCCGTCCCAGGGCTCCATCAGGCAGCTGTGATATTCGTAAAAAGCTTTCTTTTCATCGCTCATGCTCTCATGGCCGGACCATGGCTCAGGGATCATCATCATCGCGGCATGGGGCAGGGAACGCCCGGCCATTACCATAAACTCAAAACTGTTGTCAAACATGGCCGAATCACTGCCGTTTTGATCGATCACCGGAAAAACCTTGGCCAGTTCTT